>CAXTFT010000041.1:0-24517 GCA_964243585.1 uncultured Terriglobus sp.
AGCAGCAAATAAAGCGATTCGGGCGTGGTCACGAGAATGTGCGGTGGATGCTTCAGCATGGTCACGCGCTCTTTGGGCAGCGTGTCGCCGGTGCGCACGCCGGTGCGAATGCCCGCGCACAAATAGCCGTCTTCCATGGCGAGCGAGAGGATCTCGCGCAGCGGCTCTTCGAGGTTCTTCTGCACGTCGTTGCTGAGCGCCTTCAGCGGCGAGACGTAGACGATCTGCGTATAAGGCGGCAGCGTTCCATCGATGGCTTCGACGATCAGTCGATTGATGGCAACAAGAAAGGCCGTGAGCGTTTTGCCGCTGCCGGTAGGTGCCGAGATGAGCGTGGGGTCGCCGCGCAGGATGGCGGGCCAGCCCTCGATCTGCGGCTCGGTGGGGCTGCCGAACTTTGTCAGAAACCAACGCCGCACCACTGGGTGCGCCCATGCCAGGGATTCCTGCGCTTTTGCAGGATCGTGGACTTCGGCAAGGGGCGGGGCAGCGGCAGCCATGCTGCATTCTATCTCTGTTCGCTGCCTGTTCGCCTAAGTAGATGGGCGGTGTTCGACGCTGAGGTCTCCGCTGCGCGCAGATGACGTGCGTGTCAACAGCGGTACGGCATCCAATGCGTATGTCTCAAGCCACCTTAGCCGAAGTTTCAGAGCCGTTTGAGCCGGAGTTAATCCACGAGGCGGCGGTGCACCCGGCCTTGTTGGAGCGGGAAAATCTTGCGCCCGGTAGGGTGTGGCGTCCGCGGCAGGTGATGATTACCCCCGACGCGTACGCCATGCCGTATGGACGGGCTATGCTGGAGCGGACCGAGGCGCTGGGCGCGGCAGTAACGAAGCTGAAGGCGAACCGGCTGGACCCGATCCGCGCAGACACCGCGGGCAAGGCTTACGCACTGGCAAAGTCAACGCTGGCCATCGTCGTCTCGCCGCCGGGCGCTCGTAAACTGCAGCCCATCCCGCCTTCGGCAGACTGGCAGTTTCACGTGGCGCAGGGCTGCCCGGCGCACTGTCAGTACTGCTACCTGGCGGGGTCGCTCAGCGGTCCGCCGGTGACGCGGGCTTACGCGAATGTTCCGGAAATCCTTGAGAACCTGCGCAGTTACGAAGGAAGCGGCAAGGTCACGTCACGCTCCGTAGCAAGGGCGCATGAGGGGACGACCTTCGAGTCCTCCTGCTATACCGACCCGCTCGGCATCGAGCACATTACTGGTGCGCTGAGCGAGGCAATCCGCTTCTTCGGTGCATGGGATGCACCGGTCCAGTTGCGCTGGACGACCAAGTTCGACGCCGTGGACGAACTCGCAAAGCTGCCACACAGCGGACGTACGCGTGTGCGCTTTTCCGTCAATGCGGCCAGTGTTTCGCGTGACTTTGAAGGCGGCACTGCGACGGTGGCACGCAGGCTGCAAGCGATGCGGAAGCTCGCACTCGCAGGCTACCCCGTGGGCCTAACTATCGCGCCCATCATGCCGGTGGAGCAGTGGCGCGAGGAGTACCGTGCGCTGTTCGAGGCAGTGGCGCAGGCCCTTGCAGGGATTGCAAATGTTGACCTGTCGGCAGAACTAATTACCCATCGCTTCACGCCGGGTTCGAAGGAAGTGCTGCTGGGCTGGTATCCGAAGACCAAGCTCGACTTGCGCGAGGAAGCTCGTTCCGAGAAACGGACCAAGTTCGGCGGCTTCAAGTACGTATACCCGAAGGACTCTATGAGCGAGATGAGGGCCTGGTTTCAGGAGACGCTGAACGAAGTGCTGCCGACGGCACGCATTCTCTACTGGACCTAGGTCTGACTTTGTTTCGACTCGACCACGGCTACGCGTTCGTGCAGGGCGACCATGTCCTGATGAATTTGGTTGCGCAATGCAACCACTTCGCCACGGAGGGTACTCATGTCACCGCGTATCTCTGTCCGCAGTGTCTGGTTGTCGCTGCGATTCATCAGAATGCCGATAAGTACCAGCATGGACGGGATGATGTAGGCGGGATAAAGCTGCGCGTTTGTCAAGGTTCACCCCGTCTAAAAGTAAGTTAGCACGGCTGAACTCGTCCGGAACGTCCTGCAGGTACCCATCTGCGACACTTGAAAGATGATTCCAGAATTGCAGCATACTGACCTGCGCGAGCGCGCCGCCAAGATCAAAGTCATCGTGTTTGATGTGGATGGCGTGCTGACCGACGGTGCCATGTACTTCATTCCCGGCGACAAGCGCGCCGACGGTTTTATCCCTGCGGTTGAGGTCAAGGGCTTTTCCGCGCACGATGGGCTTGGCATGGGCATTGGCCGCGCCGGTGGGCTGCGCTTCGGCGTAATCACCAAGCGCACCAGCGACACGGTTGCCGTGCGCATGCGCGACCTGAAGGTTGAATTCATCCATCAGGGTTCGCAGCAGAAGATGGAAGCCATTCACGACATCATGCGTGAGGCGGACGTTGCGCTGGATGAGATTGCATACGTGGGCGACGACGTCATCGACCTGCCACCCATGCGGTCGGTCGGGCTCGCCGTTGCAACCTGGAATGCGCGCGACCAGGTAAAAGCCGCCGCGCACTATGTGACGCCGCATGCCGGTGGGCACGGTGCTGGACGCGACTGCATCGACCTGGTGCTGGAGGCGAAGGGCGTCCTGGAAGAGTCTATCGAAACCTACCTGCGTCAGGCCGGCACCGCAAGCGACATCGGACATAGCATCCAGTAGTCCAGTGCAAGGAGGGTCAGCGCCCGAAGCGGCTTTCCAGAGAGTGCAGCACCGGCGTTGCCATGCCCAGTGCCGTTCGGCCAGCGACGAACATTGCGTGGACGCCAAGTGCAACACCTGAACCCACAACTGTCGCTAAGACGCGATGCAGCAACACTTCATTCGGCGGCTGGTGCGCAATGGCGAGCAGGAAGCAGATGTAGCCGGTGAGACTGATCGCGAAAGCACCGTAGTTCACATTGCTGAGCACATACGCGCCGAACAGGAACACCAACGTCAACGCCGCCAGCCATTGCCCGCCGGGACGTAGCCAGAGGATAAGGAAAGTGCAGAGAATTGCGCCAAGCAGGGTACCGGATGCCCGCAGCAGGCCGCGTGCTGCGGTTTGTGTAAACTCCGGCTTTGGAATCAGCATTGCCGTCATGCCGATCCAGTAGGCGCTGGTCCAAGTCTGCTCACGATAAATCGCGATGGCAGCGACAGCGGTAAGGGTCATGCGGTACGCGAACTGCATGGCTCCGCTGCCAGGCGAAAACTGTTCGCGCAGAAAATTCTGCTGGAAGTGCGTCGGATCGAAGTCCGGCGAAGTGAACGCAGTCTGCGCGGCTGGGATCCACAATCGGAACAGCAGCATGAAGCAGGTTTGCAACGCACCACCGGCAAGTACACCCGCGCCACGCAACAGGGCAGAGGAGACAAGGTCATGCGTCGTTCCCGGCGTGGAAGGTGCCGCTGATGAGACTACAAGGAAGACACAGCACTGCTGGCCGACCCAGGCTGTCGAAGTACTAATGCTGTTCGACATGCCATACAGAAAGGCCCAGACCACGGTTGCTGCGATCAGCGCGGCGGTGCTGTCACGGCACAAGGCTCCCACCAGCGCCGAAACGGCAATGCCTACGGACGCACTGATCATGGCTCCGGAACGCCGGAACAGCGGCTGCTGATATGAACCAAAACCGACGGTCATGGCTCCGCCAGCCATAAGGACGGCAGTGCCGTTGTAGCCCAGGTGGACGCCAAGAATGATAGGCAACGCCACGCCCGGCAAGCAGAGCAGCGCATGCAGGGGTTCTGACTTTGCCCAGGTAAATTGCGCAACCTGACTGCGAAAGGTGTCTGCCACTGCTTCTAGTCTGCCACTGGAAGGGACTTACAGATAAATGCAAGGCGAGCGAGCGAACTGGTACTAGCCAGCCCGCTCGACTACAAACCTAGTGAGGAGCGTTTTGCGGAGCGCTCTGTGGCGTGTTTGTGGTGGGTGTCGTAGGAGCAGGTGGCGGGCCCTGCGTGGTCGGCGTTGGAGGCTCCGGGCTGCCGCTGGGATTGATCGGATCCGGTGTGCCAGCCTGCGGCGTCGGCGTCGTGGTGCCTTCTGCCGGCGATGTGACCTGGGTTTTCTTCGACTTCTTCTTTGCCTTTGTCTTTGCGGGTGCTGCGTCCGTTTGCTGCGCGTGAGCGACTACCGGCAGAGCCGCAGCAGGCATCAGCAGCGCCAGTGTCAGAGCGGCAGCCTTGAACTTGTCAGAAAAGCGAACCATCGCAGAATCTCCTCGTGCGCCAGGCACTGGCCGCAACCAGCTTAGAGCTTGAAGCAGGGCTCGCGGATGTACGCTGCCGCTATGTGTGCAGCAGGGGCTCACCCACAGCCTGCCGGGTGGGGCGGGGCATTGGACGGCCTGTGGCATGGCGCGCGATTGCAAGCAGGATCAGGACGACCTCAAAGGCGCACAGGCCGGCTACGCCAAAATGTTGCCAAAGCACCGGGGAAACAGCAGAAGCCACCGCGCCGCCGATGAAGTAGGTCGTCATGTACAGGGTGTTGATGCGGGTGCGCGCCTCCGGCTGCAGCGCGAAGTTGCGCGTCTGGTTGCCAAGCTGCATGGCCTGCATCCCCACATCCAGCAGCACCACGATAGCCCCAAGCGCCAGCAGGTAGGTCCAGACGTGGAGGTGTCCAGCCGCCTGCGCATGGAAGGCGAACCGCTCCGTCACACCGATGCCAACATAGGACAGCAGCATAGCCCCCAGGGCAAGCGAGAGGACGTAGCGTGGTCCACGCTGGTCGGCCAGTTTGCCAGCGGACGCAGCGATCAGCGTGCCCGCCGCACCCACCAGGCCGAAGCTGCCGGCAACGCCCGCTCCCAGGCCGTGCTTTTCAAGTACAAAAGCAAGCATGTTCCAGAAGGCGGAAAAGGTGCCGAAGCAAAGCGCACCCAGCACGCAGCTTTCCTGTAGCAGCGGCTCTTTCCGCAGCAGTGTCCAAAGGGAAACCATGACCTCGCGATAGTTCATCTGCTGCTTCGCGGGTAGTCGCGGCATCAGCCGGTAGATGGCGGGAAGCAATAGCGCGGAGGCGATCGAGGCAGCCAGAAAGACGACGCGCCAGCCTGCAATACGGGGAGTCAGGTGTACCGTCAGTTCGGCCAGCCACCCCGCAAACGTACGCGCCAGCAGCACGCCCAGCAGTAGACCGGTCATCACGATGCCAACGGCTTTGCCGCGTTCCTCAGGAGGGGCTAGATCGGGAGCAATGGGCAGCACGATGTGCGTGACGGATGCAAAGGCACCGGCACACGCACTGAGCAGCAACAGCAGCGGAAGCGTGGGTGCACACGCTAAGAGCAGCAGTGCAAGTGAGACAGCGGCAAACATCCTCAGGATCAGGCCGCGGCGTTCCTTGGTATCGCCCAGCGGCGTAAACGTCAGCATGCCCACGGCGTAACCCACCTGCGTGGCAACGCCGATCTGTCCTGCGGCCGCAGCCTTTGCGCCAAACGTCGCGCCCATCTGCGGTAGCAGCGGCTGGCACAGGTAAATGGTAGAAACGCCGACGCCGCAGCACAGACCAAGAAAGGCCAGGTGGGCATGGGGTTTGGCTGTTGTACTGTGAGGCTCGAATCCGGTACTTGTCAGGCCTGCTTTTGAGCCGCCAGTGATGCTTCGTTCGTTGGACATCCACCAATAGTTTACGTCCGCGCCACTTGCAATCTGATCGTCATCCTGTGCTTTGCTCAGGATGACAGGATCAGGTGCAGCTACTTGTCAAGCGCACGCCGCAGGTTCTGCCCGGCACGTTCCAGTGCATGTTCAGCATCCACGCGCGAAAGGTTTTGCTGCTGCATGACGATGGCAGTGCGCACGCTGCCTCCCTGTTCCAGCACCTGCTTTGCACGCTCGGGCGACGCGCCTGTGGCTATCGCGACAATGCGTTCCGCACGGTCTGCCAGCTTCGCATTGGTGGTCTGCACGTTGGTCATCAGGTTGCCGTAGACGTGGCCAAGCCGCACCATCAACGCCGTGGAGAGCATGTTCAACACCAGCTTGGTGGCCGTGCCGGCCTTCATGCGGGTCGATCCGGTGATGATCTCCGCACCCGTTGCAGGCGTGATGGCGATATGGGCTGCTGCCTCGACGGGCGAACCGGGAACGCACGACAGGCCGATCGTCAGGCAGCCGTGCTTTCGCGCTGCTTCCATCGCTCCAAGAACGTAGGGCGTTCGCCCGCTGGCCGCAATGCCGACAAGGACATCCAGCCCGGGCGACTGGTTGAAGCCATTTGTCAGCAGGTCTGCGGACCCAAGTTCGCGGCTGTCCTCCGCGCCCTCCTGTGAGACGCGCAGGGCCGGGTCCCCGCCGGCAATCAATCCCTGC
Source organism: uncultured Terriglobus sp. (assembly GCA_964243585.1). Lineage (GTDB taxonomy): Bacteria > Acidobacteriota > Terriglobia > Terriglobales > Acidobacteriaceae > Terriglobus. The sequence continues at coordinate 6,350 of CAXTFT010000041.1, forward strand.
ACCAGGTCTCGCGCAACGCCGTAGGTGGGCGGGCATTCGCTTGCGTCCAGCACGCCGAGTCGGCCGCTGGTTCCCGCACCGATGTAGTAGAGGCGTCCACCCTTTGCCACGCGTTCGTGGATCGCATCGACAGCGCGGGCGATGTTCGGGATCTGCTGACGCACACGGTCGGCGACCGTGTAGTCCTCGTCATTGATGATGTGCAGCATCAGCTCCGTCGATACGGCGTCAATGTTTTCCGAAGCGGGGTTGCTGCTTTCTGTCAGCAGATCTGCAAGGACGATGTTGGGCATAGGCTCTTTCTAAATGCAGATCTATCGGGAGGGAGCAGGTAGCGCACCTGAATGGGCGGGTGGCGTGGCTTCTTCGCTGGGCCGGTAGCTTTCCTTTTGCTTTCTGCCAGTCGGGTCCAGTGGTTCGTCATCGTCCGCGGGCTGCTGGTCGGTGTCTTTCACGGTGCGTTTCGGCGCGGCAAACGGCTGCTTGACGCCCGCCTCGGCAGCGGCACGGATGTCCGGCTGCAGGCCCGGCGTGCTTAGCGCGGCCTTGTATTCCGCGACTGCCTTGGGACGGCTGCCCTGCGTCTGTGCGTCGTACAGGCGGCCCAGGTAGACGTGCGACCAGCCGAGTGTCCGGATGTCCTTGCTGGTCTTCAGAACCTGCTGGAAGCGGTCGTAAGCGGCCTGCGGGTCGCCCTCCATCAGCTTTACGCGGGCAAGCACATACAGCGCCTCGCCGGACGACGGATTGGCAAGCAGCTCCTTGTCAGCAAGCTCCTCTGCTGCCAGCTGATCGCCCTTCTGCAGGCGCAACTCTGCCTGATCCATGCTGGTCAGCACGCGGCGCGGCGCGCGGGTTCGACTTGCTCCGCCACTTGCCACGAATTCAGGATCGTCCGGCTTGAAGAACGGAATCTTTTTCGCCTGGTTTACCTCGTGGCCAACGTCCATGCCGTAGACCATCTCGCCGATGTTCTCTTTCAGGCTGATGCCCTCGCGATCCTGCAGCGCAAGCTTGTTGTAGAACGACTCGGTCAGCACCCAGCCAGACTCCATGTCGCGCACCACCTGGTGGCGGCGCACCGCCTCGGCCTTGCGCTCGTACTCGACGAGGCTCTGGTTATAGCCGTCCATCTCCGTACGCTGCTTGCCGTTGGCCTTGTTGGAAGGTTTGGGAATGCCCACGTCCATGGTGCGCGCCTCGATCGCCTTGATCAGGCACTCCGTGGTGAGGGCGACGATGTCGCTCTTGTAAGTGAAGTCAATGGGCGCATCGGAGACAGTCTTCAGCAGGGGCAGCAGGCGGTTGGTCGAACCCGCACGTGCGTAGATGATCGGATCGATGTTGTAGAGCAGGTACAGGTGCCGGATCCGGTCCATCTGCAGGCCGCTGGCGCGTGATGAAACCGTCATGCGTGAGCCGGGCGAAACGCGGTCCGGGTTTGCCGGATCAATGGCAGCAGGCGATGTGGTGATGAAGTAGTCGTTGCCGTAAATGCGTGCGTTTACTGCCTGAGGGCTGAGCAACGGCTCCAGCAGCACCAGGAAGCGCCGTCCGTCATAGCTGGAGACAGGCTGTTGCAAGTAGATGTTCGTCTCGAGCAGCATGCGCGTGATGCTGTCATGCACCTGCGTTACAGCCGCTTCCATACCGGCACGGTGGTGCACATAGATGGCGTGAAGATCGACCTTGCCACTCCAGTCGCGCAACAGCGGCAGCAGACCCGCAACCTGCAGTGAATCCGGCGGCATCTCGCTCTCTGGCACGGAGAGCGCAAGCTCTGGCGGCGGCGTCAGGAACAGTGCCAGCGAGATGTACTGCGCCAGATTCTGCGCGCCTTCCAGCGTGTGCGCGCGAACATAGCCGCACAACGCCTCACGGCTGATCGCGGCAGCGGACGACTTTGCAACTGCAGCGTTGACTTCGGCTCGGACAGCGGCGCGTACCGGCAGGGAGCTTTCGAGCCCATTGTCATAGCCACAGCTGTTGAGCGCTGCGGCCACCTGGAAAAGACTCTCGCTCGTCTCCAGCGTGACCGCAGAACCGCTTGCTTCAACGCCTCGGCGCGGCACGACAGACGATGGTCCGGGCTCCTGGTCGGGAGGGCCGTTGGAAGAGGAGCTCTTCTGTGCGCTGGCTGCACCAAGAACGATTGAAAACAGGAAGCAACTAAAAAGTGGACGGTAGTGTGGGAAGAAACGCACAGGAGTTCGACGAACCTCAACGAAAGGTGTACCAGTCGCTGAGTCTAGGCTGCGTACCGAGCAGGGTCAATGCAGGTTCGTGGAATTGCCTCAGCCCCGTACGACGACATCCGCAAAGGTCAGCAGGACGCTGCCGCGCACCGGCTCGCCAAAGACTTTCGCAGGCTGGAACACACCCGTCACCATGCGTTGCTGCAGCGCTGCGGCTGCCGCTGTGTCCAGCGCGCCAGAAATCACGTGGTAGTTGTACACGCGGCCTTCACGGTCGATCTTCGCCTCCACCAGCAGCGGCTGATCGCCAACGCCACCTACGGCCTGCTCCCCTGCAACGGAGTAGAGATAATGCGGCGCGGAGAAGCCCGCCAGCGGAATGTCATTCGCTTCCACTGCCTGCTGCGGAGCCACAGCGCCCAGCATTACCACTCCACCGGCTACTGCCAGCAGCGCAACCGCGACCACGCTCGCCTGCAGGCCAAAAGGCTTCAGGGAGTTCTCATAAAAGCTGTTCAGGGAGTGGCGCAGCCTGCCTGCGAGCCGCCGCTCGGCGCGTACCCGTTCGTGCGACAGCGCCAGACGAATGCGCAGTGACAACTCTGCGGGTGCTTCCACCGGCGACAGGGTGCGCAGTGCGTCGTCTGTAAACTCCCGTTCGCTTTGCAACTCTTCTATGGCTTCGCTCATGGGATGGTTCTGCTCTGGAACGTCCTTCCGCGTCGACTTCAGGAAACCTGACAGGTAATTCATCGTGCCTCCTTGGACGTTCTCGCGGCAACGCGCGATGCAGATGCTGGCTGTTTCTGTGCGGTGAGACGTCCAAATTCGGGAAGTTTTGTAGCAAGCGATTCTCGCAGCGCAGCGCGTCCGCGTAGGAGGCGGCTCTTTACCGTTCCCATGTGGATGCCCAGGATCTCTGCGATCTCGTCGTAGGCCATGCCTTCGATTTCGCGCAGGATGACCACGCTGCGGAAGCTTTCCGGCACCTCTCGCAGGGCGGCCTCCACAGTGGCACGCAACTGCGCCTGCCGGGCATGCTCAAAGGGCGAGTCACGCCGGTCTGCAAGCGTGTCCGCCAGTGAAAAGCTGAAGCCGTCCTCATCATCGGCGGAGGCGTCACCGTCGATAGTTACCTCGGCCTTTTTATGCCGGATCCACCAGCGGCGACTGTTCGATGCCTCGTGCATCGCGATGCGGTAGATCCAGGTACGCAGACTGCTGTCGCCATGAAATCCGCTGATGGAGCGAAAGACCTTGATAAAGACGTCCTGCGTCACATCGGCTGCGTCGGCGGGGTCGCTCAACGAACGCAGTAGCAAGGAATACAGCGGGCTGCTGTACTGCGCAATCAGTTGGCGAAAGGCGTCTTCGGAGCCGGCCTGCAGGGCATGCACCAGCGCCAGCTCCTCGGCTGAGATTTCCGGCCGCGCGGGGGCGTACGCTGCTGCGTCGCTCAGGCTGCCGCCGATTGTGCCGGAAAGGCGATCCATAACCATTGCCCCGTTCATGCTGCCTCTTTTCACGTTACGGCCTTACGGCCACCTGTGCAATGTGGATGCCACCCGCCGGCGGATGCGGAGTGCTCTCGCTCACTCTGCCGGTATAGACACCGGACGGTCATGGGTTTGTTCCCGGCTGCGCTTTTGGCAGAGACGGAGTGCACCGATGTGTCCAGGGAGAGAAGCATCTGCCCAGTGGCGGACGGAACGACCCGTGATCGCGTGGAGCGAAGGACAGATCCCAATGCAGTCTGCGGCAGTAGCAAGTTCCAGGATTTAGGGCGATCCAGGTCTGGCATTTCAGTGAATGAACTCTGATTGCGGACCGGCAAACATCCGCAGCGTAAGTCACGTTAGCGTCGCTTCAAGAAAACAAAGACGCCATTTCAGCGCAACCCGGGGCAGGGAGGCGTGTCTACCCAACCGACGTAATGGTGTCGGACAAACGGCACAGGATTGAGGAGACAAATGCGTAAACCCTTGTTGCAAGCCATGATGATTGCAGGATTGATCGGCGCCGCCGCAGTTGCGCCTTTCCCAGCAGAGGCACAGGTCTATGTTCGCGTGGGACCGCCAAGGCCACTGTATGAACGGCGTCCGCCGCCACCCCGTGCCGGTTACGCATGGCATGCGGGCTATCAGCGTTGGGACGGTTCGCGTTACGTTTGGACGCCAGGTGAATACGTTGCACCGCCGCGTCCTCATGCATATTGGGTACAGGGCCGCTGGGTGAACGGACCGCGCGGCTACTACTGGCGCGAGGGCTACTGGCGCTAGTCACAGTTGCAACTGCAGCGGGCCGCTGCAGCCGCGGCGGCCCCCATTTACCTTACCTGCCAAACCGGGTATCCTGTTTGCAGTGGGCCTGTGGCGCAGCTGGGAGCGCGCTTCCATGGCATGGAAGAGGTCATCGGTTCGATCCCGATCAGGTCCACCAACCTCCCTCCTTCAAGTTAGTTACGCAAGATATGCCTGCCGCGTGAACTTTCCCCTGCTGAACAGGCGGCGCTATTTCAGCGGTTTCGACAGGTGGTACAGCAGTTCGAAGTAGCCGTAATTGGCATCTTGTTCCACCGGGTAGATGGCCCGAACTACTGACTTTCCGAAAGCATGCGCGTAGTAGGCCGTCAGAGTCGCTTGCTTGGTGAGTGCATAATCTACGCTGATATCGGACAGCGACATAAAGCTGCCGCGGTTGTTTGCGGGCCGGCTTACATAACCAAACACCTTGTTGTCATATGGACCGCCGCCCTGGTACAGCAGGTCGGACGCTGATGTCAGCTGCAGGAAGTGCAGGTCGGCGCGAATATCCACGCGCGGTGAAGGCTTGTCGATTATCTGGACGAACTGGTCCTTGCTGTTCATCATGTTGAAGATCGGGAAGCGCGCGTAATTTCTGGGTGTGGGCAGCACCTGGAAGTAGGTGTTGTGAACGCCGTCTGTGTTGTTGTTGTCGCCGGTTGAACGCAAGAAGCCACCGCGCAGCCACGGCTTGGACGGAACGGTTTCCAGGCGCAGGCCGCCTTCCACGGCAATCGCAGCCGCGCTGTGGTCCTGCAAGCCCCAGCGACCCGTATGCCCCACGGTCCACGCCATCCAAAGAGCGCTGGCCGTTGCTGAAGCCGAAATTACCGACCAGACGGTGGGCAATGCGGTTAGCCTGCAGCCAGGTGAGTGCCGTGTTCTTCGGAGTGGTCTCCGCACCGTCCACGAACTCAAAGCGGTCTGCACGCAGCAGGCCCTTGTCATCGTTGAAGTGGTATCGCGCAAAGCCGGTCTTGAACGAGACGGCAGCGGGAAAATTGTTACTCGAGTTGCTTGCATAGTAAGTGCCGCCCAAGCCCAGCTGACCCTGCGCTGTAACCGGTGAGACGGCATCAGTCGGCAGTGCCAGTTCCGAGCTGTTGCTCGTCTCCAGCTGCCAGTCGATGCGTCGGATGCGTTGCGCAACGGCAATGCGTAACAAGGAATCGCCGTGGCTGTAGGCCTCCGGATTCGGCAGGGCGCTGAAGTACTGTGTGGCGTTCGCGCGTTCGCGCAGTACAACGCTCACAAGGGGTTTACCGCTGGGTGCTGTTGCGGGCAGGATTGCGTTCTGCGGGCGAGTGTCCGGCACCGGTGTCTGTGCGGCTGCAGATGCTGCCGGAGCCATAGTCAGGGCAATAAGGAACAGGGAGCCTTGCTTCACGTGACCTCTCAACTATCAGTATGTTGCCCGTCCTTTTACAGGTGCGATTGGGCGATAGTTTCCAACAGAACCCTGCACCGAACCTGTTCTGTCGACGGCCCACATGGTGAAACAGTAGGATGGCCGTGCAAACAAATGCCGACACAATCCAACACAACGTCAGCGAGGTCGCGGCAGGTAGCTGAAGTGCTCCGCGCAACCGGACTGACCAAGTCGTACGCAGGCGTGCATGCGCTGCGTTCTGGCTCGCTCGATCTGCGCTCGGGCGAGGTGCATGCCCTTATTGGCGAAAACGGTGCAGGTAAATCAACGCTGACCAAAATCATTACCGGTGCGGTTGCGGCGGATGGTGGGGAACTGCACATCTTCGGCAGCCTCCTGGAAGCAAACAGCCCCAACATTTCGCGATCGCTGGGGGTTGCAGCCATCTACCAGCAGCCATCCATCTTTCCGGACCTCTCGGTCAGCGAAAACATTGCGCTTGCGCTGGAGCAGGGCGGCGCTTCGTGGGCGATCGACTGGAAGGCACGTGCGACGCGCGCGCGTGATCTGCTCGCATCGATGGGCGCGACGATTGACCCATCGCGGCCCGCACGCACGTTGAGCATGGCCGAGCAGCAGATCGTCGAAATTGCGAAGGCCGTCGGCGCGAACGCTCGCATCCTGCTGATGGATGAGCCGACGGCATTACTGAGTGACCACGAAGTAGGCAATCTGTTCCGGCTGATCGCCAGGCTCCGTGCGGATGGCGTGGCCATCGTCTACATTTCGCACCGGCTGGAAGAGATTTTCTCCATTGCCGACCGCATCACGGTACTGCGCGACGGCGAAACCGTCGCCGTTCGTGATGCGGCAGGGGTAAGCAAGGCGGAGTTGATCCATCTGATGGTAGGCCGCTCGATTGAATCGGTTTACCCGAAACGTGCCGTGCCTCGTGGAGATGTAGCCCTTGAAGTCCGGAGCCTGACGCACCCTGCGGCTGGACTGCACAATATCTCTTTTACAGTTCGGCGCGGTGAAATCCTTGGCTTCGCGGGGCTGGTTGGGTCGGGCCGTACAGAACTGGCGCGCGTGCTGTTCGGGTTGACACCGGCGCATGCGGATGTGCTCGTCCATGGCAAACCACTTCGGGTTGGAAGTCCTGCAGTCGCGATTGCACATGGCATTGCCTACCTGCCCGAAGATCGTCGCCAGCACGGCGTGGTGCTGGACATGTCCCTTGCAGAAAACATCAGCATGGGGAACCTGCAAAATGTGTCGCACATGGGCCTGATCGACCACACGCAAGAAGTTAACCTGGCGAACGGTTATCGCGGGAAGCTGCGAATCAAGGCTCCATCCGTTACGGTGCCCGCCGGTACGCTCTCCGGTGGCAACCAGCAAAAGGTCGCATTGGCAAGATGGCTGGCGACAAGGCCCGGCATCATCATTCTGGACGAACCCACGCAGGGTGTGGACGTGGGTTCAAAATCCGAGATCCACGAGCTGATTGTGGATCTGGCAGAAAGCGGCATGGCGGTCATCCTGATCTCGTCGGAATTGCCGGAGATCCTGGGCATGAGCGACCGCGTCGCCGTCTTCTATGCCGGCACAATCGGCGGTACGCTCACGCGCGAAGAAGCGACACAGGAACGCATCCTGCAGCTTACCTTCGGGCATGTCGAGGCCGCTGCATGAACTCTTCCGGATGGGCGAAGAATCACACCCGCGAGATTGCGATTCTGGTCACAAACCTGCTGCTCCTGCTGGTGCTGGCCACGACGACCCATGGCTTCTTCACGCTCGGTAACCTCTCCGATCTGTTTCTCGCGAACATGCCGGTCATGATCATCGCGCTGGGTATGGTTCTGATTATTTTGACCGGGCAAATTGATATTTCGGTGGGGGCGGTGTTTGCGCTGTGCAGTGTTGCGGCTGGTCTGGTGGCGCGCGCCGGCGCACCTTCCCTTGTGTTCCTGTTTGCTGCGATTGCCGCAGGTACGGCCTGCAGTGCATTGAACGGCGTGCTGAGCGCCTACTTGCGGATCCCGTCCATTGTGGTCACGCTTGCCACCGCGGTGGTGCTGCGCGATGGGCTGCGCTGGGGCACCGAGGGTGCCTGGGTGGGCAACCTGCCGCAGGGTTTCCAGCGCTTTGGAATGCCGCAAGGAACCTATACCCTGCTGGTGTTGGTCGTCACCATAACGTTGACTGCTGCGCTGGCATTCGCACTGCGCTTTCTGCGCGCGGGACGTGCGGTGTTTGCAACCGGTTCAAACGAGGCTGCTGCAAAGCAGTTAGGCATCAACACGAACCTTGTAGTCTTTGCTGGGTTTGCGTCGACGGGCGCACTGACGGGGCTGGCGGCGACGTTGAATGCAGTGCGCTTCAACCAGATTCCCAGCAACTCCGGCATTGGGCTTGAAATGAAAGTGATTGCCGCGGTGGCGGTAGGCGGAGCGGCCATCACGGGCGGTTCGGCGACTATTTTAGGAACGGTGCTGGGCGTCGTACTGTTGGGGCTGATTGGCCCGGCGCTGACCTTTCTGGGCGTCAGCGCGTACTGGGAGAAGGCACTGCAGGGCGGCATCATCCTGCTGGCCGTCAGCGCCAATGTGCTGGGCAGCTACCGGGGGCGTCGACGCGCCACCGAGGTGACGCTTGCCGCCTGACACGCAGGCTCGGCCACCGTTCTCAAGGCTCTCTGCAAATGAGTGGGCATTGCTCGCTGCGTTGCTGCTGGAGTGCGTCTGTTTCGCCGTGCTTGCGCCCAGCTTTGCCACGTGGGGCAACTTCTTCGAGGTGCTGCGCTTCTCGGTCGAGTTGGGCCTGCTGGCGCTGGCACTGACGCCTATCCTGATCACGGGCGGCATCGATCTCTCAGTAGGCTCCACCATCGGCATGACGGCGGTGCTGTTCGGCCTGATGACACAAAGCGCGCATCTGCCGGTTGCCCTGGCGGTGCTGCTAAGCCTGTGCGTCGGCTTGTTTGCGGGGGCGTTGAACGCGTTACTGATTGCAGGCCTGCGTCTTCCCGCGTTGATTGTGACGCTTGGCACTTTCTCGCTGTACCGGGGCATTGCCGAGGGGCTGACGCATGGCGCAGTCAGCTTTACCGGGTACCCGGCGGCCTTTCTGCACCTTGGCCAGGGCTACTTCTGGCACGTGGTACCGGTCCAGTTACCTATCTTTCTGTTGGTGATTGCGGGGTATTACACCCTGTTGCATCGCTCGGTTGTTGGTCGCGCGCTGTACGCCATCGGCTTCAACTCGGAGGGGGCGCGGTATGCAGGCATCCCGGTACGCCGACGGTTGGCGCTGATCTACCTGCTATCCGGGGTGGTGTCGGCGCTGGCGGCAATCATTTATGTCGCGCACCTCGGGCTCGCCAAGTCTGACCTGGGCACAGGGTACGAGTTGCAGGCGATTGCCGCCGTGGTGCTTGGTGGCACGTCCGTCTTTGGAGGGCGTGGCACCCTTGCCGGGTCGTTGCTTGGGCTGTTCTTCCTGTCGGTGCTGCAGAACGGAATGCACCTGATGGCGCTGCCGTCGGAACTGACCGGCGTGCTAACCGGCACACTGTTGCTGTTGATTGTCAGCCTGGATCGGTTTCGAACGCATCGTGTGTCGAAGGCCGGGGCTGCCCCTACGAACGTTCGAGGTCGATGGGTCGCCGTGGGTGCCTTGGCTGTGCTCGCGGTGGGGTACCAGCTTGCGGTGCGTTCCATGCGGCAACATGCTGCGGGTGGCAGGCAATTGACCATTGCGGTCATGCCCAAGGCCAAGGGCGACCCGTACTTCATCAGCGCGCGTGCCGGTGCGGAGGACGCGGCGAAAGAGCTAGGCGTAAACCTGATTTGGGATGGGCCCACCAGCCTGGACGCATCGCAGCAGAACGAACTGGTCGAGAACTGGATCACGCGCGGCGTGGACGCGATTGCCGTCGCCGTGGAGAACAAGGGCAGCATCTCCACCGTGCTGCGCAAGGCGCGTGCGCATGGCATCACGGTGATGACGTGGGATGCTGACGCGCAGGCGGACGCGCGTGATTACTTCCTGAACCAGGCCACGCCGGAAGGCATTGCGGAAGCCCTGGCTGATGAGACTGCACGATTGCTGCCGCAGGGCGGCGACTTCGCCATTGTGACCGGTGCGCTTTCCGCGGAGAATCAGAATGAATGGATTCGCGACATCAAGGCGCGCATCGCCACGGCGCACCCTAACCTGAAGCTTGCAACCGTGCAGCCCAGCGACGACGACCGCGACAAGGCTTTCAATCAGACGCAGGTCATCCTCAAAGCCTTTCCGCAGGTAAAGCTGGTCATGGCGATTTCCGCGCCCGCCGTGCCCGGTGCCGCAGAGGCGGTGCAGCAGTCCGGGCGCAGGGAAGTTAATGTCATAGGGCTGTCCTTGCCGTCCATTTGCCGACCCTACATCCATGCAGGTTCGGTGCAAACCATTTTTCTATGGAACACGCGAGATCTCGGCTACCTGACGGTGTACGCAGGTGCTCTGAAGACTCGAGGCGGCATCGTGCCGGACGCAAAGACGGTGCGCATCGGCAAACTGGGCGACCTGGAGGTACGTGGCAGCGAGATCGTGCTGGGCAAGCCGCTGCGCATCGACCGGAGCAACGTTGATAGCCTGCACTTCTAGCCTGCAGACAAAGGATCTCGTCAAGCGTGCAGCAGGCCTTCTATAATCTTCGGCGTGATGATCAAGGACCGACGGATGCGCAAAACCGGTACGCTCGCTTCAGCAGCAACACTTCTCATCCTGCTTGCCGGGTGCAAGTCCGCGCCGAAGGCAGATGAAGCAACAGCGACTGCAGGTCCGACCATGGACTCCGCAAAAGGGCCGCGCATTTACGTCACGGACGAGGTTTCGGGCGAGTTGACCGTGGTCGATGCAACCACCATGAAGCCGCTGGAATCGCTCAAGATCGGTACGCGTCCGCGCGGCATCCATGCCAGTCCTGACGGCAAGACGCTTTACATCGCGCTGAGCGGCACGCCCATCGGCGGTCCCAACGTGGACGAAGACAAGCTGCCGCCGTCAGACCACGCGAAGGACGGCATTGGCGTCTTCGACATCGCGCAAAACAAGCTGGTGCGCACCATTCCTGGCGGATCGGATCCGGAGAACTTCGACCTCAGCAAGGACGGTAAAAAGCTTTATGTCTCAAACGAGGACGAGTCCGCCGTCAGTATCATCGACATCGACTCCGGCAAGATCGACGCGACGCAGAAGATGGGCGCGCAGCCCGAAGGCGTAAAGACTTCTCCGGACGGCAAGTTCGTTTACGTTACGTCGGAAGCAGCGGGAACCATTGCCGTACTCGACCCGGACAAGAAGAAGATCACTGCAACCATTGCGGTTGGGCACCGTCCGCGCAACGTAGCCTTCACGCCGGACGGCAAGACCGCTTACATCAACGCGGAAAACGACGGTACCGTGGTTGTGGTCGATGTGGTGAAGAACAAGATGCTGAGGGCCATCCAACTAGGCAAGCCGGGCGAGGTGAAGCCTATGTTCGTGCTGATGTCGCCGGATGCCTCGAAGCTGTACACCAGCACGGGTCGCGGCGGAAAAGTGGTTACGATCAACCTGCCGGAGGGTTCAGTTGCCGGTGATGTTGCCGTGGGCCGCCGGCCCTGGGGTATCGCGCTTTCGCCTGACGGCAAGACGCTGTACACGGCGAACGGCCCCTCCAACGACGTTTCCGCTGTGGATCTGGCAAGCAACACAGTCAGGGCAAAGGCACCTGCGGGCGGCAGTCCCTGGGGGCTGGTGGTGTTGCCGTAAGTTCTCTTACAGGCATTTCACAGGATGAAGTGCACGGCACCCGATACAGCCGTTCCCACTTTTGCAGCGTCTCTCATTACACAGTTCGGCAGGGCCGACGAAGGACTTCGTTATGCGATTCAAGCTCCCACTCACTTTCGTTGCAGTCCTCGGCTTTTCCACAACGATCGCGTCGCATGCTCAGGCTAGCGACGACGCGACGCATGGCAAAGAGATCTTTGAATCGAAATGCTCCCTGTGTCACAACGCGGACAGTACTGACATGAAGATCGGACCGGGTTTGAAGGGCTTGTATGCCCGCGGCACGATGACCGATGGCACCAAAGTGACCGATGAGTCTGTCACGGCTCGCATTGTGAACGGCAAAGCACCGATGCCGCCCTACAAGGATTCGCTAAGTGCCGCTGAAATCAAGCAGGTTGTCGAGTATCTGAAGACGCTATAGGGTTACGCAATAGACCTGCAATCGCCATTTAGGTCTGCCATCTCAGCGGCAATTTCTCGCATAAGGCAATAACTTTGTTACGGCCATAGCCACCGTTCTGGCTGGGCGTGCTGTGTGAAAGTATTTCTTGTAAGCCGCTATCCAGTCCGTCGCCAGTTCCTGCTGGGCGACCTGTAGATCAATTTGGTGGTTGCAAACCATAGCGTGAAGCCTTGTTTCCAGAGCGTCCTTGGCGGTCGCATTCCACACAGTGGCGTGGTACGGCTCTGGCCAAAGGTTTTGCAGGCTGTCGTCGCCTCCCAGTTGCGGATTAATGAGGTAGTCCACCTGGTAGGCCTTTGCCGTATGCTCATCTATGCGGTAGGCGTGAAACACCGCACGCTGTCTTTCCGGGGACAGCTCCGGATCGAGATCGTCGTCAGTAAGCCGGCATACCTCTGCAGTGGTGAGCGTGCTAGCGGAACCGGGCGTCAGAGCGTGGTCCGGTTTCGGCCCAGTTTCTTCATAAGCCGCCACCAGGTCCTGCAGGGGCCTCTCAGCCTGCCGGTACGTCACGGCAAAGACCAGCAATGCCATTACCGCGCCCGCGCGCAGCAGCACAGCGGGCCGCAGCATACTGGTGCGCCACCAATTCCAGTGCCCAGCACCCGGTGATGCGGTGGCGGCAACCTGCAGGCCTGCCAGTAATCGGGCGCGTGCCGCATCCGACGCAGGTACCGGCAGATGGGTTGCAGCCTGAAGGCTTTGGTCTTCCCGGCGCAGTACCTGCCTACGCAGGCGGCAGGCATGGCACACCAGCAGGTGCGCCTCTGCCTGCCGGGCCACGCGTGAAGCCAGCCCGTCCTCATCCAGCAGCAGTAATGTCTCGTCTTGCAGGTGCTTGGGTCTGCCGCCCAGGAATTTCATCGCGCGTCTGCTCTCTGCAACCGTTCAAGCGAACGCGCCAGGGAGGCGGCGACTGACCCAAGCGAGATGCCGACGATGGAAGCAATCTCGCGATAACGGCATCCGTCGGCACGCAAGCGCAGGCATACCTGATCGTTTTCCGGCAGGGCATGCACCACGGCGCGCAGGCGCTGCTGCCGTTCGCGAAATAGCAGCTGCTCTTCCGGCCCAGGCGCATTGTCGGAATAGCCAGCAACGGCGTCGTACGTGTCCAAAGTGCCTGTCGTTGGCTGCTCCATGCGGCGCAGTTGCCTGTGCATTGCCGCGCGTCGCTTGAGCGCGAGATTGTGCGTCGTCTGATAGGTCCAGCCGGGCAGGTTTTCTCGCGACCGGCCCTTCTGCAAATGGTGAAAGAGTGCCAGAAAGACCTCCTGCAGAACGTCTTCACCATCGTGCATGGAAAGTCCGAAGGACATTGCGTACCGCAGCAGCCTGTCGCGGAGTTCGTCGAACAGCCCCAGTACCTCAGCCTGCAGGTTCCCTGCGGTTTCCATTCCGCGGTGCGCCGCGGCGGTGGAAGCGCTTTCGAAAAGCTGCGGACTGGTGAAGAAGCCGGGCATGGGAGCGTGGCACCATTATGGCCGCAGAGAAGCACTCTTTCCAAAAAGATAAGAAGTGGCTAAAAAACACTGAACAAAACAGGGCAGCCCGGAATACGGAGTGAGAACAACACTCCACCTATCCATTCGTACCGCCGGATGGCGAAACCCTGCAGCGCATCTGCGCCTGTGGGCGAGCACCCGGGAAGGAAATCGCAGCATGCCGCACCGCCGTTCCATGATCTTTTCTTTCTTGCTTCCCGGCCTGCTGTTCGCACCGGCAGTCATGTCCGCATACGCACAGAGCGTGTCCACCGAGGCCGGAACGCTGCGCGTTACCGTGCGCGATTCCTCGGGTCGGGTCGTACCTGCTGCGCGAGGTACCCTGTACGGCCCCACCTCGTCGAACAGCAGGCCAGTTGAAAGTGCCGGCGACGGCTCCCTGACAGTGCCCGATCTTCCGTTTGGCCGCTATACACTGCAGATTGCGAGTCCCGGCTTTGCCACCGAACGCACCAGCTTTGTAGTTGCGTCGCAGATACCGTTGACACGCGATGTCATTCTTACAGTCGGTGGAGCGAACACGACGGTCAACGTCATCGCATCCACGCCCACTGGCAGGCTCGATGTTCCGCTGAGCGACGTGCCGGTGCCGGTGCAGACGGTCTCCGCGCAGACACTGGAAGATACGAACGCCATCGACCTGACGGATACGCTGCGCCGCCGCATGAATGGCGTCTACGTCAACGAGAACCAGAACAACCCCTTTCAGCCCGATGTGAACTACCGCGGCTACACGGCGTCGCCGCTGGTGGGTTCGCCCGCTGGACTGTCGGTGTACCTGGATGGTGTGCGGCAGAACCAGCCCTTCGGTGACGTGGTGCAGTGGGACCTGATTCCGAAGGTTGCCATCAGCAGCACGGAGTTGATACCCGGTTCCAACCCGGTCTACGGTCTGAACACGCTGGGCGGTGCCATCGCCGTGCAGACCAAGGACGGCATCAACAACGCGGGCTTCTCTGTCAGTGCATACGGTGGCAAGTACGGCCGCCGCGCGGTGGACGCGCAGTACGGCGGCAACCATGGCGGCCTCAATTGGTTTGCCGCGGGCACGCTGTTCCACGACGATGGCTGGCGCGTGCAGTCGCCTTCCAGCGTCAAGCAGTCGTTCGCCAAGCTGGGCTACACGCACGGCCAGTCGGTGTTCTCACTCTCTGGCGGCTACAGCATCAACAACCTCATCGGGAACGGCACGCAGGACTACCGCGCTATCAACCGGCAAACCGGCCTGAACAGCGGCTATAACAGCGTTTACAGCATCCCGGACGTGACGTATCAGCACCAGCCGTTCCTGACCCTGAACGCAACCACGGCACTCAGCAGCAGCGTCAGCATCAATGCCAACGCGTACATCCGCTACACACGCACCAACACTACGAATGGCGACATCAACGACGACAGCTTCGACCAGTCGCTGTATACGGTGTCTGCCGCCGAGCGGACGATCCTTACGCGCAACGGCTACACCGTTCCCACTGCAGCCGTCACCCCGGCGAACACGCCCTATCCTTACCTGCGCTGCATCGGCCAGGCGCTCCTGAAAGACGAGCCAGCGGAAAAGTGCACGGGCGTTGACACGGACACGGTCAATCGCCAGCATGCCTTCGGGGGCAGCGCAATCCTTGCCTGGAACACCACGCGCAACAAGCTCAGCGTGGGCGCGGGTGTGGACCACGGCAGCCTGACCTTTTCGCAGACCGGGCAGTGGGGCTACCTGAACAACGACGGCATCTCCATTACGCGCGTGCCCGCCTTTCTTGACGGCAGTGAGATCAGCGATGAAGGTGGCGCGTATGACAACCGCGTGAACCTGCACGGGACCAGCAACACGCCTTCGGTCTTCTTTACCGACACGTTTACGGCAGGCAAGTTCGTCTTCAACGCAGGCGGCCGCTACAACCACACCAATGTGAACAATGTGGACCGCATCGCGCCCACGCAGTACCGTGGCACGTTGACGGCGGTCAACATCTTCCAGCGCTTCAACCCCACGGCGGGCGTGGTCTTCAAGACGAATAGCCTGCTGAATGCCTACTTTGACTACGGCGAAAGCAGCCGTGCACCCACATCGACGGAGCTTGGCTGCGCCGATCCCAATTTTCCCTGCAGCCTGCCTAACGCCCTGGTCAGCGACCCGCCGTTGAAGCAGGTGGTCAGCCGAACTTATGAATTCGGCGTGCGCGGTAATCCAGATGGCAGGTATCGCTGGAGTACGGGCTTCTTCCACACCAACAACTACAACGACCTGCTCTTTGTTGCGGCACAACAGACGGGCTACGGCTACTTTCAGAACTTTGGCAAGACTCGCCGTCAGGGCGTGGAAGCCTCCGTCACGGCACACCTGCGCACGCTGGATGCCGGCGCAGAATACACCTTTCTGCAGGCTACCTACCAGAGCGCGCAGACCCTGACCAGCGGCAGCAACAGCAGCAACAGCAATGTGCTGGCAGGTGGCAAGGGAGTGGTCGACGGCGGCACCATCCGTATCGCTGCAGGCAACTACATCCCGCAGGTACCGCAGCACCTGCTAAAGCTCTACTCCGACTTCCACCCGCTGCGTAAGCTCTCGATCGACGCCGATTTTAACCTGATCGGCTCCTCCTTTGTGCGCGGCAATGAAAATAACCGGCACCAGGCAGACGGAATCTACTACCTGGGCGGCGGGAAAAGCCCAGGCTACGGTGTGGTCAACGTGGGTTCACGCTACAAGTTCAACCCGCACTATGAACTATTTGTTCAGGTGAATAACCTGCTTAACCGTCGCTACTACACGGCAGGCCAGCTGGCGTCCACGCCCTACGACAATGCAGGTAACTTTGCTGCGCGACCGTTTCCGACGATCCGCTTCCAGGGCGCAACGGAGTACCCCATCCGCAACACGACGTTTCTGTCACCGGGCGCACCGGTCACGGTCTTCGGTGGTGTGAAGGTAATTTTCGGCAAGGCACGTTAGTAGCCGTCCGAAGCCAAACAAAGGGCAGCCAGGATACAGGCTGCCCTTTGCTTTTCAACCCGTCCTTCGCGTTTAGCTGAAGCGGCGTTTGGCGGTTCCAAGCACACCCAGTAGACCGGTGCCCAGCAGGACAAAACTGGAGGGCTCCGGGGTCACTGCGGCTGCTGGTGCACTTACCAGCGCAAGGCCGAGTTCAGCCGGCCTTGGGTAATATGTGGAGCCGCCGACAACCGAGTAGCCGAAGCTCTGGGAGAGATGGAGCGACACGTTGGTCCCAGCCGGCGTCTTCGGAAACCCGATGTTATCCGGGTCATAGAGGAAGAAGGTATTTGGCAACATGATGGTGATCGTCTTGGAGGTGGCGCTAAAGACTTCCATAGAAGAGAAGCCCGGCAGTGCCGTGGAGTACTTCTGTCCAGTGTTGGGATTGAATGCGTCATTGACAGCGGTTCCACTGGCTTGAAAGCCAAGGTTGGAACCCATGGTCGCGTCATTCGCCACAGTCTCAAAGTACAGATTGGCGAAGTCAGGAGCACTCAGGTCGCTCGTGGTGAGAGAGACAACAACGCTTGTCCCATTACCCGACGTCGTAATCGTGTAGCCAGACGTCGCTGTGTTACCCGGGTTGTCGAAGTTGGAGGTTGGGGCATTTGGATTTCCCGCGATCACGACGGTGTCAGCGAAGAGCAGAGCTGGCGAGAAGAAGGCAAGAAGGGTACAAACGGCTGAGCACGCTTTTAAGCGCATGTATATCTCCTGGGAAAAGAGTGAAGCAAAGGGCTGGCAGGCGAAATGTAATGATCGGCTCTGCGGTGTGTGGAATAAAGCTGTGCTTTTCAGAACAGCTTCAGGTGGGAACTTTGAATAATGCGCAACGATAAAAAGCGCTGCACGTGCTGTCAACCAGCCACTGAAATTGCTTCCAGTCGGGTCAACTTCGCGCGAAAGCTGTCTGGTAATGCCTACCTTGGCGTAGGAACGGGTACGACGTAGTAGGTTTAGCAGGTAATGACGAAACGGATTTGTACCTTCACCTGCGGGAGAACCACCTTGTAAGGTGTTTCTGAGAGAGCAAATATGAAGCAAGCAGCCGTACAGATTGAGGTAGCAACGCGCGGCAAACAGCTTTACGAGGTCACGTCATCTGTCACAGAATGGGTCGGCCAGCAGAAGATGCAGACTGGCCTGCTCACCATCTTCTGCCGCCACACCTCGGCATCGCTGCTCATCCAGGAGAATGCCGACCCCACTGTGCAGCGCGACATTCGCGCGTACTTCGACCGGCTGGCACCGGACGACGGGCCCTACCAACACGACGATGAGGGGCCCGACGATATGCCCGCACACCTGAAGACGGCGCTTACCTCGGTGCAGCTAAGTATCCCGCTGATGGCTGGCCGCCTCGCCCTGGGTACCTGGCAGGGCATTTACCTGTTTGAACACAGGGTACGGCCACACCGGCGACAACTGGCGCTGCACCTCATCGGGGAATAAGAGTGGTGAACCAGGCAGGACTCGAACCTGCGACCCTCTGCTTAGAAGGCAGATGCTCTATCC
>CAXTFT010000042.1:0-24333 GCA_964243585.1 uncultured Terriglobus sp.
CCTGAACACAAGGCTGGTCGACTGGGCTTACAACCTGACCCGCGACTTCAAATTGCCGGACACACCGCAGATTCGCGAGCGAAGGCAGAGCTTTGCCGGAGCCGCTGCCAGGCGGCCACCCTTTGTACTGCGTGGCGACAACCTAAGCGCGGGCACCTTTTGGCATGGCAAGCTGCTGAACGCCTGGGCACGGGACTGGATCCGGTATCAGACGGGCGGCAAGGGTACCTACGCCATCTGCGGCATGGAAGACACCGGCACCCTGCAGTCACTCACCTGGCTTGGCCGTGCAGGCCTGGTGGACAGCACCCGCATCCTGGTGCTGCGTACCGCCAGCAACTACGACCAGCAGCGTGAGGGCATCTCAGCGGCGGAAAGCCTTGCCGAAACCAAAATCACGAAATATAGCGCCTTTCTGCCGTCGCTTGATTCTGCGTACCGCGTGGGTGAGGTGGTGGTGCGCAGCCTCCTGTCAAACTGGACAGCCTATCGCGATACCCCGCCGGGAGCGGCACCACCGGACGCGACGCGCGTGAAAACAGCACCGGACGCGCCCTGACCACAGAATTCGCTGGTCAGCCTGCACACCTTGTGGGCACCTGCCATGCGTCGGGATGCGTCATACAGCAAGAAAGTGAGGGTTCGGATGGCAGAGCGCGATGAAGACGACTTTGTGACAGTTGCAAGCTACTCAGAGGTGGGTGAGGCGGCACTCGCACAGTCAGTCCTTGACGGCGCGGGCATTGACTCCTTCATGTCCGGCGAAGAGGCAAACATCCTGCTGCCTATGAGCGGTGCGCGCCTGCAGGTGCGGCTGTCCGATGCAGACAACGCCCGTGAAGTCCTGAACACGGTGCCTGTGACCGAAGACCAGGATGGCACGCTCCTCGGCTCGTCGCACGCAGGAGCGGCGCTGGCGGACAATGGCGACGACCTCTAACAGCCCCGCGTTCCGAAAGGGTGGACGGGACAAGGTAGTTGTTTGCCTGTCCGGCGGCATGGATTCCACTGTCTGCGCAACACTTGCGGCAAGAGACTATGAAGCCTATGCCCTTCATTTTTCTTACGGCCAGCGTACTGAGCATCGGGAACTGGCATCTGCCAGGGCTGTTGCGGACCGGCTGGACTTCAAGCAATTTCTGGCGTTGCGGATGGACCTTTTTCGAGAGATCGGCGGCTCTGCGCTGACAGACTCTTCTATTGCTATTCCGGATGCGGCCCCGGAAGACGTGCAGTCAGGCAGTGAGCGCAGGGGCGGCGAAGTGCCTGTCACCTATGTTCCTTTTCGAAACGCACACTTCCTGTCCGCAGCTGTCTCCTGGGCTGAGGTGCTAGGGGCTCGCACCATCTTTATCGGTGCCGTAGAGCAGGACAGTTCCGGCTACCCGGATTGCAGGCCGGCCTACTACGATGCCTTCAATGCCCTGATCCGGCAGGGTACGAAAGACGGCAACATCCGCGTCGAAACGCCGCTCATTCGCATGCGCAAACGAGACATTGTGTCGCTGGGTGTTGAACTCCGTGCACCACTCCATGTAAGTTGGTCATGCTATTCCGGCGAAGATTTCGCTTGTGGCGTGTGCGAGAGTTGCGTGTTGCGGCTGAAAGCATTTCAGGAAGCTGGAGCCATCGATCCTATTCCTTACCGGCAACGAGAGATGAGCAGTGAAGCGGCTCTCCCACACAGATAAGAGTTTGAACCCAAAGGGGCTGGCCGCGTGCCGTCCCGCCAAGGAGCTGAACAAAATGAAGACTCGCATCCTTTCCCAGGCCGCTGTTCTTGCCATGCTTTCACCTGTCGCCCTGCTGGCTCAGGCCCCGGCTCCTGGCAGCATTCACGGTCACGTGCAGAATGCCGCAGGCATGGCCCAGACGGGTGAGGTCAAGCTGACCACCGATCGCACCTCGGAAGAAAAGAGCCGCAAGTACCAGTACACCTTTCCGGTGGATGCAAACGGCGACTTCAAGGGTGACGGCATTACCCCCGGCAAGTACATCCTGTTCTTTCAGGTAAAGGGCGCAACGGTCGATTACATCGACAATGTCGAGATTAAGTCAGGTATTGATCTGGCCCAGAACGACGACATGACCCGCGAAGAGTTCCTGAAGAACATGACGCCGGAACAGAAGAAGCAGATTGAAGAGTTCAAGAAGGCGAATGCCGCTACCGTCGCCGCAAACAAGACGGTTGGCAATTTGAACGCTCTGCTGACGCAGGCTCGCGATAATGAAAAAGCTGGCAAGTATGACGACGCCGTAACCGAGATGACCCAGGCAACCACGCAGAAACCGGACGAGGCTATTCTTTGGCTGGAACTGGGCAACGCGCAGCTTGGCGCAAAGAAGTATGACGACTCAGTGACCTCATTCCAAAAGGCCGCTGACCTGAATGCAGCTTCCAAGAAGCCCAGCCCTGCCATCCCCGGCAGCGCATACAACAACATGGGCCAGGCTTACGCCAAGCTGAACAAGCCACAGGACGCACTGGGCGCCTATGACAAGGCCGCGCAGGCGGAACCCACCAAGGCTGCGACCTACTACTACAACGAGGCTGCCACTCTGTACAACACGGGTGCTCACACGGAGTCCGCGGCGGCTGCCGACAAAGCCATCGCAGCAGATCCCGCGAAGGCAGATGCCTACTACATCAAGGGTCAGTCACTGATCGACAAGGCGACGATCGATCCGAAGTCGCAGAAGATGAGCGCACCGGCGGGGTGCCTGGAGGCCTACCTGAAGTACCTGGAGCTGGCCCCAACCGGGTCACACGCGGAAGATGTCAAAGGCATCGTCTCTGCATTCGACGAAAAACAGGTCGCGGCATTCAGGGCAAGCGGCAAGAAGAAGTAGTTTTGCAACATTGCAGAAAGCCCCGGGGAGCGATCCGGGGCTTTTCTGCGTTTCTGAACACTACTTGCGAAGTCCAGCGGCTGCTCAATTCCCGACGTACTCACGCGCCTTCCACGACGCAGGCAGGCCCAGCAGTTTGCGTGCGAGGGCGTACCACTGCAGCACCAGGAAGATTGCGACGCCCACGGGATGCAGCATGGCGCCGAGCCAGCTTTGCTTGTAACGTACCGCGTTAATTATCCGTGGAAGGTAGCTGCAGACGACTGTACCGGCCGCAAGATAGACCGGCAGCATACCGGTGCGGAAAGAGGGCCCCAGGAACGGAATGATGAGAATCGTTCGCTGCCAGGCAAGCCACAGCAGCAGTAAAGGCAGGACTTGGCCAAGGCCCAGCAATAATGTAATGGGCAGGATGCGTGCGGGTGCGGCAAACCCCTCCGTCGCATTCTTCGCAAGACCGTTCCACGTGGTGCGGGCGGAGCGGTACATGCGGCAGCTTGCAAGGTGGGTGAGATCCACCAGGCGCGTCGCATATCCACGCTGCCGAAAGAGACGCGGCAACAGCAAACCATCGTGCATCGTTGCCCGGATGCCGCTGTGTCCGCCTGAGCGGAAGTAGGCATCCCGATCCACCACCAGGAACTGCCCGCAACCCGCCGCGTACCCTGGCGTGGTGGTGGTTCGCAACAGGCGCATGGGCAACAGCCCCACCAGCACAAAATGGATCAAGGGAATCAGCAGCTTCTCCAGCCAGGTTCCCGTGAGTTCCTGCGGAAATCCGCTCACCAGGGCTGCGCCTTCACTTTGAAGCACAGCGGCAGTCCGTGCAAGCGCGTCGCGCTGCAATCTAACATCCGCATCCAGAAAACACAGCACCGGCGCAGATGCCGACGCCGCAGCCTGCCAGCAGGCGTGCTGCTTGCCATTCCAACCTGCGGGCAACGCCAAAGACCGAAGCAGGTGCACACGCTTGTCGCGTGCTGCCATTTCCAGCACGAGTTCTGCCGTGCGGTCGGTCGAGGCATCATCCATGACGAAGATCTCCAGTGTTACGCCTGCGGAAGCGAGCACGCTTTCCACACAGCGTGTAATGCCTTCCTCTTCATTGCGCGCCGGAACAATCACGGCGATCTGCGGCACTTCACCGCCAGACCCGGTGGTTGGTGGCGGCAGGTACTCCCCCAGATTGAGCAGCGTCTGCACCAGCGGCAAGGCTGCGCAGCCGAGTGAGGCAAGCAGGAAGGCTTGTAGCATCAGCGGCCTGCCTCTTGTACTGCTTTGTGTTTTGTGACGGCTGCAGGTATGCCTCGACCGCCCCCATCGAGCAGGTCCGCCTGGTACGCCCGGCCGGCGAGTCGCGCGCGAACACGCTGCCACCAGCCATACGGGCCTGCCGTGCCCCGGCGGCCCTGCAACAGCAAGGTGAATGCCGCCGGATCGCGCTGCAAGGACGCGGCAAGCAGATGGTCCTGAGCCTCCTGCAGGTTCGCCTGCAGCAAAGCCGTCCAGTCCCCGGCAGAGCGCTCCCGCAAACCGGCCACATGGAAAGGCTCCCCCACAGCAAGCAGGACCTCCGGCAGTCGCTGGTTCCAGAAGGTGTACTCCACGGCCAGTGGAATTACGGTGACCTGCGCTGAGCGATGCAGAAGCGCACCCAGACCCGCTTTCAACTCCGTCGGCCGTACGCGAGCATCCGTGAAGTGTCCCTGCGCGGTAATCCACAGGACGCCCTGCGCAGCAAGTACGGTACTCGCCGCGCGTAAAAACTGCACCGCGCCGCGGGGTGAGTCCTGCTCGACCGGAAACATGCCGATGTTGCGGAAGAACC
The DNA here is from genome assembly GCA_964243585.1 of uncultured Terriglobus sp. Lineage (GTDB taxonomy): Bacteria > Acidobacteriota > Terriglobia > Terriglobales > Acidobacteriaceae > Terriglobus. The sequence goes on from CAXTFT010000042.1 coordinate 4,679, forward strand.
GGTACTGCTGCAGCGAATCCGCGCTGATGGGAGCACGATGCTTGCGCCCCGGCAGCAGCCTGCGCGCAAGTTCAGCGCACACAATGGGGTCCCACCACGAAGGATGATTGAGGTAGATCACCACGGGCTCCGGTGAGAGATTTTGCAGGCGCTCCATGTTCATCATGCGGACCGCCCGGAAATTCTTACGGAGCCGGTGACGCCCGATCATGGAGAAGATCAGCAACAGCCACCACCACGAACGGGATAACTTCTCGGACTGTTGATCTCTCGCCATGACGGTGTCAGCCTATCCGATGCGCAGAGAGGAGCAGGCGTACTAAAACGGCCGCTTTCTGCACCTTGCTTTGCGACTGCACCCTGTTACACGCCAGTGCCTGCGCATCTCCGCGTCGCCCCTCGCATACGATGAAGAGATGCCCAGACCTTTTGACACCGCGGGAACAGGGGCTATCACCGTGGCCGATGTGATGCAGGAGCTACAGACGGGTACTGTCAGCAGCCGCCATTTAGTCGACGCTTGCCTGCAACGCATCGGAGATCCCGCAGGCGAAGGCTCGCGGACCTTCACGCGGGTCTATGCAGAACGGGCACGGCAGGAGGCTGATGCGGCAGACGCGGCGTACCGTGAAGGCGCTGCCACTGGACCGTTGGCCGGCTTGCCGGTGTCAGTCAAAGACCTGTTCGATGTTAAAGGCGACACCACCACTGCAGGCTCGCTGGTTCTGCAGGGTGCGCCGGCCGCCCCGCGCGACGCAGAGATTGTCCGCAGTCTTCGCCAGGCAGGAGCGGTGATCGTGGGGCGCACCAACATGACGGAGTTCGCCTACTCCGGCGTCGGCCTGAATCCGCATTACGGCACGCCAAAGAATCCCTACCATCGCGCAGTGGCGCTTATCCCCGGTGGCTCGTCGTCTGGAGCCGCGGTGTCCGTCAGCGACGGCATGGCGGCGGCTGCCGTGGGTACGGACACGGGCGGCTCCACGCGCATCCCGGCGGCGCTCTGCGGCCTGACCGGGTGGAAGCCAACTGCGCGACGCGTGCCCATGGAAGGCACGTTGCCGCTCGCGCCCAGCCTCGACTCGGTTGGCCCCATCGGCTGGAGCGTTGATTGCTGCGCTCGCCTGGACGCCGTGTTGAGTGGCAGTGGCTACCAGCCAGGCCCGCGCCTTGAGCTTTCATCTTTACGCCTGGGCGTCTTACAGGGCTACGTGCTGGACGCGCTGGATGAACAGGTCAGCAGCGCGTTTCAACGTGCGCTGGCCGTGCTTTCCGACGCGGGAGCCCGGATTGAGCCCGTCAGCTTTCTCGCGCTGGAACGTGTGCCTTACAGCAATCAATCCGCCGCGACCGAGGCCTACGCATGGCACCGCACGCTGCTGGAGGCGGAGAGCCACCGGTACGACCCGCATGTGTCGGCACGCATCCTGCACGGCGCGGGCGTGCTCGCCGCCGACTACCTCGACCTGCAGCGCGTGCGCCGCGAGATCATCCGCGCAGCCGATCTTGCATTCGGCGGCTTCGATGCCATCCTGCTGCCCACCGTTCCCCGCGTCGCGCCGGCCATTGCTTCACTGGAAGCGAGCGACGCCGTTTACTTCGACGTGAACGGCGCGATGCTCCGCAACACCAGCATCTTCAACTTCCTGGACGGCTGCGCATTGTCTCTCCCATGTCATCGCGAGGGTGAAGCTCCTGTGGGTTTGATGATTGCGGGCTGCCACGATCATGACGCACAGGTTCTGCGAGTTGGTTCAGCCGTTGAAGCTGCACTGAAAGCAATCCGGTAGAGCAAACGCAGTCCTGCTTCTGTTGTTCGGAACAGTTGCGTACCATCGGAACGCAGCGTGCACCCAGGGAGAAGGCGTGACGAACAAAGGCATACGGCTATCGGAAAAGTGGTTTCAACGCGGACTGTGGATCATTGCGGTTCTCTTCGCCTCTTTCCTGATCGGACTCGGCGCGCTGGTCGTGGGCGACCTGCCCAAGGTAGAAAAGCCCGTCGACGCCGAAGAATTCATGGACCAGTCCAGGCTGCATCCCATTCGCGCGGCGATCAAGGCCGACCAGGCCCAACAGGAAGACACAGATGAGACACTGCGGCGCGCCAACCTGGACGTTTCGCACGCACGGGACGCCTACAACAGCGAACGCGAAAGCTTCGACGCGTGGATTGCGACGCGCGCCGCAACGCAACAGACCAGCCAGAACCCTGAAGTGCTCTCGCGCACCCACAAGCTGGATGAACTGAAAGCCGTTCAGCGCACCGCCGAGAGCCGTGCCGGCGAACTGGAAAACAGGCAGAATGATCTACGGCAGACCAAAGCCGCACACGATAAAGACGAAGCGGCCCTCCGCGACGCAGGACAGGCGGGCTATGACCATGCCGTCAGCCGCATGGAGCTTCGCGTCTTTCTGTTGCGGCTCGCCATCACGCTGCCACTGCTGTTGCTGGCAGCCTGGCTTTTTGTCAAACGGCGTAAGAGCCCACGCTGGCCCTTTGTCTGGGGCTTCATCTTTTTCGCGCTGTTCACCTTCTTCTTTGAGCTGGTGCCGTACCTGCCCAGTTACGGTGGCTATTTCCGTTATCTGGTGGGTATCGCGCTGACCGTGTGGGGCGGCAACTATGCCATCACGGCGCTGCGCAAATATTTGGAGCAACAAAAGGCGTCGGAGCAACGGCCGGAAGAAGAACGCCGGCGCGACCTGGGTTACGAGATGGCACAGGCCCGGCTGGCTAAACGTATTTGCCCCGCCTGTGAACGGCCCATCGACACGGGCGACGCCGCAGGCAACTTCTGCATGCACTGCGGCCTTCGCGTCTTCGAGGACTGCCCACGCTGCCACACGCGGCAGACCTCGTTTTCGCATTTCTGCCGCGCCTGCGGCCTGGTCAAGCGGGATGCGCCGCCGCAGGAGACTCTGCCACAGGCTCCACTCACCGCAGAGCCTGTCTAATTCCCTGTCGGCTGCATCCGACATTTTGCGACTGCGCACGGAGACCTGATCATGGCGAAAAAGGAAGAAGAGCAACTGGAGGTAGACGGCCACAGCGTTCGCATCTCGAATCCGGGCAAGCTCTACTTCAGCAAGGACGTGCAGCTGACCAAGCTGGACCTTGTCCGTTATTACCTGTCCGTTGCACCAGCCGCCCTGAACGGCGTGTGCGACCGGCCCTTTGTGCTAAAGCGCTTCGTCAACGGTGCGCATGAGGAGCCCTTCTATCAGAAACGCGCACCGGACAACCTGCCCGACTTCGTCCGCACCGTGACGCTTAGCTTTCCCTCGGGCCGGACCGCCGATGAGATTGTCATTGACAGCCCCGCCGCGCTGGCCTGGGCCATCAACCTTGGCTGCATTGAACTGCACCCCCATCCGGTGCGCACCTCTGATCTGGATCACCCGGACGAACTGCGCATCGACCTGGACCCGCAGCCCGGCATCGCATGGGCCGACGTGCGTTCTGTTGCCATGGAAGTGAAAGCCTTGCTGGACGAGGTCGGGCTGGTGGCATGGCCCAAAACCAGCGGTTCGCGCGGCATCCACGTGAATGTCAGGATCGAGCCGAAGTGGACGTTTACGGAGGTCCGACGGGCTGCGCTGGCATTGGCCCGCGCCGTGGAGCGGCGACATCCGATGGCGTCGTCGAAGTGGTGGAAAGAGGAGCGCCACGGCGTCTTTCTCGACTACAACCAGAACGCGAAAGACCGCACCACCTGCTCGGCCTACAGCGTGCGCCCGCTGCCGGATGCGCGCGTCTCCACGCCCCTGCGCTGGGACGAAGTCGAAGTCTGCGACCCTGCCGACTTTACGGTAGCCACCGTGCCCGCGCGGCTCGCCGCTGTCGGTGATCCAAACGAGCACATGGACGCGCATGCGGGATCGCTCGATGCACTGCTGGAGATGGCAACGCGGGATGAAGCCAATGGCCTTGCCGACGCACCCTGGCCGCCCCACTTTGCCAAGATGGCTGGTGAGCCTTCGCGGGTGCAGCCCTCCAAGGCGCGCTCTGTGGGCGGGACTGCAAAGAAGTCCAGGACCAAGACTGCCGCGCTAGCGTCCAACGCCGAAGTCACCACCGATGCTGCCCCGGCAACGAGCACACCATCCGCAGGAGCAGAGGTCACCAGCACGCCAACGGCTGTACCAAAGAAGCGGAGCGCCACAGGGCGCAGGCAATCCACCATGCCGCTGATCGTGATTGCACAATCGCCTGACCGTGCCGCGGTAGATACTGGCCTCGAACGCTGGAAGCAGCAGCACCCTGACGCGGCCCATCTGCTGGCTGCGGACGACGTGTTGGTCGACCGGATGCGCGGCTCTGCTTACGTCTGGTACCGCATCCGTATTAACTTGCGCAATGTGCCGGAAGCCATGCGGCCTGCGCAGGGCATGCCCGACCCGGATGAAGACCCCACCCGCAAATGGCGCGAGGTGGAAAAAGACTAGCTTCTCATGCGTCACAGCATCTGTATTTTCCGGCACGCACATCCCGCTCCGGTTCATCGCACTCAGACATGAGTGTCAGGAGCACATTCTAATGGCGCAGCCAAAGCAACTCTCATTTCTTCGGGCCATGCGCCTCGCAAGCGCGATCTTTGCCGGTCTGCTTGCCTGCTCGATTCTGTCCGGATGCATGGTGGCCGGTTACTCCAGTGGGGGCGGCGGCGGCGCATTTGTCTGGCCAGGTGGTCTAGGCCTGGTTTTTGTTCTGCTGGTCGTGCTGTGGTTTCTACTTCGCCGACGCTGACTCGACTAGCTATTTACCGCCCATGAAGATCGCCATCAGTTCCTGAGGCGCTACCACCTCAAGCTGCGCGTAGGTACATGCAGTAATCGGCTTGTCTGAACGCCAGCGCCGAAAGTGCGCCAGGTGCCGGAAGCGGTCGCCCTGCATGTGTTCGTAGGCGACCTCCACCACAAGCTCTGTCCGCAGCGGCTGCCAGCTCAGGTCCTTGTCGCGATTCCATCGGCTGGGCGCGCCTGGCATGCGGTCCTGCGCCTGGGCATCTGCCTCGCCCCACGCTGCCCAGGGGTGATTCTGTAGCGCATTCTCCCGGTACGGCGCCAGAAACTCAACCAGCTCGCGGCGCTTTGCAGCCGTAAAGCTGGCGCAGACACCCACGTGTTGCAGTGTTCCAGTCTCGTTGTACAGGCCCAACAGCAGCGATCCAATGGCAGTGCCCTCGCCATCCTTGTGCCAGCGAAACCCGGCGACAACGCAGTCGCAGTCACGTTCGTGCTTGATCTTCAGCATGGTGCGCTTGTCCGGCGTGTACGGCCCGTCCAGCGGCTTGGCGATCACGCCGTCCAGCCCCGCACCCTCGAAACGCTTGAACCAGTCCTCTGCGATGCTTCTGTCTTTTGTCGCTGGCGTCAGGTGCAACGGCGCAGCCAGGTTCGCGCCGACACGCTCCAGTTCCGCACGGCGTTCGGCAAACGGCGCATCACGCAGGTCTCGGTCGCCTGAGGCGAGCAGGTCAAAGAAGACGACCGATGCCGGTGTCTGCTGTGCCAGCAACTTATTGCGTGAAGCCGCCGGGTGCAGCCGCAGTGTGAGCGCGTCGAAGTCCAGCCCGTTCGCGCTGCGAATGACAATTTCGCCATCCAGCACGCACTGGTCGGGCAGTTGCTGCAACAACGGTTCGCGCAGTTCCGGAAAGTAGCGGTCCAGCGGCTTGCCGTCCCGGCTTTGAATAAAGAGCTTGTCGCCATCCCGGAAGATCAGCGCGCGAAAGCCGTCCCACTTCGGCTCAAAGCTCCACGCACCGTCAGCGGGGATGGCATCGATACGCTTGGCAAGCATCGGCAGGATGGGATGCATGAGAGGAAAGGTCACGCGCCTACTGTATCGCGCCGCACGCAGAAAGGCGTGACCTTGGTGTGTAAAAGACCACCTGACTCAGGGTCAACTGTTTCCATCGCGAATCAAATTAGCCGACTTGAGCAAATCAACAAATGGCGCAAAAGCCGCGTCGCAGGCTATGCCTGCAGACGCAACCTCTACTCCCTAAGTTCCGACAACAGCTTTTCGGCACTCGACTGTGCAAACCTGTTGCGCCTGCGAGCAAATAGCAGCTCACGTGCACTCCTTAGGCGTGCACCAGCTCTTCCTGCTGCTGTTCAACCTTGGCGGCACCAGCATTGTGCTTCTTATCCAGCGCGTCGGCAGCAATCCAGCCGCTCATCATCACCATGGGCATGCCAGGGCCGGGATGTGCCGCACCGCCCGCGAGATACATACCCTCAACGCCACGAACGACGTTGGATGGCTTGAATGCGCCATTCATTCGACCGTGTGAGCTTAGCCCGTAAATGGCTCCGTTCAGCACGCGGTAACGTTCGTGGATGTCCTGAGGCGTCAACGCTGCTTCGAAGACGATGCGCTCTTCGATGTCTTCCATGCCTGCGGTGCGCTTCAGCTTGTCGAGGATCACCTGTCGGTAGCCTGGGAACATCTCGCGCCAGTCGTGATTTGGCCGCAGGTACGGCGTGTGCACCAGCACGTACATGGCATCGCCGCCCTCCGGCGCGGTGCCGGGCTCCGTGCGGCTGGTCGACGCGATATAGCACGTCGGATCCGGCGCTGGCATTCCCAACGTGTAGATGGCGTTGAACTCCTCATGCGGGTCGCGCGAGAAGACAAAGTCGTGGTGCGCGATGTGGTCGTAACGCTTGTTCAGGCCGAGGTAGAGGACAACACCCGAGCAGGCTGCCTCCCAATTTTTCTTCCGGTCAAAGGACGCGCTTACGTCGGTTCCCGCCAGCAGTTCGCGATGCGTGCGCACAGAATCTTCATTTGAGACGATTGCGTCAAAATCGTAACGATCGCCCGTAGTCAGTGTAAGGCCGGTGACTTTGCTGTTCTCACCGTGAACGCGCGTCTCAATCTTGGCCACGTCGGTCCCGGTGTGGTACTGCACGCCAAGTTCCCGGCCCAGCTTGACCAGCGCCTCCGGCACGGCACGGGTGCCGCCCATGGGGTACCAGATGCCCTCTTCCGTTTGCATGTGACCGATAGCGCACAGGATGGCGGGCGAGGCATCCGGTGACGAACCCACATACTGCACGAAGTGATCCAGCATCTGCGCCGTGTTGCTGTCAGAGATGTACTCTCGAATCAGGCCGCTGACCGTCTTGCCCAGACGCATCTTCATGACGTCCTTCAGCACCTTGATGTCGAACATGCCGCGCATCTCGAGCGTGTCCATCATGGAGCCGACCGGCTTCCAGAAGAAAAACTTGTCCGAAATGTTATGCAGGTCTTCGCTGGTACTCAGAAAGGCGCGATATTTGTCACCGAGCCCTGCTTCCTTTGCATTCAGCGAAGCGATCATATCGTCGGTAGAGTCCTTCAGGTCAATAACTGTTCCGTCTTCAAAGAAACAGCGCCATGAAGGATCAAGCCGCACCATGTGGAGATAATCGTCCAGGTTGCGATTTGCTTCCGCGAAGATCTTGCGCAGCATCGACGGCTGAATCAGGATGGTTGGTCCCATGTCGAAACGAAAACCATCCTGCTGCAACACGGCAGCCTTCCCGCCAAGCCACTCATTTTTCTCAAACACTTCCACGGCGTAACCACGTGCGGCCAACGTCGCTGCTGCCGCCAGACCTGCAAGGCCGGAACCAATCACTGCTACACGCATCTGTTCTCCTAATGCTTTGCGGACTTCTACTGAACAGCCAGATCGCGATCCTGCAACTGCGACTGATCAAAGGGGGATTTGTCAAAGTTCCAGGCACTCTGTACGCCCAGATCATCGAGCATCAGTTTGGCAGAGATGCGCGCAGACTCAAAGATGACGGGCAGCCCTGAACCAGGATGAGTACCGCCACCTGCAAGGTAGACGCCCTCTGTTTCCTCAAACCGGTTGTGCGGACGCAAGTGCAACATCTGCTGCAGGCTATGTGCCATGCTGAAAGTGCTGCCACGGTGCAGGGCAAATTCCGCTGCCCAGTTTGCCGGGGTCAAAATGCGCTCGGTGCGGATGCGCTCACGCACATCGCCCATGCCGATTTCCGCAAGCTGGTCCAGCACCTTTTCGCGGAATGGGCCCGCATCTTTTGCCCAGTCGACACCTTCGCAGGCATGTGTCACAGGAGCCAGAACATACAACGAACTCATGCCTTCAGGTGCCAGCGTTTCGTCGCTGACGCTTGCGTTCTGAACATAGATGGAGGGGTCCGAGGACAGCGTATGACCCTTCTCGATATCGTGCAGGTTGCCACGGTAGTCCTTGGCGAGGTAAATGGTATGGTGCGACACATCGTCGTACCGGCCTTCGATGCCCATGTAGAGCATGAAGGTTGAGCAGGAATGATCCTTTTTCGCGATCCTGTCGTTCGACCAGCGTGAACGCAGCCGTTGAGGAATCAGCTTGCGCGCAGCCTCGGCAAACTCAGCGTTCATAACGACTGCGTCAGCCTTCAACTCGCGCCGACGTGTCTTGACGCCAGTCGCCTTGCGGCCCTCAAAGGAAATCTCCTCTACTGTTTCATTCCGCAGGATCTTGACGCCCATGTCTTCGCAGATTCGTCCCATGGCGCGGGTGATGGCACCACAACCGCCTACGGGATGGAAGACGCCGTACTCATACTCCAGAAATGACAGGATCGAGAACAAGCCTGGGCAACGAAAGGGCGACATGCCCAGATACTTGGACTGAAAAGAAAACCCCAGCCGGATGCGCTCATCGGAAAAATACTGCTTCAGCTCGGCATCCAGCGAACGCCACGGCGCCAGAATCGGCAGCAGCTTCAACATCTCCGGTTTGGCGAGGTCGCGCCAGCTTTCAAAAGGAGATTCCAGGAAGGGCAAAAAGCGCTGTAGCTTGTCGCGATTGTCACGCATGAAACGCTGGAAGTTTTTGGCATCCGCGGGGCAAAGCTTTGCGACCGCCTCTTCCATGCGCGCATGGTTACCGGTTGCCAACAGTTCCCCGCCCTGCCCAAAGATCAAGCGATACTGCGGATCAAGACGGATCATGGGCACTTCCCGCTCCAGCGAGTAGCCGGCAGCGGAAAATATCTCGCTCAGTACACGCGGGTACAGAAAGAACGTCGGGCCATAATCGAAGCGAAAACCATCCTGCTCAAACGTGCTGGTACGGCCACCAACATGATCCCGCTTTTCCACAATCGTTACATCTACGCCGGAAGCTGCAAGCAGCATGGCACTCGCCAGACCGCCCGGTCCGGACCCTACGACAACGACTCGCTTCCCTGACGTACCCATCCACACCCTTTGACAAGTCAATCGACCACACGAGGCAGACTGCCTACACGTCGCGGTCTTACTGTTTAGCTCTGATTCGGGTTTACCACTTGTCGCTGCCCGCTGTTTTTGCCAAGTTGCGGCAACTCGATTGCTGTACAAACCTCAAGCGGGTTCGTTGCCCTTACGCAATCCATCCTCGTGTGCGGGTGCCATTCCACCCTGCAGTCCCAGAACTGTCGCTGCCCGCTGCATAGCCAGCAGGCAATTGCCGATGTGCTCTTCCAGGGGGATGGCCAGCAGCTCTGCACCCTGCTGCATGTCGTCGCGGCTCACGGCGCGGGCAAACGCTTTATCTTTAAACTTCTTCCGGACACCCGCTACCTCCACCTCGTGGATGGACCGGCTGGGCTTTACCAGCGCACACGCTGTCAGAAAACCTGCCAGTTCATCGCACGCAAACAGAGCGCGGTCCAGGTGGCTGTCGCGTGGTGCGCCCGTATACTCCGCGTGCGCCATGATCGCGTGCCGCACCGGCTCCGGCCAGCCCTGCTCCGTAAGCACGCGATTCCCAACGTAAGGGTGTTCGTCAAGGGAGGGATGGCGGTCATAGTCAAAGTCATGCAACAGGCCCGCAAGCTTGTACTGCAGGGTGAACTGCTCACGATTCTCGCCTGAGAGGCCCAGCCGTTCAGCCTCGCGTTCGCCATAGCTGACGGTACAGGCCTCCACTGCCAGCGCGTGCTTTCGCAGGCTGGGCGATGCCGTCCACTCCTCCAGCAGAGCCAGGGCGCGTTCACGTGTGTGCATACCGGGATGATAGTCCACCGGCTTTGCACCGTACCGCGAGAGCTGCTGGTTTGGCCGGGGAACCGCGGAACGACTTTCGACCGGTACCGGACGCTTGACGCGCGCGGTGAGTGCACTGCACTCCCGTCAATTAAAGCTGCCCTTACCGGGAACGGTCTGGAGTTCAAATTCCTTGAGCCGCTCGAGGTCTCGCGGCGTGTCCACATCGAACTCGCCACCGGGCAGGGCCACGGTCAAAACAGCATCGTCCTGCAGCAGCTCACGCGCACCGGTGTCACCCTGCAGTTCCTGCAACGCGTGGAAGGCGAATTCCGGAAACAGCGCCGGTATGCCCCTTCGTTCCCAGTAGTAGGAGGCGACCACATGCTCGCGCTTGGAAGCTGCTGCCAGGCGCAGGAGGTGTTCTGGCGTAACGGCGGGCTGGTCGCACGAAAGGACCAGCAGGTCATCCACGCCGGCGCGCTCCGCCGCAGCCGCGCCCAGCCGCAGCGAACTTGCCATGCCACTGCTCCAGGCCTTGTTAATTAAAATGCGGGGTTGGTAGGGATTGCCCGCGAGTGCCTCGAGAATGCTCTCAAAATTTGAGCCGAGCACGACAAACACCGGCGAAGCCCCTGCCTCGTGCGCAACGCGTACAGCGCGCAGGATGAGCTGTTCACCCTGAAAAGGTACCAATTGCTTGGGTTGGCCCAGCCGCGACGATGCACCCGCGGCAAGCACCAGCGCGGCCAGCCTGCGGCTCATTGCGGTGCCGCCTGCGAACCCGGTACAGAGTCCGGCTCACCGGAAAGAGCGCACAGGTCGTAGATTGCCGAGCCTGGGCTGTCTGTCAGCAGTTGCTGAACCTGGGCCAGATGCAGACGGCGCGACGAAACTGCTTCGGTAAGTTGGCGCCGGGAAAGCACGTGCTGCACCTCCGCCACCACGGCCAGTGCGATCGCCTCCGGCCCTTCCCCTCCAAGTTCCAGTCCAATCGGTGCATGCGTTGCCTCGACCGCATGCGACAGAGAGACCTCCGCAAGCAGGGACGCCTCGTGCAGCAGCAGAGCCGAACGATGCCGCGCACCCAGCAATCCGAGATACTTTGGGCGAACCTGCAACAGCTCCGACAGCAACTGCCTGTCCTGCTGGTACGAGTGGGTCATCAGAACAACAGCATCTTCCTGTAGGACGGGCAGGCCTGCGGCGCTGTCGGACTGGACACACTCAGCACTGGGAAAGCGATCGGCACCCGCCCGATGTGAACGGGTATCCACCACTACAGGCAACCATCCCATCTCAAGCGCCAGCCGTACCAGGGGTCGTGCATCCTCACCTGCGCCAAAGATCACCAGGCGCTGCGCCGGCAGTAGCCGCTCAGTAAAAACCGCGCCCAGCGGGGTATCCGTCCACGAACAGGACTCTTTGCGCGAGGCCGCACGCGCGCTGAAGCGAAGCTGGACCACATCCTCTGTGGCAAGCGCCTCGCTTGCAAAAAGAACATCACCAGCTGCATCGAGAACAATGCGGCAAAGAGGCACAGGAATGCCCAGTGAGCCTGCGCGCGGATCAGGCAGCAGGGTTGCGACCGTGCGCTCCTCCTGTCGGAGTGTGGCATCCATAGCCTCCAGCAGAGCCTTCGCCTCAGGGGTGTCCAGCGGCTCGGCCAGCACATCGATCTCGCCGCCGCAACCCAGGCCGTAGGGAATCTCCGCTGTATCGTCGAACGCAGTTGAGAATCGCTCGACCACCGCACCCGAACGAACCGTCCAGGCCGCTCGTCGCAGCAGGTCTGCTTCCAGGCACCCGCCGGAGAGTGTTCCTGCCGTTTTACTATCGGTCAGCACAAGCATATGTGCACCCGGCTGCCGGTAAGACGACCCGCCGATCCGCACTACGCTGAACAGCACACCACCCGCTGCATGTGCGTCCCCGGCTACGGCTCGGTACATTGCAACTGCCTCGCGGCGTTCCCTCAGGCTCATACGTTCAACATTGGATGCGCAGCACAGGCCGGCAGAACCGGCTAGGCAAGCGACTGCCGCAAAAGTGCGGGGCGCTCCCGGTGCACCTTCAGGATCAGTTCCCCGAAGAGCGTGTTGGCCCATGCGAACCATGGCCGGGTGTACTTTGCGGGATCGTCCATATGGAAGGCCTCATGCATGAAGTGCGTGCCTGCCGTGGTGTTGCGCAGGGTGCGCAGGGCGACGACGATTTCGGCGTCGTCGGTACTCGTCAGCGCGCGCATCAGGACGGCCATGGGCCAGATGTAGCCAAGGCCCACGTGCGGTCCGCCGATGCCCTTGGCCACCTTGCCCTGGAAGAAGTACGGGTTATCCAGCGAAAGTGCAAACGCACGGGTGCGCGTGTAAAGCGGATCGGAGAGAGACGATTCACCGAGGTACGCAATGCTGAGGAGGCCGGGTGCGTTGGCGTCGTCCATCAGGTTCACGTTGCCGAAGCCGTCGACCTCGTAGGCCCAGATCTCGCCGTGCACCGGGTGCTGCACGCGGCCATGGCGCTGAGTGGCGGCGTCCACCTCCCCTGCCAGCGCCTTTGCATCCTTCGCAAGCGTGACATCCTGCACGGCAGTCGCAATCTCCGCCAGCATGGTCAGGGCGTGGGCTGCAAACAGATTTGCCGGAACGAACAGCGGGTACGTACAGGCGTCGTCCGACGGACGAAAGATAGAGTGCAACATGCCGTTCGGCTTGGTCGGCGCGCCGTAGCCGCTCAGGATCACGGTGTCGGTCGGGTTCTCCGCGCGGCGCTGAAAGTGGTAGGGTCCGCGGTCATGGAAACGCTGTTGTTCGCGGAAGGTCTTCACCACCAAGGCCATCGCGGACCGCCATTCACTGTCGAAGGCCGCTGTGTTGCCAGTCGCCTTCCAGTAGCCGTGCGCCAGGCGGATCGGATAGCAGAGCGAGTCAATCTCCCACTTGCGCTCCCCGATGCCGGGCTTGTGGTCGGTCGCGTCTTTCAAGGCCCACTCCAGCGGCGGGTCGGTGGGATTGCGGCGAAAGCTGTTCGCGTAGGGGTCCAGCAGGATGCAGGCCGCGTGACGGTGGATAAGCCCTTCCACAAGCTTTGACAGTGCCGCATCCTGTTTCACAAAGGCGAGGTACGGCTGCATCTGCGCAGACGAGTCGCGCAGCCATAGCGCATCGATATCCCCGGTAATGACAAAGGTGTCCGGCTTGCCGTCGCGTGTGCCCGGAAAAACCGTGGTGTCGAGCGTGTTGGGCAGGCAGTTTGCGAAGATGGTGCGCAGTTCCGTGTCTGCAATGTCGCGGCTGACAGAGACGATTGCCGCCTCGACGGCTTCCGATCGAAAAAGACGTTCACCGGGCGCGGGACGCGAAGTCAACTCACGCTTGGTGTACTGGCCCAACAGGGCTGGTGGCACAACGGCCTGCACCGCGGAGGCGGCAGACAGGCTGCATACGGACTTGAGAACGGAGCGGCGGCTGGTCATGAGAAGAACCTGTTCAGAGATGCGAGCAGGTTCAGCCTAATCGCTCTGCACGCCGCTTGGCGAACGATCTAGCCCTGACGGCCCGCCACCATGGCAGGCTGCAGCGGTGCACGTGTCCGCCCGATAAAGTAGGCCGCAGGTGCCGCGACCAGCAGCGCCACCATTTGCGCGTAGTGGTGTTGACCGGGAGTGTGAGTTTCCGCAAACAGCGCGACCAGTGCAATGAATCCCGCTGCACCCTCTGCCGCGCCGCGCGGCGTCTCCGGCGCGAGCAGTGCCGCCAGGTATCCGCCGATGAGCCCCACCACCGCAGCAATGACGCACGTAAGCGCAATAAAGCCAACGGGCGCCCCATCCCATGGCGCGATCTGGTGCGTGATTTTGAAGAACCACGTGAGGTAAAGCGCCAGGGTGACAATGGCACCGAAAAGCGCGGCAAGTGTGGCGCGGAGGATGCGCATAGATGCCTCATAGATTAGCGCAGCCGCTGCAACGACGCACAATCTTGCTGCCGCCTGCACCTCTGCGGATGGGCAGCCACGGGTCGGATGGCTACAATAAAGGCGTGCCGATGAACCCTGGCCAGCGCGCCGCCACAACATCCCGCCCCCTGCTTGCACTGCTGGCAACAGCAGCTTCTGTCTTTCTAGCCGGATGCCCTCAGCAGCAGGCGGTGAGCGTAGCCGCCAAGCCGCCCGCCAATGCAACCGCGCCGGCCCTCCCCAAGACCGTGGGCGGCAACAACGCTGCTACGGCGGAGCAGGCAGGCAATCCGCGCGTTGCCTCGCTGATCCAGCAGGTCGACAAGAGCTACCGCAGCGGCGTGCAGAACTACCGTAACAACCGGTTGGACGCGGCCCGGCTCGACTTTGATTCTGCCGTGGACATGATGCTTTCCAGCGGGCTCGACATCAAGGCCGACCAGACGCTGAGCGACGAGTTTGAGCGCACGGTAGACGCCGTCAACGCGCTGGAGCTGGTGGCGCTGAAGCAGGGCAACGGCTTCAGCCCCAAGCCGGAGGAAACGCCACTGGACGTCGCCAGCGAGCTCACCTTCAAAACCAGCCCGGAACTGACCGCCAGCCTGAAAAGCACGCTCAACGTCACATCGGACCTGCCGCTGGTCATCAACGACGAAGTCGCCGGTTACATCAACGCTTTTGCCGATTCCAACAGCTTTCGCGCACACATGGTCGCCTCGCTGCGTCGCGCCAGCAAGTACCAGGCGCTGATCCAGCGCGTGCTGAAAGAAGAGGGCGTGCCGCAGGACTTGATCTACCTGGCCGTGGCAGAGTCCGGCTTTCAGCTGCAGGTGGTCAACGCGGGCAGTGGCGCGGGCGGCATGTGGCAGTTCATGCCCTTTCAGGGTGCCTATGGCCTTGCCCGCAATGGCTACTTTGACGAGCGCTTCGACCCGGAGAAGAGTTCCCGCGCCTACGCACGCTATATCAAGAGCCTCTATAACCAGTTCGGCGACTGGTACCTGGCCATGGCAGGGTACGACTGGGGTCCGGGCAACATCCAGAAAGCCGTTATGCGGACCGGCTACGCCGATTATTGGGAACTGTACCGCCGCAATGCCATGCCGCGCGAGACCAAGAACTACGTTCCACAGATTCTTGCCGCCATCATCATGGCCAAGAACCCGGAAAAGTACGGCCTGAACCGCTACACGCCCGACCCACCGCTGCAGTACGAAACCGTGTCCGTCGACTATGCCCTCGATCTGCGGCTGGCTGCGGACGTCACCGGCACAACGTTGGCCAACCTGGTGTCACTGAATCCGGCCCTCTTGCGCCTCAGCACCCCGCGGGACATTACCTACGACCTGCACCTGCCGGGCGGCACGGCCAAGCAGTTCAACGAACGCGTGGCCGCGATTCCTCAGGAAAAACGGTCTTCGTGGCGCTTCCACGAGGTGGTCGCGGGCGAGACGCTGCCACAGGTGGCGCAACAGTTCCACGTCTCCGCACCAGACGTGCTGGCCGCCAATGACCTGCCTGCGGACTCTGCCATTGAAGAGGGGGATGAACTCGTCATTCCAGTCGCAGGCAGCAGCGGCAGCGGTGCTCACCCCTTGCAGTACACGCCCCGCCGCGGCGACACCCTGGTGACGGTTGCCGACCGCTTCAATGTATCGACGGAGGACCTGCGACAGTGGAACCATCTCGGCTCCTCGACGCTGCCGCTGCGAAGGATCTATGTGGCGGAACCGGTGCGCCTGGCACCAGCGGGCCGTGGCCGCAGGCACAGCAGCAGGGCAACAGCCACACGCGGCTCTGCAAGGGGACACGTTACCGGCGCCAGAACAGTTTCGAAGTCCTCGCGAGGCGCTGCCCGGAGAAACAGTGCAACGAGGCCGTCCGGCAGGAAGCGGCGATAGCCTGCTCCTGCCGGACGCTAGGCCCTGCGGCTAGGTGCGCGCCGCATTCATGGTCGCAATCGCCTGCAGCCGTTCTGCCTTTAGCTCCGCGACGACATCACCCAGGTACATCCACTCAAAGCCGATAAAGCGGGAGTACTTTAACTCCGCCAGCTTGCGGTAAATATTGCCGTAGTTGATTTCGCCGGTGCCGGGTTTATGCCTGCCGGGTACGTCGGCAATGTGCACCAGTCCGACCAGGTCGATGTTCTTATCGAGCTTCTCGATCAGGTTTCCCGAGCCGCGCTGCTCATGGTAAAAGTCGTACAAAACTTTCACCTTGGAGCTGCCCACCGCGCGGATGATCTCAAATCCCTCGCCGACGCTTGGCACCGCTTCCTTCGAATACTCCAGCAGATCGATCGGCTCCAGCACGATCTCGATGTTGTCTTTTTCGAGCAGGTCGGCGGCGTACTTCAACGAGTCCACAATGGCGGCACGCTGCTGCGGCGGAGTCTGCTCCGGCACGCGGGTAAAGGCCGTGTAGATAAATTGTGGGCAGTTGAGGCGCTTGGCACCCGGCAACGCCTTCAGGATGTCGTCATGCAGGGCACCGCGCTTGGACTGGTCCGCAAGGGCGTTGCGCCCCGGGACCGCGCTGTCCACCGTCAGGCCGAGCGACTTGATTTTGGCCAGGTTCGACGTCCACTCCGCCTCCGTCCACTTCTCGTATTCGTTGCCCACCTCAACGCTGTCCATGCCGGCGTCGGCGGCGACCTGCAACTGCTGCTGGAAGGTCAGTGTTTTGGGCAGGGTCCACAGCATCAGGGTGAACTTGTGCCCACCGTTGTCCGGCGGCGTCAGTGCAGACGATGCCAGTGCATTGCTTCCGGTCATCAGTGGCGCAACGGCTGCGCCGATCGATAGCTTGTTGAAGTCGCGACGGTTCATGGGTCTCCTGGGTGAGGCAAAATGCAGTTTCTACCGGCAACCGAGTATAGAGCCTCCGTTGCGCGCATGACATTGAACGAGTGCAGCCGTGCGGCTTTCCACGGGGTGACGGCAGATCGAGAAGCGATGCGACAGCAATCGCCCGATTGGTCCGGCCAAGGATCGCCGGTGCCTCTTTCGATCCTGTACTCAAGTTTGCCAGTTCGCGAGGATCCGCATTCGCTTCCTCTTATGGCGACCAAGTATAAAGTAAGGTGCTTAGGTCTGCCGGTGGTAAAGCGTCGCAGGCCAACAAACAGGACCGGCCCGGAAGCCGTGGAGTTTTATGTCAAGCAAGAAGATACTTGGAATGCTGGGAACGGCCGCTGTGCTGGGGCTTTGCGCCTTCAGACCTGCGTCGGCACAATTTCCCAAGCCGGTCGTTGATCCCACAGCAGCAGAGCGGGGTGCAAAGCTTTACAGCACCAACTGTGCCCGCTGCCATGGCGATGACGCGCGAGGCACACCCGCCGGGCCGGATATGACACGGTCCCTGGCCGTGCTGCACGATCGCCGCGAAAACCTGCACGGCAAGGAGCTTGGGCCATTGCTGCAGACGCTGCCCGGCCACAATTACAAGTTCAACGATGCCCAGCTTTCCGATCTGTCAGAGTTTTTCATCAGCACGATCGACAAGATTCTGCGCAGCGGCTACAACGACCAGCCAACAGGGCTGTTGAGCGGCGACGCCAGGGCGGGCGAGGCCTATTTCAACGGCGCGGGCACCTGCAACCAATGCCATTCACCAACCGGCAACCTGAAGGGTGTCGCGTCCAAATACACAGTGGCCGCCCTGCAGCAAAAGTGGATCTTTCCGGGCGGCGGCTTTCGCGCACCGGTGCGGCAGCAGGTAACGGTAAAGCTGGCGGGCGGCAAGAGCTTTACCGGTGACGTGGTTCGCATCGATGACTTCAACGTCACGCTCAAAGGCGGGGACGGTGTGTCGCGCACCTTTGGCCGCGTTTCCGGCACCAAGGTCACGGTAAACGACCCCTTTGCCGCGCACACTGCGCTGCTAAGCAAGTACACGGATGCTGACATCCACAACGTAACGGCGTACCTGGTGACGCTCAAATGAAGCAATTTCTCGCTGTAACCGCACTGCTTGTTTCCGCTGCCAGCCTCTTTGCGCAAACGCCGGTCAATACCGCCAACCCGCATGACACGACCAAGCGCGACCCCTCAGAAGCAAGCACGCCCGCCCAGGGGAAGGCACCCTCGGCAACCGGTGCGACCGGCCTTGCCGCGGGTGAGTGGCCCACCTACAACGGCGACCTTACCGGACGCCGCTACAGCCCGCTGACAAAGATCAACACGCAGACCGTCAAGCAGATGGAACTGGCGTGGAGCTTCCGCATCGACACCACCTCTGGCGGCGGCAAGCGCATCTCTGCTACGCCGCTCTCGGTTGACGGCGTGCTCTACTTCACCGTACCCAGCCACGCCTGGGCGGTGGATGCGCGCACCGGTATCAAGCTGTGGCAGTTCGACTGGAAGAGCAAGGGCGGCGAGACCATCGGCAACCGTGGCGCTGCGATCCGAGGCAACACGCTCTACTTCGAAACGGAGGACTGCTACCTGGTCGCTGTCGATACGGCCACCGGCAAAGAGAAGTGGCACGCCGAGATCGGCGACAAGGCCGCGCGCGACAAGTTCAACTTCGGCAGCGCACCGCCCACCATCGTCAATAACCACGTGATGATCGGCATTTCGGGCGACGACTTCGACATGCCCGGCTTCGTCGAGGCACACGATCCGGAGACCGGCGCGCTGCAGTGGCGCTGGTACACGCACCCGAACCCCGGCGACCCCGAGGCCAAGACCTGGCCAAACGACGAAGCCATGATGCACGGCGGCGGCACCACCTGGGTTCCCGGCACCTACGATCCGGAATTAAACCTGTATTACTTCGGCACCGGAAATGCCCAGCCTGTCATTAACGGCGAAGGCCGCCCCGGCGACAACCTTTACACCGGCACCATCTGCGCGCTGAACCCGGACACGGGCAAGCTTGTCTGGTACTTCCAGCCCAATCCGCATGACACCCATGATTGGGACGCGGTGCAAACGCCGGTGCTGATCGACGGCGTCATCGATGGCAAGAAGCGCAAACTGCTGGTGCAAGCCAGCCGCAACGGCTGGTACTTCCTGCTGGACCGCACCAATGGCAAGGCGCTGCTTTCCACCCCATTTGCCAGCCAGAACTGGACGCTCGGCCTGAAGCCGAATGGCAGCCCGATTCCCAACCTGGAAAAGGTCGCCGCGCCAAACGGCACGCTGGTTTCGCCCAACCAGGCAGGCGCTGCAAACTGGTTCCCGCCCAGCTACGACCCACAG
Organism: uncultured Terriglobus sp.; assembly: GCA_964243585.1. Taxonomy (GTDB): domain Bacteria; phylum Acidobacteriota; class Terriglobia; order Terriglobales; family Acidobacteriaceae; genus Terriglobus. Next base: position 23,849 of record CAXTFT010000042.1, read on the forward strand.
ACAAACCTGTTTTATGTGGCCGCTTCGGACGCATATAGCATGTACTACGTTTTTGACAACAACAAGAAGCCGGAAGGCTGGGCCGGCAACGACCGCGGCGGCGGCGCCAAGTTCGCCCTGCGTGCACTGGATTACAAGACCGGCAAGCTGAAGTGGGAGCACGTCTGGCCCTCGGGCAGCGCGCGCTCCGGCATCCTGACCACCGCGGGCGGCGTGCTGTTCACCGGCGACACAGTCTCGAGCCTGGTCGCCATGAATGCCGCTACCGGCAGCATCCTGTGGCATGCAGGACTTGGCAATCCGGTCACGAATGGCCCCATCACCTACACGCTTGACGGCCAGCAGTACCTTGCGGTTGGTGCGGGCGATACGCTGTATGGCTTTGTGCTTCGCTAATCTGCTTCCGCATAGATAGAGAGGGCAGGCTCCAGGCCTGCCCTCTCTGCTGCGGCCTGGCTGCTGCAATGAATTCGCAAAAGATCTTG
>CAXTFT010000043.1:0-24217 GCA_964243585.1 uncultured Terriglobus sp.
AGCGGGTGCGCATAGATAGGAATGTCCCAGCGATCCGCAAGGACTTTCGCCGCTCCCACATGGTCGAAGTGTCCATGAGTCAGAACCAGCGCAGAAGGCGGTCTTCCAAAATGCTTTTCTGCCCAGCGTTCGACGAGAGGTGCCGATCCCGGTATGCCGGCGTCAATCAGGCTCCACGAGCCACCGGTGTGGGTAACACCGAAGACATTCACAAACGTAATGCGCAGCCCTGCGAGACCCGGTGCAATGTCGTTCATCGGCAGGACTTGATCTTCAGTTACAGCGATGCCACTCATGGGGGCTTCTCCAAACCGGATGAGATGGCATTCACGCCGGGAGCTGAGAAGAGGAGGCATGTAACGGCGTACCTGCCGGGGCAGGTTAGTGGATCGTTTTCATGCGACGGTTCATGAAGTCCTGCAGCACGTAGCTGCCAAGCTTGTCGGGGCTGGTGAAGTAAGCCTTGCCGCGGCACATGGCGCTGACCTTTTGAACGAACTGCATCAGCGCAAAGTCCTGCGCCAGCATAAAGGTGTTGATGACGATGTTGGCGCGCTTGCAGCGGCTGACTTCTTCCAGCGTCTCCGCAATGACCATGGGGTCAAGGCCGAAGGCGTTGCGGTAGATGCGGCCATCGTCCATGGTCAGGGCAGAGGGCTTGCCGTCCGTAATCATGACGATCTGCTTCATGTCCTTGTTGGAGCGGGACAGGATGCGACGCGCCATGCGCAGCCCTTCTCGCGTATTGGTGTAGTACGGGCCAACTTTGACGCGTGCCACCTGCTGAATGGGCAGCTCTTCGGCTGAATCGTGGAAAAGGACCAGGTGCAGGGAGTCGCCGGGAAACTGCGTGCGGATCAGGTGTGAGAGCGCCATGGCCACACGCTTTGCCGGCGTGAAGCGGTCTTCGCCGTACAGGATCATGCTATGCGAGCAGTCCAGCATGACTACCGTGGCGCAGGACGACTGGTAATCCGACTGATGAATGACAAGGTCGTTGTATTCCACGTTCAGCGGCAGAGTCAGACCTTCGCGCTGCATGGCGTTGGACAGGGTGGCGTTCACGTCCAGGTTCATGACATCGCCAAACTCGTATGGCTTCGACGATCCGCTGCTCTCGATGCCGCTGGCTTCATAACGGGTGTCGTGCCGTCCACTGACGGCGCGGCCCATCCCGCCCAGGAGGTCGCGCAGCGACTTGTAGCTGAGGAAGTCCATGGACTTGTCTGTCACGTGGAAGCGGACGTTATCCTGCGGTGGCGCGGGCTGGGCAATCTCACCCGGGCCAGTGCTGCCCATCTGCGACTCGCCGATCTCGCCGGGCTGCTGCTGAATGTAGTCGCCCTGCTGCATACGTTCGACCAGCGAGTCGAGCATCTGCTCGCGTTGCTCATCGTTCATATCCTCGTACTTGGCCTGCATCTCCTCATCGAGAAAATCGCCGGCCTCCATCACCTGCCGCAGCGCCTCACGCAGGTTCTCCATGGTGTGTTCGCCGTTCATCTCCTGAAAGCGCGAGAAGGGATCCTGGAAACCGCTGTCGAGCATAAAGTCGCTCAATGCTTCCATGAGGTCGTCCATGTCGATGTCACTTGCCAGGTCGCCGTTGAACTTTGTGTACCGAGTGCGCTTCATCAGGTTCTCACCTTTGCTTGGGGACGACGTACCGTGCGTCTACTTGCTGGCGCGCTTGGAGCTGATTGTCTCAGGGCGTCACCGCTTAGTTGTAGCCGCGCTTGGAGCGAGTACGGTTCTGGAAATCCTGCCCCTCGCGTTCTTTGTCGCGCATTTCTTCCTGAAAGTTTTGTGTGCGATCCCTGCGGCCCTGCTTTTCACCCGCCGCAAAGGTGCGCTCTTCCGTCCGCGACAGACGTTTGTGCGCGGTCATACCCTCCAGAAGGAACTCTGCGGCAGAGACCAAAGCTTCGTTGCCTGCGCGCTTTTCCAGGCCGAGCGGCTTCAGCTTCTCGAAGAGGCCCTGAATCTGCTGCAGTTCCGCCAGTGATTGCTCAGCCGAGACCGTGTCAGACATCTGCACAGTGCCGCCCAGGTTGAACCACTGCTCAATCTGCTGCGTGTTCACTTCGGCGAAATAGCCGTCGAAGGTACGCTGCACGGCGGTCTTGATGATGTCGCGAACGACGGTGTCCGCTCCGCGCATTTCACCTTCGTACTCCAATTCGATCTTGCCAGTAATGCCAGGTAGCGCGGTGTAGATGTCACCGATCCGGGGCACGGCAACGCTCTCGCCGTGGGCTAACGCGCGACGCTCTGCGTTCGAGATCACCAATTCCATGGTGGAGATGGGCAGCCGCTGGGACACCCCGCTGCGCTTGTCGACGCGCTTGTCTTCGCGTGCTGCAAAGGCGATCTGTTCGACCGTCTCACGGATGTACTGCGGCACGTGGATCTCCAGCGCCGAGCGCGTGGACCAGGCTTCCTGCTGGGTGACCGACACTGCCTGCTCCAGCGAGTCAAGGTAGTGCGTGCGAATTTCAGAACCGATCCGGTCCTTTAGTGGGGTGACGATCTTGCCGCGCGCCGTGTAGTCCTCAGGGTTTGCCGAGAAGGTGATCGCAACGTCAAGCTGCAGGCGGACAGGGTAGCCCTTAATCTGTACGTCGCCCTCCTGCATGATGTTGAAGAGGGCTACCTGAATCTTGCCGGCGAGATCGGGCACCTCATTCACAGCAAAGATGCCGCGATTGGCGCGCGGCAGCAGGCCGTAATGCATGGTCAGTTCGCTGGAAAGCTGCTCGCCGCTGCGTGCCGCCTTGATGGGATCCACGTCTCCGATCAGGTCGGCTACGGTCACATCTGGCGTGGCCAGCTTTTCAACGTAACGCTCATCCGGTGTCAGCCACGCGATCGGCGTGTCGTCACCTTTTGCGGCCAGCAGGTTGCGCGCATACTGCGACAGCGGCTTGTACGGATTGTCGCGGATTTCTGATCCTGCGACGTAGGGCACGACGGCGTCGAGCAGTGTGGTGAGCCCGCGCAGGATCCGGCTCTTTGCCTGTCCGCGCAGGCCCAACAGGATGAAGTTGTGCCGGGACAGCACTGCGTTCACAATCTGCGGAACGACAGTATCTTCATACCCAACAATGCCGGGGAACAGAGATTCCTTTGCGCGCAGCTTTGCGATCAGGTTGTCGCGGAGTTCGTCTTTCACAGAGCGCGAGACGCGGTCAGCCGTCCACTCGCTTGTCCGAAGTTCACCCAGGGTCTGTGGAAGGTTTTGCGACGGGAGCGACTGTTTGGTTGACATCTTCACAAGTATACGAGGCGCAGCCAGCGGCGCGACTCCGCCTAATAAGCTGCTTCCAGTTCGTCAAGCAAAGCCTGCATTTCTGAAGCCGCATGCTGATTGCTGGTGCGCGCTGCCGCGCCAAGTCCTGCCAGCAGGCGAGTTTTCGCTTCATCGTTGCGGTGCAGCTTGGCGAGAGTCTGGCCGCTCATTTGGTACGCAGGTACGTAGTCCGGATTGTTCTGCGTGGTCGCGTCGAATTCAGCCAGCGCCGCATCCGTGTTGCCCTGGCCCAGGTGCTCCATGGCCAGACCGTAGCGGGCAAAGCTGTCGGCAGGGTTTGCTGCCAGAATGTCGGAAAGCATTGCGATCTTGTCCATGAGCTATTGTTTGCACGGAAGCCGCCGGCAAGCAATTCTCACTTAACTCGCCTCCTGCTCTTCTGCGGAGCCCAGCGCGTTAAGCAGTTGCGAGACAGTCAGCGGAATCAGCGCGACGGCGAACGGGATAAAGATGCGCACTTCGTCGATTTTGCCGAGCACGATCCAAAGCGACAGAAACAGCGCGGTACTGACGCAGAGTGCCATCATTGCCGGTTCATACACGTCGCGCCGGCGCACTGCGGCAAGCAGCGTGTAGAAGACCGGGGCCGTGAACAGCACGAATGCGGCGATTCGCAGTGGCTCCAGCAGGTTCATGCGCAGTTGCACGACGGGCGTGTCGCCGTATGTCGCGTGCGGGTACACGCGATGCATCAGCAGCCACTGCGTTCCTGCTGCAAGCGCTGAAGCCACTGCGGACAGGCAGATATTAAACAATCGCGAAGCAGGCATCGCAGCGCCGCGATTAAGTGCGGCGTACAGGAACACTCCCACGTAAAAGCAAACGGCCACGTCGGCCCGGGTAAGTGCCTGCAGAAAGCTGACCAGCAGCGTGAGGCAGGCAATTGCAAGCAGATTTATCGCTTTGCTGGTGCGCCAACTAAGCAGGAACAGCATCGCCGCCACGAAGCAGGTGGTAGGCAGCGTTTCAGGCCGTTGGTACCACTGCAGCCAAAGCAGGTAGTAAGCAAACAGGAACAGGAACGCAGCATAGCCAAACCAGCGGCCGGCGCTGCCCGCGCGGCGAAATGCCGCGGAGCGTTCGATGAGCTTTAGCAGAATCAACCCGGCCGCTGCACCCGCCAGCAGGTCGAAGAGCGCGAAGCTGTAGCGAAAGGCGATCGGCGTGTGCTGCAGCAGCAGCCATGCCGTGCGCACAATCAGCACGCGATACTGCTGGGGCGCGGCTGCCTGCCCGGCGACGATGTCCATGTTGCCGCCGGGGTTCTTGTGAAATTCTGCGCTGTAGCCCCAGTAATCCAGAAAACAGATGGAGCAAAGCAGGGCGAGAAAGATCCAGCGTACGGCTCGCTTTGGGGAAGTCTTCATCGGAATGATGGGGATATTGGGTAAGGCTATCACTCTTACCGGCAGAAATCGGCTCGCAAGTACACTGGGAACGATGGAAGAGCAGCACAGAACGGTAGCCGACTCGCAGGCTGAGCGCAGCGAAGTGATCTTTCCCGGAGACTCGAACTCACTGGGCAATTTGTTTGGCGGCCGCCTGATGCAATTCATTGACCTGGTGGGCGCGGTGGCGGCATACCGGCATGCACGCGCAACCACAGTGGTTACCGCATCCATGGATCACCTTGATTTTGTCGCGCCGGTTCACATAGGTGACCTGCTGATCCTAAAGGCCAGCGTCAATCGCGCCTTCAAAACCAGCATGGAAGTCGGCGTAAAAGCCATGGTGGAAGACCCGAAGACACGCGCCTTGAGGCACGTCTCGACTGCCTACGTGACCTACGTTGCCGTCGACCAGACAGGGACACCGGTAGCAGTTGAGCCCGTCATACCGGAGACGGAGCACCAGCGCCGCCGCTTTGCCGACGCTGCCCGCCGCCGTGAGAACCGTGCCGGAGAGACGGCTCGTAAGCGGGAACTGCGCAAAGCGCTCACCCCAGACTGGCACGTTTAGCCGTTCACGCATTCGCAGAGACAAAACACCACGACAAGGAACACATGGGACACATGGGACAACCGGCACCGGGCGGCAAGGCACAGCCGGGGCCTCGAGCACTACCCGGCATTGGCGCGGTCATCGCGGTTGGCAGCGGCAAAGGAGGCGTCGGCAAGACGACCATCAGCGTCAACCTAGCAGTCGCGCTGGCAAAACTGGGCCATCGCGTTGGCCTGATTGATGCCGACATCTACGGCCCGAACGTACCCATGATGATGGGTCAGTCGCGCCAGCCCTCTGTCACCGAAAACAGCATGATGGAGCCGCTCGAAAGCTTTGGCGTGAAGTTCATCTCCGTGGGGCTGATCTCACCGGGCGACAAGCCGCTGGTGATGCGCGGACCCATGCTGCACCAGATCATCCGGCAATTCCTGACGCAGGTGGCTTGGGGTGAACTGGATTACCTGCTGGTCGATCTGCCGCCGGGAACGGGCGATGTGGTCATCTCGCTGGTGCAGACGGTCCCACTGACCGGTGCGGTGGTGGTCTCAACCGGCTCCGGCGTGGCGCTGCAGGACGCTCGCAAGGCCTTGGAGATGTTCCACCAGGTGAACGTGGAGGTGCTGGGCCTGGTTGAAAACATGTCGCAGATGACCCTTCCCAGCGGCGAGGTTATCGATGTCTTTGGTGCCGGGGGCACGGAGAGCACGGCACGCCAGTACAACCTGCCCTTCCTGGGTTCGGTCGATCTTGATCCGCAAATTCGCGCAAGCGGCGACCGGGGGATGCCGGTTGCGCTCGGTGGTCCGGACGATGCTCGTGCGGCGGCGTACTTCGCCATTGCGCGCGAGGTAATCGGGCGCGCGCAGGAAGTGCAGGACGAAACCGGCGAAGTGCTCGAGATAACCTAGCTGCGCGGGCAACCCTGCGTCTCCGGGACTCACATTAATGTGCGGGCGCGGTAACATAGAGTAATGGCGGAATTGCGACAGCCGGGCTGGGAACTGCATGCGAGACAGCGTGCCATTCTTTCGGCTGCCGTAGAGATCTACGTGCAGACCGGTGAGCCGGTCGCGTCGCAGGCCATTGCAAACCTCAGCGGGCTCAGCTCGGCAACCGTGCGAAACACCATGGTGGAACTGGCCGACGCGGGCATGCTGGAGCAGCCGCATACCTCAGCCGGACGCATACCCACAGCGCGCGCCTTTCGCCTGCACGTGGAGCAGATTCGTAGTGAGAACCGGCTTGGGCCACGACTGCTGCCGGAGAGTTCGCGCACGCAGATCGACACCCACCTGCATGGCATTGCAGGAGCTGAGGCTTTTCTCGAACGCACTTCGCAGGTGCTGGCCGTTCTTTCCAGCGGTGTCGGGGTGGCGCTTGCTTCCGTCCAGGTGGGTGATTTGCTGGAGCATGTGCACTTCCAGCGGCTTGCGCAACGCAAGGTGCTTGCGGTGGTTGTAACCCGGTCCGGTGCCGTCCGCGACCGGGTGCTGATGCTGCGCGACGATCTGCTAAGCAGCGACCTGGAGAGTGCGGCGCGCTACCTGAACGAAAATTTCCGCGGCTGGAGTATTGAGCGCGTTCACACGGAAATTGCGGCCCGCGCAGAACATGAACGAAATGAGTACCTGCGGCTGCTGCGTTCCGCGGAAGAACTTTGGACTGCCGCCGTTCCGGCTGATCGTTCCCGGGAGCAGACGCTGTTTGTCGAGGGCGTCTCAAACCTGCTGAGCGGCACGGATGGCGACCGTACCCGGCTGCGCGAAATGCTGGCCGCGCTGGAAGCGAAAGAGCAACTCGTAGCGTTGCTGACAGCCTACGTGGACACCGCGCTGGATGCACACGGCGCGTCGGTGCGTGTGGTTTTCAACATGGAAGAGCGTGCGCCGGAAATGCAGGGCCTGGTGCTGATTGCGGCACCGGCACTGCTTGACGGTACACGGCGCGGCACGGTTGGGGTGATCGGCACGCAGCGTATGCACTACGAAAATACAATTAACGCCGTGGGGTACGCCGCGCAGTTGTTTGCGCTTTCACTCGGCGATGGAACCGATCAGCAGGGTACGACCTGAACGGTTTCAGGCAGAAGGCAAGTGATGATTTCAGATCGATACAGGAAGTGGATGGGCATGAACGGAACGGACGAAGTGATGGAGTCAGCAGCAACCGACGCAGAGGTGATGGGCGCGGTGGAAGCGGAAGAAAACGCACCGGCAGCCAGCGCGGCGCTGGGTGCCGTAACCCAGGCGGAGTACGACCAGGTCAAGGGGGAGCGCGACCAGGTGATCGACCGTATGGCGCGTCTGCAGGCTGAATTTGACAATGCCCGTAAGCGCGAAGCCAAGGAGCGCGCGGAGTTTCGTGACTACGCCGTAGGCAACGCAGCGGAATCGTTCCTGAACGTGCTCGATAACTTCCAGCTCGCACTCAAGTCGCAGGGTTCGCCTGAGCAGTTTCGGTCTGGCGTTGAGCTGATCGCGAAGCAGTTTGACGAGGCGGTCCGCAATCTCGGCGTCACCGTGGTTGAAACGGTGGGCCAGCAGTTTGATCCGCGTGTGCATGAGGCTCTTGGCAACGTTGAGACCGTAGAGTTTCCGGACGGTGCCGTCGTCGATGAAGTACGCCGTGGCTACCGTATCAAAGAACGCCTGCTGCGTCCCGCGCTGGTACGGATTGCCAGCAACAGCGCCGCGCACGACGCGTAAACACGTCTGTTCGCGTAGAGGATTCAGGAGAAACTTGTGGCAGGAGCGAGCGTGAAACTCGACTATTACGAGGTATTGTCGGTTGCAAAGACCGCTTCCGATGGCGAGATCAAGACGGCGTATCGCAAGCTGGCGATGCAGTTCCATCCTGACCGCAATCCGGGCGACAAGGCTGCGGAAGAAAAGTTCAAGGAGTGTTCCGAGGCTTACGGTATCCTGAGCGATCCACAGAAGCGCGCTGCTTACGATCGCTATGGTCACGGGGCCTTTAGTGGTGGTGGCGGTGGAGCGGGTCAGGGCAGCGGGTTCCCAGGTGGCTTCAGCGGCGATCCGCAGGACCTGGGAGACATCTTTGGCGATATTTTCGGTGAGATGTTCAACACGGGCGGCGGCGGCCGCAAGCAGTCACGCGCACAGCGTGGACGCGATCTGCGTTATGACATGAGCCTGCAGTTTGAAGAGGCGGTCTTTGGCAAGGAGCAGGAGATCAAGGTCAAGCGCGCCGAGACGTGTACCGACTGTAAAGGCACTGGTTCCGCTAACGGCAAGCAGCCCGTCACCTGCACACAGTGCCGGGGTGCGGGACAGGTACGTTTTCAGCAGGGCTTCTTTTCCGTTGCGCGTGCCTGCCCCAAGTGTGAGGGTACAGGCGTGCTGGTAACCGATCCTTGTCCCACCTGCCATGCCGAATCACGCGTGCAGAGGGAGCACACCGTATTGGTCAAGGTACCCGCTGGTGTCGAGGACGGCACACGCATCCGCTACCAGGGCGAAGGTGAGGCAGGCAAGCTGGGAGGCCCATCGGGCGACCTTTATATCGTGCTCGCCGTGAAGGCGCACAAGTTCTTCGAACGGGATGGCGACGACCTGCATTGTGTCGTACCGGTGTCGTTCCCGCAGGCTGCCCTGGGCGACGAATTAGAGATAGAAACGCTGGAGGGTATGGCGGTCGTGAAAGTGCCGGAAGGAACGCAGAGCGGCAAGAGCTTCCGCGTGAAGGGCAAGGGAGTTCCGCACCTGAACAGCCACGGCAAAGGAGACCTGATTGTCGAGATTCGCATTCAGACGCCGGGTAAATTGTCTCGGGAACAAAAAGATCTGCTGAGGCAGTTGCAGGGCACCATGAAGGTCGAGAACACGCCACACTCCAGCGGGATTATGGATCGTGTAAAAGACATCTTTAACTAGCCCCTCAGCCAAGTCGCAGCTTAAGAGAAACAGGGTGCCCCTTCGTGCGCTCGCTGAGTGGGATCCAACTCCCGTACATGACAAAGAGCGTCAAGTACGGGGCACCCGCACTTCGTGCAGCGCACGGAAGACCTTTGCAAAGGTAGCAAGCGGTATCGCTTCCGCGCGCACACCCGGTTCGATCTGTGCGCCGTCGCAGGCATTGGCGATCTGCTGTGCCGTGTAGCCGGTGGCACGCAGGTTATTACCCAGCGTCTTACGCTTCTGCTGAAAACAGCCTTTCAGGAAACGATCAAAGCCGATGCGATCCGGGATGCCGAGCTCCTCAAAACGAGGCTGGAAGCGTAGCCTTAGCACCGTCGAGTACACGTCCGGTGGCGGCGAGAAAGCTGCCGGCGGCAACGTGAACAGGGCGTTCGTCTTTGCATACATCTGGGTGGTGGCTGACAGCAGACCGAAGTCGCGCGTGCCAGGAACGGCGGCCACGCGGTCCGCTACTTCGCGTTGCATCATGACGACGGCAAGCTCCAGCGCAGCGCTGTGCGCAAACAGGTGCAGAAGAATGTCGCTGGTGATGTAGTAGGGCAGATTACCGATCACCAGCGCCTGTTCACCGGCAGGCATCCGGTCTGAAAGTGAAGTCTCCAGGACGTCCCCTTCGGTGATCTCCACATTGGGGTGATTGCGAAAGCGGAAGCGTAATTCGGCTGCCAGCGCACGATCCAGCTCGATACAGACCAGCTTTCCAGCGCGTTCCGCAAGGATCGTGGTAATCGCACCATGCCCAGGACCGATCTCGATGACGGTACGGGCAGACACGTTGCCAAGCGCGTCGGCAATGCGATGCCGTGCCGTGTCATCCACCAGAAAGTTTTGTCCGAGCTTTGGTTTGCGTGGCTGCATCCGATACCGTGTACAGACCATAAGGGTACCGTGTTCGTAGTGTTACGCCTGACGAACACGGTCGTAGTACAAGAGCAGGAGTTTGGATGCACATCGTTTTTGCAGCATCGGAGTGCAAGCCATGGGCGCGCACGGGTGGGTTGGCTGACGTGGTTGGATCGCTGCCGCCGGTCTTGGTTCGCATGGGCCATCGCGTGACCACGTTTGTGCCGTATTACCGGTCTGTCGCGCGCGACCTGCCGGATCTGCCGGTGGTGCTGCCCAGTGTGACCATCCCGTTTCCCAACTACCAGCGCTTTGTGCGCGTGCTCAATGGTGGCGTGCACAGCGGTGTGCAAATCTACTTTTTGGATTGCCCCGAGATGTTCGATCGCGAGAACTTCTATGCGACGCCAGGCGGGGATTACCCGGACAACTGGGAGCGATTCGCGCTGTTCAGCCGCGCCGTGATCGAGGCTTCCAAAATCCTCGGTGTGCCGGACCTTTTTCACGCGCATGATTGGCAGACCTCGTTACTGCCAGTGTTGCTGCGTTCGCTGTACTATTTCGATCCTCTGCTGCGCAGGGTACCCTGCGTGCTTACCATCCACAATGCCGGCTACCAGGGCTGGTTTCCGGCAGACATCATGCCGCGCCTGCTGTTGCCATGGGACATGTACACGCCCGTCCGCATGGAGGCCCACGGCCAGGTGAACCTGCTGAAGGGCGGCATCGTTTACGCGGACGCGCTGACCACGGTCAGCAAGCAATATGCTGCCGAGATACAAACCTCGGAATTTGCTGACGGCTTGGAAGACGTGTTGCGCAGCCGAAGCGCGGATCTGTACGGCACCCTGAATGGCGTGGACTACAGCGAATGGGATCCCATGCGCGACAGCCTGATTGCTGCGCACTACTCCGCCGACGACGTCCGGGGCAAGCTTGAATGCCGTCGCGACCTGCTGCATGGCTTTGGTCTTGACCACGTCAGTGACAGCACGGCTGTGCTGGGCATCGTCTCGCGCTTTGCCACGCAGAAGGGTTTTGACCTGCTGGCAACCATCATGGACGAGTTGATGAAGCAGGACGTCGTGCTGATCGCCTGCGGCACGGGGGAGGAATACTACGAACGTTTGTTTACGGAGATAGCCGCGCGCTACCCGGAAAAGGTACGCGTCACCATCCGCTATGACGACCTGCTGGCACATAAGGTAGAGGCGGGCAGCGACATCTTCCTGATGCCGTCGCGCTACGAGCCGGGCGGCCTAAACCAGCTGTACAGCCTGCGCTACGGCACGGTACCCGTGGTGCGATCAACCGGCGGCCTGGAAGACACGGTCACCGAACTGCCGGACGGGCAAGGCAACGGGTACAAGTTCTACGGCTACGACCCCTGGCAGTTTTTCGCAGCCATCCAGCGAGCACTTAAAGGCTTTGGCGACAAAGGATGTTGGGAGGCACTTATGAAGCGCGGCATGACAGAAGACTTCACCTGGGAGAAGCCTGCCGAGGAGTACCTTGAGATCTATCGCCGGGTTATCGAGCGGCGGACGTGGAGTTGAGCCGCTTCCGCTCTGCCCGGAAGTAGAAATACAGCGGCACGCCCGCGATAATGACCAGGCAGCCAAGCAGGGTGTTGCGTGGATCGTCGACCAGTTGGAAGACGGTCAGCGCGACTGCAGCAAGGATGAAAAGCGCTGGCACCCACGGGTAGCCGGGCGTTGAGAAGGCTCGCGGACGCCCCGTTGCCGCATCGCGCCTGCGAAAGACGAACACCGTGCTGACCGCGAGGCCGTAGGTAAGCCACTCGGCAAAGATCGCGAGTGAGAACAGAGCCTGGAAACGACCGACGGTAAAGATCAGCACTGATGCAATTGTGGACTGTGCCACCAGCGCCACCGCCGGTGTCTGGAAGCGTGGACTGACCCTTGCGATGCTCGTGAAGAAGAGCTGGTCGCGTGCAGCTGCAAAGCCAATCCGTGCACCGGACAGTGTTGTGCCGACCAGCGTTGCGGAGATGCTGACCGCCATGCCGATGGAGACCAGCGCCGCTCCCCACTTAATGCCGTGCAGTGCCAGCACGTTTCGCAGCGCGTCGGCAGCGGGCCGGTCTGCAGCTGCCAGCGCTGACGCAGGCAACACGTACTGAATCGCAGCATTCGTCAGCATGTAAAGGCCGCCTACCAGAACCACACCGCCGATGAAGGCAATGGGCAGGTTACGTTGCGGCTGCTTGATCTCACCCGATACCGCTGCCACGTCAGACCAGCCGTCGTACGCCCACAGCGCTGCAATTAACGCGACCATGAAGCCGCCCACCCCTCCGCGCGCGCCGGGGAACACGGACGCATAGTGGGATGCGCTGCCTAGCGACCCGGCGAATGCGAAGCAACCAACGGCAATCACCGCAATCAAGACCACCTTCAGCACGGTCAGCCCCAGTTGCACGTCCGCCGCCTTGCGCGTGCCGACAATGTCCAGCAGTGTCACCAGCCACAGCGCAGCCAATCCGGCTACCTGACCCCAGTTCATGTGAAGGAATGCGGGTTGGTTGAAGAAAGCAAACACCGCGAAAGTCGCCAGTGTGCGAACCAGGCCCGACACGACCGAGGCAATAGACGCGGGCTTTGCGATCGTCCACCACGTCCACATGTGCAGAAAGCCGACCAGGTCACCGTAGGCTTCGCGCAGAAAGGCATACTCCCCGCCGTATGCGGGCCTGCCTGCAGCAATCTCCGCGTAGGTCAACGCACCGAAGAGCGACAGGATGCCGCCTGTGATCCACACCAGGTAGACCACCCGCGAACTACCCACGGCGGCAATCATCTCGCGCGGCACCAGAAAGATGCCGGAGCCGATGATAATACCGACAACAATCGCTGTAGCATGGCGCGCGTCAAGAACGCGTGGCAGATCATGCCCGGCTTGCGGTTCGGTACTCATCGGTGGTTGCAGCGTAGCACGCTGCATTCGCGTAGTAGTCTCCGAAAACGCAGCAGAGGGCATCGGTCCTGAACAGGGTGCATCCAACCGAACGCAAAGCATTCGAGCAGAGAGACGGAGCACACAATGGATTGGACGCCTGGCGGAGTCAGCAGTGACGTAGAGGATCGGCGTGGCGACTCCAGCGGCGGTGGAGGCGGCTTTAACCTCGGTGGTGGAGGTCTGGGCATCGGGGGCGTATTAATACTGCTGGTCCTTAGTCTGGTAACAGGCCACAACTTCCTGGGCTCGCTGTTCTCTGGTGGAGGCGGCGGAGGTCAGCAGGTGCAGCAGCAATCTGATCCAAATGCCCCCGTGCAGGAGAGCGCTGGCGAATACCGCGACGTGCAGCTTGTCTCTTTTGTGCTGGACGATGCGCAGAAGACCTGGGCAGCCTCGCTGCCGAACCAGGTCGGTCGAAATTACCGAAAGGCGAAGCTGGTGCTGTTCCGCGGCGAGACGCAGTCCGGCTGTGGCAATGCGCAATCCGCCACCGGCCCGTTCTATTGTCCGGAAGACGAGCGCGTGTATGTCGACCTGGGGTTCTGGGACGAGCTAAAGCGTCTGGGTGGTACTGATGCTGAGTTTGCACAAGCCTACGTCATTACCCACGAACTCGGTCACCACGTGCAGAACATTCTCGGCACGGAAGCAAGGGCGCAGCAGCTAATGCGCAATCCTTCAACACGCTCGGCGGCTTCCGTCGACCTGGAACTGCAAGCGGATTGTTACGCTGGGATCTGGGCACATTCAACCAGGCAGCGCAACATTATCGATGGAAAGGATGTTGACCAGGCGCTACAGAACGCTGCCGCTGTAGGCGATGACCACATTCAGAAGATGCAGCGGGGCAGCGTCAGCCCGGAAAGCTTCACGCATGGGACCAGCGCAGAGCGGCAGGGCTGGTTCAAGCGCGGTTTGTCGACCGGCGAAGTAAGGTCATGTGACACGTTCACTGCGGGTGCAGACGGTTACGGCAGCTAACCCTCAGTACTACTGCAGAATACGAAGCGAGGGTCCCGGGGCATCGCTGGTAGGCGTACCGCTCCCGTCAATGGCTGCTTCGCGCCGGCCGGCAAAGTATCTGCGAATCTTAGCGGCGGTGGCGGTGTTTACCACGGCGGTCAACGCATCCGGACCAGCCGCCTTGATGCCGCGCAGGCTGCCGAAGTGTTCCACCAGGCGCTTGCGTGTGGTGGGTCCGACCCCTGGAATCTCGAGTAGTTCGCTATCCCGATCTCGCATCTCACGGCGCTTGCGGTGGTAAGTGATCGCAAAGCGGTGCGATTCGTCGCGGATACGCTGAACCAGGTGCAGTACGGGTGATCTGCGGTCGAGTACGACAGGGTCGTCCTCCTGCCCGTAGACGTAGATCACCTCTTCGCGTTTCGCAATGGAGGCGAGTGGCTGCAGCGTGATACCAATGCTTTCCAGAGCAGCATACGCGGCATGCAGTTGACCCAGGCCGCCGTCGATCAGGATCAGGGAAGGAAAGGGTTCGTTGTTGGCCTGCAGCTTGCCATAACGGCGCACCAGGATCTCGTGCATGCTGGCGAAATCATCTACGCCAGTTACGGTCTTGATCTTGAACTTGCGATAGTCGCTCTTCTTCATCTCGCCGTTTTCCCAGACCACCATGCTGGCGACCGTCTCGGCGCCAGCAATGTGCGAGATATCAAAGCACTCGATCCGTGTGGGTACATCCGCCATGCCAAGCGCATCCTGCAATGCGTTCGCGATGGCGTTTTTGGAGGGCTGTAGAGTGCGAAAACGCTGGTCGTAACTCTGCTTTGCGTTCTGCCCGACCAGATCGACCAGCGAACGCTTGTCACCGCGCTGCGGCGCGAGAATCTCAACTTTGCGGCCACTTTGTTCACTGAGCAGCGAAGAAAGCGCAACACGATCAGGGAACTCCAGCGGTACCAGGATGGTGCGCGGAACGTATGGCTGGTCCAGGTAAAGCTGTTTCAGAAATGCCGAAAAGAAGACTGAGGGAGAGAATGGCTCGCCAGAACTGGGAGCGGCGTTGACCGAAGTCGAAGGCGGTGCGGCATGCTCGCTCAGGCTCACATTCGGTGATGGTTCCGGGCTCGCGTCTTCCGCGTCGACGCCCGCTTCAAAGATCAATTCTGGCAGGTCCTCCCAAAAGAAATCGCGCTTGTCCACGATCTTGCCTTCGCGCATGTGAAATTGTCCGACTGCCAACATCTCCTTGTCGAAGTGGTAGCCGAACACGTCGGCATCCTCGCCATCGGCAGACGCAATGCGCTGCTTCTCCTGCAGCTGGTGTACGGTAACCAGTTGATCGCGAAACTTTGCCGCTAACTCATATTGCTCGTCCATGGCGGCCTGCGCCATGCGTCGCTTAAGCCGGTCTTCCAGTTCGCTTTCGCGCCCTTCTAGGAAGAGTTGCACATCGCGGATGGCTTCACGGTAGATCTCCTGCGCGACCTGGCCCTCGACGCAGGGCGCAAGGCAGCGCTTGATGTGGAACTCGAGGCATGGGCGTGGATGGTAGCGGCTCAGGTCGACCTTGCAGCTGGGAATCAGGAATGAGCGGTGGATCAGTTCTACGATTCGGTAGGCAAGATTTCCAGGGAAGTAAGGGCCAAAGTACTGGCCGCCGTCCTTTTTGAGCCTTCGCGTCACGAACACCTTGGGGTGCCGGTCGCCAAGCGTCAACTTCACATAAGGATATGTTTTGTCATCGCGCAGCAGGATGTTGAAGCGCGGCTTACGCTGCTTGATCAGGTTGTTTTCAAGCGCAAGCGCCTCATGCTCGTTGGCCACCTGGATGTAGTCCACGTCCACGGCCTCGCGCATGAGTGAACCAGTCTTGCGGTTGGCCTGAGAGCTCTCCAGTAGATACGAACTGACACGGCTGCGCAGATTCTTCGCCTTGCCGACGTAGATGACCTCGCCTTCAGCATTTTTGTACAGGTAGACGCCTGGCCGCTGAGGCAGAGTTCGAATTTTTGCCTGAAGATCCATTGTCGGGGCTTGAGTGTTGCCGCTGGCTTTAGTTTAGATCGATGGAGGGAAAGGAAATTTCTACCCACAGCAGTGTCTGTGCGTTATCCGGCACGGATCCGACTTCGCTGCCAGCCTACTTGTAAACTTTGCCTTTTCTTGTACTTAGGGGCAGCATGTTCTTTGGCAGGTCACGTGCTTAGAGATATCAGAAGCTTACCTTCGGAGGATGTACATGGGTTTTGGAGACACTGGGTCAGTTTGGAAGATGGGTCTGGCTGGTGGCACGGCTGCCATGGTACTGCTCTTGAGTACAGGTTGCAGTACCAAGCGCTATGTGCGATCACAGGCGGCACCCATTGTGCAGAATGCGAATGAACTGGATGCACGAACGGCTGCTGATCACAGAAACATTACAGAGACAGACCGCCGTGCGCAGCAGGGGATTGCCAGTGCACAGCAGGCCGCAGCTGCCGCGGACCAGCATGCGCTCACGTCTGGTGAAGCCGCGAACAAGGCCCAGGGTACTGCTCAGGACGCCTACCATCGAGTGGACTCGCTCACAGGTGTAGTGGCAGGGCTGGATACGTACAAGCCGCTTTCCGATGTGAGCGTTACGTTTGCTTTTGACAAGGCTGTACTCACGGCTGCTGACAAGCGGCAGCTTGACCAGGTTGCGACGGATCTGAGTACCACCAAACACTTCATTCTGGAGCTTACAGGCGGAACTGATTCATCCGGAGACGCCCAGTACAACTACGCGCTGAGCCAGCGGCGCGCTGATGCTGTGGCGCAATACCTGCAGACTCGCTACAACATCGCGCCGCACAAGTTTTACCTGGTAGGAATTGGCAAAGATAAGGAAATTGCTTCAAACGGGACAGCATCCGGCCGGAAGCAAAACCGTCGCGTTCAAGTACGCGTGCTTTCCAATCAGCAGGAGGAGACTTCGGCAGCCATCTCTCGGAGCGGGAATCCAAGCTAAAAGTCAGTAAATTGATAGACGTGAGGACAGCTTGTGGCCGTCCTCACGTTTTCTTTAGCGTAGGGAGTGCAACATGTGACCCATCTTGTCGCGCTTGACCGCCAGGTACTTCGCGCTGGTCAACTCTGCAGCAACCTCGGCGCTAATCCGTTCGGCTACCTGGATTCCGCGGCTTTCCATGGCTTCTACTTTTTCGGGATTGTTCGTAATCAGACGGATGCTCGTAAAGCCAAGCTGCTTGATTACTTCTGCCGGCAGGCTGAAGTCGCGATGGTCGGCGCGGTAGCCGAGTTCAACATTTGCCTCAATGGTGTCGCGTCCATGGTCCTGCAGCTCATAGGCCCGCAGCTTCGCCATTAGACCGATTCCACGGCCTTCCTGCGCCTCGTACACGATAATGCCTTCGCCATGCGCGGTGATTGTGTCGAGTGCAAGTTCAAGCTGTTGCCGGCAATCGCAACGCAGCGAATGAAAGACATCACCGGTAAGACATTGCGAATGCACGCGAATGATGGGCGCCTGATGTCCGCCTGGATGGCCATAAATCAAGGCTACTGCTTCATCGACTGTTTTACCCTGAGGACCGGGTGTCGCGCCGGGTGCCAGATGACCCTCAAAGCCAAGAATGCGAAACTCACCCCACTTAGTGGGCAGGCTGGCTTCCGCAATTTTCTCGACCCGGCTGTATTGCATGTCTCGATCTTATAGATGCATGTCGGTCCGGGTAGATGCAGACTGCGTGCACTCGGCTGCGGCAGGCGTGCTGGACGTAGAGTAGAGGGTGATGAATCCGCTTGCACCGAAGCTGGTACTGATATCACTGCTGATCCAACTGGGTGTGGCAGCTGCGGTCTCCAGCTCACTGGCGCGCTCGACCGCTTTCCGCAGGCTGCTGCTGATGCACGAGCGGCCTATCGTCAAGCGACTGCAGCTGACTGCTTTCCTCTGCACGCCGCTCCTGCTGGGCGTGTATATCCGCACGGTGGTGCCGAATTTTTTGGCAGCTGATATCTCCTTGGCCACTGCTATCTTGCTTGGTGTCATCCTCGGTCCTTCATCAGCTGCCATTGGGGCGGTGGCGCTGGCGGTCCCTGCGATGCTGCACCACGAGTTTCTTGCTCTGCCTGTGAATCTTCTGGCAGCGGTTTTGGCCGGCATGTTTCACCGCTTCGTCGACGTGGAGGCAGTCTGGTCGTTTTCGCCCATGATCGACCTGAGCCTGTACCGCTGGGTGCGCCGCAACCTTCGCAGGCCGCACCTCGACCGGCAGGTGCTGCTGCTGGTCTGCGTCATGCTGATGCAGTTGGCAGCCAGCGAGATTGCAGAGTACGCGCCACACCGCTACTTTGCCCTGCGGTCTGACCTGTGGTTTTTGCAACTGGCCATCTGCGCGGCGGCGCCGGTGCTGGTAGGCATCCCCCTGAAGATCTGGAACGCCATCCGCATCGAAGACAAGCTGGAACAGCAGGCAAGGCTGCTGCTGGAGGCCAGGCTCGATGCTCTGCAGCGGCAGATTAATCCGCATTTCCTGTTCAACACACTGAATTCGATCGGTTCGCTGATCCGGCTGGAACCCGAGCTCGCGCGGGAGATGATCGTCCGCCTGGCAAACATTCTGCGCATCCTGCTGAAAAAGCGCGAAGCTTTTGTGCCGTTCCGGGACGAGATGGCGTTTACCGATGATTACCTGGCAATTGAAGTGGTTCGCTTCGGTGAAAAGCTGCGGGTTGTCAAGGAAATCGCACCGGAAACCCTGGACCTGGTGGTACCAAGCATGCTGCTGCAGCCGCTGATCGAGAACAGCATCAAGCACGGTCTGGAGCCCCGCATCGGTGGCGGAACAGTAACCCTGCGCAGTCGCATTCGTAGCGAACGCCTCCTGCTGGAGGTGGAGGACGATGGCGTCGGCATTGCGCCGGACCGTGATGTTGCAAGCCCTGGCGGCGGACTGGCGCGGCCAGGCAACGGCATTGGCATGCGCAACGTGCAGGAGCGTATGGAGGTGCTCTACGGCAGCGATGCGGTCATTGAAATGGAAAGTCGACCGGGCCGCGGCACCCGCGTGACGTTGGAGATGCCGATTGTGGATGTCACCATGCTGGCGGAAAGCCAGCGCCTGAAGCGTTGAATACTCCTGAGACGACCTGTCGCGGTTCTGTCGTGAGTGCGATACGATCGTTGCTCAAGTCTGTGAAAGGGAGACAGGTCACCGTCTCAGACACACCGATTCCGTGATCGAGTCCGTTTCATGCCTGCTGGTGGTGCCCTGTTACAACGAGGCAGGGCGCTTTCATGCGGACATCTTTTCGCACTTCCTGAGCGGCAACGGGCGCGTCTCATTCCTCTTTGTGAATGACGGCAGTTCCGACAGCACGCTCCTACGACTGCAGGAGTTCTGCGGGGCACATCCTGGCCGCGCCTCCGTGCTGGACCTGCAGCCCAATGGCGGTAAGGGCGAAGCGGTTCGTAGGGGTTTGCTGCATGCGCTGGCCATCGCGCCGAGCGCCTTTACCGGCTTTTGGGATGCCGACCTGGCGACACCGCTGGACGCGCTGCCGGAGTTTCTGCACATCCTGGAGCATGAACCGGAGATTGATCTCGTCTTCGGTGCACGCATCCGGCTGCTTGGCCGGCACGTGAGCCGCAATCCCATGCGTCACTACCTTGGCAGGGTATTTGCCACCGCCGTATCACTCTCGCTGGGTTTACCCATCTATGACACGCAGTGCGGTGCAAAGATCTTTCGCCCGGTTCCACTGTTGCAGCGTGCGCTGGCGGAACCGTTTGAGTCACGCTGGATCTTCGATGTAGAGGTGCTGGCACGCTTTCTGGCCGCATGGAAGCCTGTGGGCCTGAGGCCTGAGAACAAGATCTATGAGTTGCCGTTGCAGACCTGGGTCGATGTTGCAGGGTCGAAGCTGAAACCGCGTGATTTTTTTCGTTCCTTTACCGATCTGATCAAGATTCGCCGCGAGTACCTGCGACTGCTGCACCGGGAACCTGGCAACGGGCCAGGAGCCTAGTCCGGCCGCGGACGGATTGCTACCCAGCAACCCTTGAATACGTAGGCGTTCCACGCCTGCATGCTGTATCCCTTTGTCTCGCTGCTGTGTCTGGCGCTCCCTGTCGCCTGCACCCACTTCGTGCGGGCATGTGACTGGTTCGGTAGGCTTTCATCAATTCAGTGCTTGTTTGGATGGTTGCTCTACGGCTTCGTTGGAAGCATTGCCGGCGCGCCGTTGTAGCGTTTACAGACTGCAAGCGACAGGAAGCGAATTGCTCTACCTGAGTGTCCTGCGCAAGCTTTGTTGAATCGCGGAAGGGGGTTTGCTAATCTCAGTAAACGCATGCGCTCCTGTTCTTCACTTCGGGAATGTTGTCCTGCCAACTGTCAGGCCGTGTGTTGTTGCGTTCGTTAGTCGCTGCCGATCTGCTTTGCCTCTAAACGACTCTCTAACGTCGCACCCGCTGACCGCATCCTTTCTTATGACAGAAGTTGCAGCCTTGCCAACGTTTACGTCCGTGCCGCATGCCTCGGTTACACGGTTTAGCCATCTTCGCCTGCTTGAAGCGGAGAGCATTCACATCCTTCGTGAGGTTGCCGCCGAGTTCGAGAAGCCGGTAATGCTTTACTCCATCGGTAAGGATTCTTCTGTCATGTTGCGGCTGGCGCAGAAAGCTTTCTATCCGGGACCCATTCCATTTCCGTTGCTGCACATCGACACCGGCTACAAGTTCCGCGAGATGCTGGAGTTTCGCGACAACATGGCGAAAAGTGTTGGCGCGGAACTGCTGGTGTGGCGCAACGAGGCCGCGCTGGCGAACGGCACCAATCCCATCAAGCTGGATACAAAACGCTGTTGCGGCTTGTTGAAGACGCAGGCGCTGCTGGATGGCTTGTCGCACTATGGCTTCACCGCAGCCTTCGGCGGTGCGCGTCGCGACGAAGAAAAATCCCGTGCCAAGGAACGCATCTACTCGTTCCGCGACAGGGCAGGGCAATGGGACCCGAAGAACCAGCGGCCCGAACTGTGGAACCTGTACAACGCCCGCATCCACCCGGGCGAAAGCATCCGCGTGTTTCCGCTGAGCAACTGGACCGAAATGGATGTGTGGCAGTATATCCACGAAGAAAACATTCCGGTGGTTGACCTCTATTTTGCACGGGAGCGGCCGATGTACCTGCGTGGCGACGCGCTGCTGCCCACTGAGCAGGAGTTCGTGCGCAGGCCGGGCGAGCAGCCCACCATGGTCAAGTCGCGCCTTCGTTCGCTGGGCTGCAGTCCCTGTACGGGTGCCATTCGCAGCGACGCCGACACCATCCCGAAGATCATCGAAGAAATCCTCGGCTTCCGTTCATCGGAGCGTGCCAACCGCGCCATTGACCACGACCAAGAAGGTTCCATGGAGATCAAGAAGCGCGAGGGCTACTTTTAAATGGCACCCGCAAACAACGATCTTGTAGAACTGCACCTGCAAGCGCCTGTCACGACCGCACCGGAGACAGCGAGCAACGGCGCGCCCATCGGCGAACCCGAGGCATGGAACGAAAATGTTGCAGTGTACACGCCGTTGCGGGGGCACACGCCGGAACCCGAACCTGTCGCGGTGTCACAGTCGTTTGCCGACAACTTCAACATCGCGGAATACCTGCAGGAAGAACGCGAAAAAGACCTGTTGCGTTTCTCAACGGCGGGCTCTGTAGACGACGGCAAATCGACGCTGATCGGCAGACTGCTCTACGACACCCAGAGCGTCTACGATGACCAGTTACAGTCCATCGAGGGCAAGGGTACGACCGCACCGGGCGTGCTTGATCTTGCGTTGCTAACGGACGGCTTGCGTGCCGAGCGCGAGCAGGGCATCACCATCGACGTGGCGTACCGCTATTTCTTAACGGCTCACCGCAAGTTCATCATCGCCGACACGCCCGGGCATGAGCAGTACACGCGCAATATGGCCACGGGTGCCAGCACGGCAGACGTTGCCGTGGTGCTGGTGGATGCGCGCAAGGGCGTCCTTGTGCAGTCCCGAAGGCACGCGTACATCACCGCACTGCTGGGCGTGCGGCATGTCATTGTCGCTGTCAATAAGATGGATCTTGTTGATTACTCCACGACTATCTTTCAATCCATCGAATCTGACTTCAAGCACTTCTTTGCAAGCCTTGACGTGGATGGAAATGCCGGAACAACGCTGCATTTTGTGCCGGTTAGTGCACTGACGGGCGATAATGTCGTGCACAGCAGCAAGGCCATGCCCTGGTACAGCGGGCCAACCATGTTGGGCTTGCTGGAGAGCATTCCTTCATCGCAGGTCAACGTGGACGCGCCCTTCCGCATGGCCGTTCAGCGGGTGGTTCGGCCTGACCGAGACTTCCGGGGCTTTGCCGGACAGATCGCCAGTGGCGTTGTACGTGTTGGGGACAGCCTTACAGCCCTGCCATCTGGGCGCAGCAGCCGCGTACGACGTATTGTCACTTTTGACGGTGACATGCAGGAAGCTTTCGCACCGCTTTCTGTCACGCTTACGTTGGATGATGAGATTGACATCAGTCGAGGCGACCAGCTCGCTGCTGCTTCTGCGTTGCCGGTCGTTGCGAACAGCTTTACGGCCTCTCTTGTCTGGATGAGTGAAGAGCCGCTTGAACTTTCGCGCAGATTTCTGTTAAAGCAGGGGAGCCGCACCTTGCAGGCGAGTGTTACAGCGGTTCTGCGTGCCGTCGATCTGTCCCAACTCACGGATATCAGCAACGTGGCAGTTGAATCCCTTTCATTGAAGATGAATGGTATTGCGGATGTCACCGTGGAGACTCTGCAGCCGCTTGCCTTCGATAGCTACGCGGCAAATCGTCACACGGGCAGCTTTGTCCTGATCGATCTGCAAAGCAACGCAACCGTCGCCGCCGGCATGATTCGCAAGGCATCCACCGCTGCCTTGAAGGTCCCCGTGCAGACCTTCCGCGACATCAAGTTAAAGCCTGCGTACTCGCTTCGATTGCAGGGTAGCGAAGAAGCGATTGCAGCGGCGATAGCCGTTCTAAAGAAGGCCAATGCTCTTGAGGAGGAACAGTAAATGGATCAGCTTCTGCCCATTCTCTATCCGTCAGAGCTGCTACTTCAAAGCGACTTGTCCAGCCAAGGCGCAGCCTCGCAATCCAGCGGCAGAGATGAAGCTTCATTGTTGTTTGAGGAACGAGAGACGGAGAAGGCTGGCGGCGCTCCCGCGTTTGGCGATTTGGTCGCGCAACCGGATGCACTGCGGCCGGAACTGCTGGCCCAGCTTACGCACGTGCGAGCAATGTTGCAGCACGAGCTTTCTTCAGTTGCTGAGGATGAGGCGTGTCTGACCTGCAGCTTTCAGGCAGAAGACGTGCTGCTGTTGCACCTTGCCATGGAGTTGCGGCCGAAGATCCCTGTGCTATTCCTCGACACTAATTACCACTTCCGCGAGACCTACAAATACCGCGACCGGATCGCCGCGGAGTGGAAGGTGAATCTTATAAACCTGCTGCCAAAAGAAACTGTTCAGCAGCAGGAGTCGGCCTTTGGCCTGCTCTACCAGACCGATCCCAATCGCTGCTGCGGCCTGCGCAAAGTGGAGCCGCTCTTTGCTGCCGTCGCAGGTTACAGGATCTGGCTTACAGGCTTGCGCCGCGAACAGGCAAGAAGCCGTACGGCACTGAGAGAGATTGATGACTTTACGCTGCCCAGCGGCGTGGTCGTCCGCAAGCTGAGTCCGTTTGCCGACTGGACCACGCGCGACGTGTGGCAGCTTGCCGCGCAGTTTAAGATTCCACTGCTATCGCTATATGACCAGGGCTACACAAGCATTGGCTGCCAGCCATGTACCACGCTGCCCACGGACCCGAACGATCCGCGTTCAGGACGATGGGCAGGCAAGAAGGTGGAGTGCGGCATCCACATCCAGGTGGCTGAAAATCCCGCCGAAAGCCAGGCCGCGCCGCAGAGTTAACCGCTGACCAGAAAGCGGCGGCCACTGGTACAACGCAACAGCAGCCGCTCTTCTGAAAGCGACGATGCACTATCTCATTGGCTTCATCATTGCGATGTTTATCGCACTAACCGGCGTGGGTGCGGGCACCATCACCACCCCGCTGTTGATCCTCTTCCTGCATGTTCCGACCGGCGTGGCGGTCACGACCGGTCTGGTATTTTCGGCCGCTGTAAAGCTTCTGCTGGTGCCGACGCAGATCGCCGGGACGCTCAGGCCGGTCCTCCCGAGCGGACG
>CAXTFT010000044.1:0-23577 GCA_964243585.1 uncultured Terriglobus sp.
TGCGCGACGCCATGAAGGTGCTGGGCGGCGACCCGGAGAAGATCAACCCGCTGCAACCGGCGGAACTGGTCATCGACCACAGCGTGCAGGTGGACGAGTACGGCCTGAAGAACGCCTACGACCTGAACAGCATCCTGGAGTTCCAGCGCAACCGCGAACGTTACGCCTTTCTGAAGTGGGGCCAGACCGCCTTTCGCAACTTCAGCGCGGTGCCGCCGGGCATGGGCATCTGCCACCAGGTGAACCTGGAGTACCTGGCGCGCGTCGTCTTCACCACGCCGGACGGCCAGGCGTACCCCGACACCTGCGTCGGCACCGATAGCCACACCACTATGGTCAACGGCCTTGGCGTGCTGGGCTGGGGCGTTGGCGGCATCGAGGCTGAGGCGGCCATGCTGGGCCAGCCGGTATCCATGCTGGTGCCGCAGGTCGTCGGCTTCCGCCTGCTGGGCAAGCTGAAGCAGGGAACCACCGCCACCGACCTTGTGCTGACCGTCACGGAGATGCTCCGCAAGCACGGCGTTGTCGGCAAGTTCGTGGAGTTCTTCGGCTCGGGCATCAGCGAACTGCCGCTGGCCGACCGCGCCACCATCGCGAACATGGCGCCCGAGTACGGCGCGACCTGCGGCTTCTTCCCCGTGGACGCGGAGACGATGACCTACCTGCGGCTGACCGGCCGCACCGATGCGCAGGTGCAGCTCGTGGAGGACTACTATCGCGCACAGGGCATGTTCCACACCGCCGACGCGCCCGAGGCGGAGTACAGCAGCACGCTGTCGCTCGACCTCGCCACAGTGGAGCCAAGCGTCGCCGGGCCCAAGCGTCCGCAGGATCGCGTGCTGCTGTCGCAGGCCAAGGAGAGCTTCGCCAAGGTATTACCGTCGCTGTACGGGCCCAACGCCAACGTCAAAGGTGATCGCCAGCTTGTGCGGTGGGGAGGTGAGGGCGGTCACGCTTCCGCTGATGGCTCCATCGAATCGTCCGTAGCCGCGCCCGAACCCGGGAAGGACGGCCACCTGACCACGCATGACGACCCAATCGCCAGCGTGCGCGAGCGGCTGCATGTCGATGTGGACCCCTTTCTGCACCACGGCAGCATCGTTATCGCAGCGATCACTTCGTGCACCAACACCAGCAATCCGTACGTCATGATGGCTGCCGGCCTGCTTGCGAAAAAGGCAGTAGAGAAGGGCCTGCAGACACCGCCCTGGGTCAAGACGTCGCTCGCACCGGGTTCGCGCGTGGTAACGGATTACTACGACAAGGCGGGCCTGTCGCAGTACCTGGATGCGCTGCGTTTCCACACCGTCGGCTATGGCTGCACGACGTGCATCGGCAACAGCGGACCGCTGCCGACGGACGTATCGAAATCCATCGAAGATCACGGACTGGTCGCAGTCAGCGTGCTCAGCGGCAATCGTAACTTTGAAG
This sequence comes from uncultured Terriglobus sp., assembly GCA_964243585.1. GTDB lineage: Bacteria > Acidobacteriota > Terriglobia > Terriglobales > Acidobacteriaceae > Terriglobus. The sequence goes on from CAXTFT010000044.1 coordinate 1,432, forward strand.
GCCGTATCAATTCCGACGTGCGCGCCAACTACCTGATGAGCCCGCCACTGGTGGTCGCGTACGCGCTGGCGGGAACCATCGACTTTGACTTCGAAGCCGAACCCATCGGCTTCTCGAAAGACAACACGCCCGTCTTCCTGAAAGACATCTGGCCGTCGCAGGAGGAGGTCAACAAGACGGTTAACGACAGCATCGACGCGGAGATGTTCCGCAAGCAGTATTCGACCGTGAGCGACGGCGACAGCAACTGGCAGGCGCTGCAGTTCCCAGGCGGTGACACCTATGGCTGGGAGCCGGATTCCACCTACATCCGCAAGGCGCCGTACTTCGACGGCATGCCCGCGACGCCCGCACCTGTGGTCGATATCCACGATGCGCGCGTGCTTGCAGTGCTGGGCGATTCCGTTACGACCGATCACATCTCGCCCGCGGGCAGCATCAAGCTGAATGGACCGGCAGGGAAGTACCTGGTCGAGAACGGCGTCAAACCCGGCGACTTCAACAGCTACGGCTCACGCCGCGGCAACCACGAGGTGATGGTCCGCGGCACCTTTGCGAACGTGCGTTTGCGTAACAAGCTGGCTCCCGGGACCGAGGGCGGCGTCACCCGCCTGCTGCCAGAAGGCAAGGAGATGTCGATCTACGACGCGTCGGTCTCGTATGCAAAACGCGGCACGCCGTTGGCCATCCTTGCAGGCAAGGAGTACGGTTCGGGCTCGTCACGCGACTGGGCGGCCAAGGGGCCGCGCCTGCTCGGCATCCGCTTTGTGCTGGCGGAAAGTTACGAACGGATTCACCGCTCGAATCTGGTGGGCATGGGCATTCTGCCGCTGCAGTTCCAGCACGGCGAGAACGCCGAGTCGCACTGCCTGACCGGCGAAGAGACCTACAGCGTACCCGGCCTGAAAGCCATGCTCGACGCGAAGTTTGCCGATGGCAAGCAGATCACCGTGGAGGCCACACGTGCGGACGGCGAGTGCATCAGCATTCCGGCGACCGTACGCATCGACACGCCGCAGGAGATCCTCTACTACCAGCACGGTGGCATTCTGCAGTACGTCTTGCGACAGCTTGCGGGCAAGGCTTAGCAGGGCGAAGCAGAAGGGCGTCCCGTAATAGAGGACGGCCCGCTTACTTGTGGCAGCTACTCCTGCGAGAGGGCTTCATCGTACTTCTTCGTTAGATCCGCCGCCAGCTCTCGCAAGGTTTCCACATGTGCCATGGCTCCTCGAACCTGCGCCAGGGTGGTCAGCGACTCCTCTTTACCCAACCTAGCTGGGTCACCTGCACCGACTATGCCGATCAACGTAATTACCGGCTGCAGCGTGGCATCTTGCAGGGTGTCCAGCTTCTTTTGCAGCTGGTAAGCCGCTGCAAACCTTTGCACTTTGTTGTAATCCATATAGGCAAGTGCGCCCGTGGCACCGGCTGTTTGCCAACTCGCATCCTGCGGCGTTGTCATATGCAGGCTGACCGTGACCGACTTAAGTGGCACCTTCTGCCCATCGGCGTTTGCCTGTAGAAAGTCGGCTAGTTCTGTGAAGTGTCGCTGCTCCTCTGGAATGAAGCTAACCGTGGCGCGAAGGTCTGTCTGGTTGTCGCGAAGCTCTCGCCGGATATTCTCCTCTGCCTCTTGCTTCAGGTGCATATGGTGTCGCCACTCCACAGCTGCTTCCAACCCTAGCGCGATCAGCAGGCCCACGGTGATGGTGAGCAGATGCAGCAGAAAGTCGCGAATGCCGTGGACCGGTTCGTGCGGGGGATGAACGTCAAGCATGCCAGCAGGGTACAGCATCGGATCGTGAACCGACGATGCCGGAGTGACACAATCCTGGGTCTGCGCGTCTCAACGAGTGTGAGGTTGTTATGTTCAGCAAGCCCTTCCGTTCCGCTTTGATTTGCACCCTGCTCGCCCTGCCGCTTCCTGCGCTCGCCTTGGATCGCGGTACCTTTCCAAAGCCGCTGCAGGATGTGACGCTGAGCCACGAAAAGCTGCAGACCGCAGTGTTCGCAGGCGGCTGTTTCTGGGGCACGCAGTCAGTGTTTGAGCGTGTCAAAGGCGTGCGGAAGACGGTAGCAGGCTACGCGGGCGGTAAGGCGTCCACGGCCACCTACAGCCAGGTAACTACCGAGACGACTGGCCACGCCGAGTCGGTCGAAATCCAGTACGATCCGTCGGTTATTACCTACGGTGGACTGCTGCGCATCTTCTTCTCCGTCGCGCACGATCCCACGACGCTGAACCGGCAGGGACCGGACGAGGGCACGTCGTACCGGTCGGCGATCTTCTTCACTTCACCGGAGCAGCAGAGGGTAGCGCAGGCATATATTGCACAGCTGGATACGGCACACGTGTTCAAGTCGAAGATTGTTACGGAAGTGACGCCGCTGAAGGGCTTCTACAAGGGCGAGGACTACCACCAGGATTATGCTCTGCACAACCCGAACAACCCCTACATCCAGGTCTGTGACCGCCCCAAGATTGAGGCGTTGAAGCGCGAGTACCCTGACCTGTTTGTTGACTATAAGGGTCAGTAACAAGAGTCCGGATACTCCGGCCATTCCTGGCAGTTGATGACGGCTTGCTGCATTCTGCTATGCCGGTCTTACACGGTATGCTGGAGCAGTCTTGTGCCACGCCTGACTATCGCTGGCGGCTTGCCTTTGGCTGCGCCGAACAGTGCTTACTAGACGCGGCCAGGACAGCATTACAGTCTTGGCATTTCTTCTTCGGATAACACGTCAGGCATGCCAGGCTTCCGCTCCGTGGAAGCGCAGGCAAAATCTCGTCGACCAAAGATACCGTCGCAGTCATTCGCGAAGTTGTAATCATCGGTGGTTTGCCCTCCTTCTGTCTAAAACCCAGCTTCTTCGCAAACCGCGCAAGGGCGTTCAACAATGCGGCACGCGAGGCGGGAGTGACTCACTCAAAGCTGTCGTTGGCCGGCCAGAGTTCTCCTGGGATAACGAGAAGCAGATCGGTGTGCTGGGAGCGGTGATACAGAAGGCTGAAGCCACCGGGAAACCCGCGCAGGAGCAGTCAAGTGCCCCGACCGCCAATCCGGTGAATGTGCAACGCGCCAACACTGCCGCGCAAAGCAAACTGGCTGCGCTGCAGAGCTATAGCAAAAGTGCCTAACTGGTCAACATCTCGCATCGGTGCCCGTCCACGCAGCCGACAGATCAGGTGATCGCCGGCGTCACCGTTTTTGAATGCAAGGAAAAAGACGCGAGCGCGAAAGCCAACGCGGCGAGACAATCGCCAGGCGCCGGGAGTAATATCTCGAAGCTTTGGGCTTTCGCCGCCGTGAACTTCTGGCGTGTGCAACACAATACGGCAGCTCGCACTTTTGAGAAGGAGCAACAACCGTCATGGCTACCACACCCGCGTTGAGCCCTGCTACGGCAGAGCACCCCATCCACTTGCGCAAGACGTATGACAACTACATCGGGGGCCGTTGGATTGGGCCGGTCGGCGGGCAGTACTTCGTTAATGTGACGCCGGTCACCGGTGAAGTGCTGTGCGGCATCGCACGTTCAAACGCTGACGACGTGAACAAGGCGCTGGACGCCGCCCACGCAGCACGCGCTGCCTGGGGCCGCACCAGCACCACCGAACGCGGTCGTTTGCTGGAGCGCATCGCACAGCGTATCGAAGACAATTTGGAGCTGTTGGCTACGGTCGAGACGTGGGACAACGGGAAGCCCATCCGCGAGACGATGGCTGCTGACCTGCCGCTGATGGTCGATCATTTCCGCTACTTTGCGGGCGTGATCCGGGCGGAGGAAGGCACCATCTCCGAGATCGATGCGACCACCGTTGCCTACCATTACAACGAGCCGCTGGGCGTGGTTGGCCTGATTATCCCGTGGAACTTTCCGCTGCTGATGGCCGCTTGGAAACTGGCTCCCGCGCTGGCTGCGGGCAACACCGTGGTGCTGAAACCGGCTGAGCAGACGCCACTGTCCATCCTTGTCTTTATGGGACTGATCGAAGACATCCTGCCGCCGGGCGTGCTGAACGTGGTGAACGGCTTCGGGCTTGAGGCAGGTAAGCCGCTGGCATCCAGCCCACGCATCAAGAAGATCGCCTTCACCGGCGAGACCACGACGGGCCGGCTCATCATGCAGTATGCCTCGCAGAACCTGATCCCGGTCACGCTGGAACTGGGCGGCAAGAGCCCCAACATCTTTTTCGAAGATGTGATGCGCGAGGATGATGCCTTCTTCGATAAGGCGCTGGAAGGCTTCACCATGTTCGCGCTGAACCAGGGCGAGGTGTGCACGTGCCCAAGTCGTGCGCTCGTGCAGGAATCCATTTACGAGCGCTTCATGGAAAAGGCAATCGCGCGCGTCGAGGCTATCAAGCAGGGATCACCGCTGGACAAGTCCACCATGATCGGTGCGCAGGCTTCCAGCGAGCAGCTTGAGAAAATCTTGAGCTACATGGACATCGGCAAGCAGGAAGGCGCAAAGGTGCTGACTGGCGGCGCACGCGCCGACATGCCCGGCGACCTGAGTGGCGGCTTCTATATGCAGCCCACGGTCTTTGAAGGCCACAACAAGATGCGCATCTTCCAGGAGGAGATTTTCGGACCGGTCGTCTCCGTAACTACCTTCAAGACAGAGGACGAAGCCCTCGAAATTGCCAACGACACGCTGTACGGTCTGGGTGCTGGCGTATGGACGCGGGACATGAACCGCGCCTTCCACTTCGGTCGCGGCATTGAGGCGGGCCGGGTCTGGACCAACTGCTACCACCTGTACCCGGCGCACGCTGCGTTTGGCGGCTACAAGCAGAGCGGCATTGGCCGCGAGAACCACAAAATGATGATTCATCATTACCAGCAAACCAAGAACGTGCTGGTCAGCTACAGCCCGAATAAGCTTGGTTTCTTCTAGCGGCCTGTCATGCTGAGCGAAGCGAAGGATCCCTGCAAACTCTGGCTCAACGAAGCTGCATCGGGCTTTCTTCATAAAAGCCTGTGGCTTTCAGGCTGGCACAAGATCCTTCGGCCGCTTCGCTCTCTCAGGATGACGGCGGTGAGATGCCTATGAATGAAGCAACGCCAGCGCAGATTCTCCGCACACCCGCAGCGACTACGCTGATGGACCGCCTGCGAGCGAAACACGGACCGCTAATGTTTCATCAGAGCGGCGGCTGCTGCGACGGCTCGTCGCCCATGTGCTACCCGCGTGAAGAATTTTTGGTGGGGGACCAGGATGTTCTTCTCGGCACGTTTGCCGACGGCGATGAAGAAGGAACGCCGTTCTACATCAGCGGACCGCAATTTGAGTATTGGAAACACACGGAATTGACGCTTGATGTCGTGCCCGGCAGGGGCGGCATGTTCTCGCTGGACAATGGAGAGGGCGTGCGCTTCCACATACGCTCGCGTGTTTTCACGGATGCCGAGATTGCCTCGCTGCGAGTAGCAGGGCGTATTTAGCAAGCGTAGGCCGGAAAGCGCATGCGCCGGGCTACTTGCCCGGTAGAAAGCGCCATCAAAGTAAAGTGCGGCCATGGAGCAAGCGAACAAGCCGCCTGGAGACTATATGCAAAAGGGATTAGCGCTTGCCGTATTGACAATGGCAATGCCGCTTGCGGCTCAGCAGCAGCAAACAATTACCTGCCGTTCGACGGGCGGTCAGCAGTTTTGCCCGGCAAACACCGTGAACGGTGTCCGCCTCGTGCGTGAGCGCAGCGACGGTCTTTGCCAGCAGGGCTCCACATGGAGTTTCAATCGCACTGGAATTACAGTGAACGGCGGCTGCAGTGCCGAGTTTGAGGTAAGCGGTGCGAACGGCAATGGCAATAATGGCTACGGCACGAACGGTTACAACGGTAGCGGCAACCAGAACGGAAATGGTAACCAGAACGACGGCCAGGGCTATGGCAATGGGAACCAGCGTAACGGCAATCAGGGGAATGGCCAGGGGTATGGTAACCGTAATCGCGGTGTCGTCATACCCTCCGGTACGCAGCTAAGCGTCCGCATTGAGCAGAACGTGCGGCCTGCTGAGATCAGCGCAAATGAGACCATTGCAGGTTCGCTGACAAATGATGTGAGCGTGGACGGTAACGTGATTGCACCGGCGGGTACGCCTGTGCAGGCACAGATCGACTCCGCCCAGGGAAGCACGTTCAACCTCCGCCTTACGTCCATGACTGTGAATGGACGCACGTATGCGTTGAGCACCAATTCTGTGCATAGCCTGCGTGACGCGGCAAATGCCGGGGACACATCGAATCAGTCCACTAAAAAGCAGTTCGGTTCCATCCTGGGAAACATCGCCACAGGTGGTCAGATTGCGAGCGGTACTGTTTTTAACTTCCGATTGACCAGCACGGCACAGTCGTCTGGCCGGAACGGTAACTCCCAGGGCGGCGGCTACAACAACAATAATCAGTAGAACTGGCATGCGCCTTACCAGACCACCCACTCCGTTCCAAGCGGATGGGTGGTTTGCTTTTGAGGCACTCACTATCAATGGCCTTTTTGGCACGACGATGAAGGCGCACAATGATGCCCAGTCGCAGCTACACTGGTCGAGCATGGATCAGTGTTACGACATCATCATCGTGGGTGGAGGCCCAGCGGGTGCGACCGCAGCCTATCAACTGGGGCACGCGGGTGTTCGCGTCCTGCTGCTGGATAAAGCAGCGGAGTTCCCACGTGAGAAACCTTGCGGAGGAGGCTTGTCCGCGCGCCTGCTGCATCGCTTTCCTTACGTGCAGGAGTTTTTATCGGCGGGCGAGGTGCCGGTCAACCCGGTCAGCCGCGTCCACCTGGAGTCGCCGGACGGCACCCGCGTCAGCTACCAGCAGGCCGAGCCGATCCTGTACTTGATTCGCCGGTGGGAGTTCGATGCCGCGCTGTTTCGGCGTGCGGAGCAGGTGTGCACCGTGCGCAAAGGTGTCATGATTCGCCGCTGCGTGGTGAAGGAAGACCACGTTGAACTGGAAAGCACCACAGGCGAACTGTTCACCGCACCCATGATTATCGGTGCCGACTCGGCCAACTCCGTCATTGCCCGGCACACCGGTCTGCGCAGCGAAGCCGCGCACAAGGAGTACGCGGTCGACATGATGGAAGAGACGACCTATGACCGTCTTGATGTAAAGGATCGCGAGAGCATTTACCTGTTCCTGACGCTGACCGAGACCTTCGGCTATGGGTACATCTTTCCAAAGACGCAGCACCTGAACCTGGGCTTCGGCTGCAAGCTGGACTGGTATTTGAAGGCCCTGCGCGGTAAGGGCGCGGAGCACCACGCGGGCTGGGTCGACACGCTAAAAGCGAAGGGCCACGTCACCGGCGAGACCAATCGCGCGGGCTACAAGGCGTTTCCCATCCCGGTCAGCGGGCCGCTTGAGAAGACCTATACGGACCGTGTTCTACTGGCGGGCGATGCCGGTGGCTTCGTGAATGCGTTCACGGCGGAAGGTATCTTTTACGCCATGGCCAGCGGTTCGCTTGCGGCAGACACCGCGCTCGCAGCCATCCGGAAGAAGCGCTATGACGAGCGCACACTCAGCAGTTATCAGCGAGCGTGGCAGGCCGAGATCGGCAGCGATCTGCAGCACTCTGTCGAGATTCAGCACAGGCTGTTCAACGGTTCCGGACGCATGGACGCGCTGGTCCGCAAGGCAAAGGAAGACCCGGAACTGCTGCGCCTGATCATCGGCTACAGCATGGGCGCGGCACGGTACGAAGAGTTACGCAGCCATATGATGCGGTCCACCGTGCCCACCTGGGTGTGGAGCAAGATGAAGGCTGCAGTGGGCCTGGCACGCTGACACAAGATCGCGTGCAACAAGGCTACGCGTCGTGCGCATCCGTCCATGCATGAAGCGTTTTGCCGTACCACTTGCGTTTGCCGCACTATCGTCCTGCTATCTGTCCTCCTCCGCGCAGGAGATGCCGATGCCCAACAAAGACAGCCACAGCGTCAACGTAGTTCTGCCTGCGCCGTTGCCCGCGACTGACGCCAACATCGCCCGGCTCAAGCTGCCAGCGGGCTTCAAAATCACCAAAATGGCGGAGGGCCTGAAGAGCCCACGCGTCATCGTCGTGTCGGACGCCGGAAACCTGTACGTCAGCAGCCGCGATGCTGGCACCATCACCATGATCGACGCCAGCGGCAAGCAGACCAAGGTGCTGGAGCTTGAGAATGTACACGGCATGGTGATCCACGACGGCACCATGTACTACGTGACCATCAAGGAGGTCTACTCAGCGCCCATCAATCCGGACGGAACCCTCGGCACCTCCAAGATGATCATGAGTGACCTGCCGGACGCGGGTCAGCACGTGGACCGCACTCTTGCTGTAGGTGCTGATAACAAGCTCTATGAAAGCGTGGGCAGCACCTGTAACACCTGCGAAGAGCGCAACCACGTCAACAGCACCATGCAGCGCTCCAACCTGGACGGTACAGGCCGTGAGACCTTTGCCACCGGCCTGCGCAATACCATCGGCTTCAACTTTAAGCCGGGCACCAGCGACCTGTACGGCTGGGACGACGGTGTGGACTGGCTGGGCGACAAGGAGCAGCGTGAGGAAGTCAACCTGATCCAGCAAGGCAAGGAGTATGGCTGGCCCTACATCCTGGGCACAGGCCTGAAAAACCTCTACCTGACACCGCCCAAAGGCGTCACGCTGGACCAGTGGGCCGCAAAAACAACCCTGCCCGTGCTGACGTGGTCTGCGCATTCCTCCGGCATGCAGCTTGTCTTTCTGAACGGAACGAGCCTGCCATCGGGTTACGACGGCGATGCACTGGCCACACTGCATGGCAGCTGGGGCGCGGCACCGCCGAGCGGATACGAGGTGGTTCGCATCCACTTTGAAGGCGGCAAAGCCAAGGAGATCCAGCCCTTCCTGGAAGGCTTTCTGATGCCGGTCAAGGGCGGCAGCGGCTGGGCGCGGTTTGCACGGCCCTTCGGCCTGGCGCAGATGCGCGACGGCAGTATCGTCGTGGGCGATGAGCAGAACGGCATCCTGTACCGGGTGACCTACTCCGGCAACACACCTACAAGTTTGGCCAGCAACAACTGACGCGACCGTACCTTGCATCGGTCGGCTAACTGCCGCGTGTCTCGAAAAGATGCGCGGCAGTCTTGTTTGAACTCAGAAATGCCGCTTGCCCACTTTGGCGGCATCGGGCATACTTTCGCGTAGCCCCGCATACACCAGCAGCTTGTTCTGAAATTGTCTTCTGCGCAAGACTGCCCATTATTTGGCCTGCAATTTGGAGATGACCTTGAAGCCAGCTATGAAGAGTACTGTTCGCCGCAATGTTGCCGTCGCTGGTAAGCATGTCGCCGTCGCTGGTAAGCGTGTTGCAACGGCGCTGACCCTGTTGCTTGTTGCGCTGCTGGGCACCTGCCGTTCTGTGACGGCGCAGGCGTACACATCCATCGTGGTCTTTGGCGATTCGCTCTCAGACACAGGCAACGCCGCCGCGCTGAGTCGCGCAAAATATGGCTTCAGTGCGCAGGTGCCCGGACCCCTGACAGGCTACACGGATGGCCGCTTCACCGATGGCATGGACACCTTGCCCGCAGCCCGCAACTACAACGGTGTCTGGATTGAGCAACTGGCAGCGCAGCTTACAGCGAAGCCCGCAGTAACAGCATCATTGAACGGCGGCAGAAACTACGCCTACGGCTTTGCCACCACCAACACCGGCACCACGCAGTTCACCTATGGGCCGGGTAACGCGCTTTCGTTCACTGTGAACAACATGGGCCAACAGGTTCAGACTTACCTGTCTACCGTGCCCGCCATTAACAGCAACACGCTTTTCGTGGTGTGGGGCGGCGCGAACGACCTGCTGAACGCCACCACTTCGGCGGATATCACGGCGGCAGCCACGCGCGAGCTGGCTCTGGTACAGCGGCTGATTGCGGCAGGCGCTACTAGCATCATCGTCCCTAACTTGCCACCGCTGGGATTGGTGCCGCGCCTGAACGGCAATGCCGCAGCCGCAGTGCAGGCAACCGCCGCGGCGCAAGGATTTAACCAGGCATTGGCAATCGGTCTTACCCAATTGCAGGCGGGCGCGGGATCGTCGGTGCGGCTGTTTCCGCTGGATATCTACACACTCTTCAATACGGTTGTAGGTCCGCCGCTTGCACCGGGCTTTACCAACGTCACCGGCAGTTCGCAGCTAAATTCCACGGTCAATCCTGACACCTACCTGTTCTGGGACGATCTGCACCCCACCACCTACGGTCACAGCCTGATTGCCGCAGCCGCACTGCGCTTGTTGAACCCGGCGGTAGCGACGAGTGTCAACCTTACGTCTTCTGCCAGCAGCATCAACCTTGGCACGGGCGTCACGCTTACCGCCAGTGTCACTGCTGGCAGCGGCACACCAGTCGGCACGGTCACCTTTCTTGACGGGGGCACCGTTCTTGGCACCCGGCTGGTAAGTGGTTCCACAACCACTGCCACAGCCAGCTTCACCACAACAACACTCGCCGCCGGACCGCACGCGTTAACCGCTTCCTTTGCAGGAGTCAATGGTTTTGGCAGTGCAACATCCTCCTCCACTACGGTCACAGTGGTCGCGCCCGGGTTCGTCGCTGCGCTTTCATCTTCCTCCCTCGGCATCAATCGCGGCGGAAGCGGATTCACCACGCTTACCGTCACGCCGGTAGGCGGCTTTATGGGCAGCTTTGCCGTAGCATGCGGCAACGTTTCGGGTATCAAGTGCAGTGTCCAGACCGGCACGTTGAATGTTTCCGGCACGGCAGCGGCCAGCACAAACATCAACATTGACACAGCAAACATAGCGGCCAACTACGTGCCCACACTACCCGGCGTGCCCATCTCCACACGCGTGGAGTATGCGGCGCTGGGCCTGTCCCTGCTCAGCGGACTATCGCTGGCACGCCGCCGCGCGCGCAGGCTGCCACTACTTGCCATTGCCATGTTGCTTTCGCTGGGGATGATGCTGGGGCTTAGCGGCTGCGGCAGCAATGCCAACGCGCGCAGTTCCGCAACGGGCACGTACGCCGTGCCGGTTACCGTCACACCCAGCAGCGGCACCGCCCAGACGGTCACGCTCACCGTCACTGTGCTGTAAGCGCACGGGTGGCTGTGTGGTTCAGTACCGTCCAACTCGGGAGGACGGCAGCATCGCGTGAACTCCGCGGCTTCGGTGTCCAAGCCGAGTTGTTACGCGGCCATCAACCTGAGCGGAGCACGAAGCGCTTCGCTCAGGTTGACCGCTGGTTGTAAGGCTGCAACTTAGCATTTCTGCTTCACATTCTCCCCGAGCGCATCGCCAGATCGCCCGTCTGTATCGATAGAGAGACATTCATGACCTCTGTCGAAAGGTGCGGACTGATCCTGGTGAGCGATCCCGCGGAACCCGTGCAGGTCCGTGCCGCAGTGCCGCGCGCCATGGAGATCCACGCGCTGGTGATCACGTACTCCGCCGTCATGTTTCGCGTAGCACACGCGGTGCTGCGGAATGCAGCAGAGGCTGAGGACACGGTGCAGGATGCCTTTCTGCGCGTGCTGGGGCATCAGGCCAAGCTGCCTGAGATCGAAAACACGCGCGTGTGGCTGGTCCGGATCGTGTGGCGGTTGGCGCTGGACCGTAAACGCAGGACAACCCCCGGACAGATGGACGATACCTTCGCGCGATCACTGGTGGCGCAGCACCTTCCCGCAGATCAGGTGTTGGCAGAGTCGCGCCAACTGACCCGCGTCCTGCTCGAGATCGAAAGCCTGCCTTCTGCCGAACGTCATGTGCTGCTGCTGTGTGCCGTGGAAGAGATGAAGACGGCGGAGATCGCCGCAGTGTTGAACAAGAGCGAATCTGCCGTGCGCGCACTCCTGTTCCGCGCGCGAACACGGCTTCGCGAGCGGCTGGAGCGACAAGCGAAAAGGAGTGTTCGATGAACAACCATCACGAAGAGCGCGTCGACACTGTGCTCACGGCGCTGCGAAATGCTGAGCCAACTGCGGGCATCGAGGCAAGGATTCTCGCAATGCTGCAGTGTGCGGAAAGATCGAAAGCACATGAAAGAGCTCGGTGGTGGCTACCCGCATGGGGTTTGTCTTGGAAGAGCTATGCCGCTGCGGCTGTTTTGTTTGCAGCGGCAGCGGGCGCGTTGCTGCATCCGCACACGGCGGTTCGTCGGGCCGTTGACCGACCGGGCATTGCACGGCGTCAGCCCTCAATCGGCACGAGTCCGCATTCAGCAGGTCGCGAGGTCGCTCTAGCCAGCACCGACGCGTTTGAATTGCGACAGACTGGCCGGGCGTCCGGTCGCCGCCTGCAAGTGACAGCACGCATCGCAACCGGCCTCCCCTCACCCGCTCACAATGACATCAGCTTTCCTGCACCACCCCTGCCGCTGACGGAGCAGGAGCGGCTGTTGCTCCGGCTTGCCCATAGTGAGCCGCCACGGCAGCTAACCAGACTCACAAGCGCCGTCCTGAATGCCGGGATTCAACACGAAAAAGACGCAGTTTCGGAGTTCTTTGCACCTAGGCCGTCGCTTCCCGGTCAGCAGGAACCACCTCCGTATGTTCTTCAAACAGGTCAGCAGTAGCTTTGCCAATTTATCCAAAGAGGAAACAACCATGAACCATGCAGCTAAATTCGCTTTGACAGTTTGCTTCGCGCTCTCGGCAGCATCTTTGCAGGCCCAGGTCCCTGGTGAAGCGGGGCAGATCACGCGCACCTTTCACCTGTCTTCCCAGATGAACCAAGCCGAACAAAATGAGACGTTGACTGGCATACGCAACACCGTGCCGCCGACACTCCGCATCTTCCTGGTATCCAGTCAAAACGCGATTGTGGTGCGCGGCATGCCTGAACAGGTGCAGATCGTTGGTGAGCTGATCGGCCAACTCGACCATCCGCACAGGCAGTACCGTCTGACCTACATCCTCACGGAAAGCGACGGTGGCAGGCGTATCGGCGTGCAGCACTACTCCATGGTCCTGACCTCCGGTGAGCGCATGCAGCTGAAGGAAGGCAGCAGGATTCCGGTAGTGACCGGCTCCTTGACCGGACCGGACCAGACCACCAGGCAGACCACCTATCTTGACGTGGGTCTTAACTTTGACTCGGTTGTTCAGGAATATGGCAGCGGTGTACAGCTGAAAACCAGGTTGGAGCAGTCATCACTTGCCGCCGAGAAGTCTGGCATAGGGCCGGAAGACCCTATCGTTCGGCAAACCCGGCTGGAAGGCACTTCGCTTCTAATGGAAGGCAAGCCGCTTTCGCTCGGCACGCTGGATGTTATCAGCAGCACACGGCGTCTGGAAGTGGAGGCGCTAATCGAGGCCGTTCGTTAGCTCAATCCCGCCATTCAGGTAGCTGAGACTCCCATTCAGGCAGGTCTCAGCACCTTTCCCTGAAATCCTGTTTTGCCGTATCTCGGACTGATCTAGTCTGATTTACGAAACAGCAGCGATGAGGGACGTTGCTCTTTCCGTCTTCACGGCCATGTGCCGTAAAGGTAAGTGTTGCTTACGGAAGGAGTTGAACATTGAGCCACAAAACCAAGTACAAGATTCAGCGAGCCCTGGGCATTGAACTGCCGGGCCTGGGCAAAGAGGGTGCGCTGGAGAAGCGCAATTATCCGCCCGGACAGCATGGCCAGAGCCGCCGTTCCAAGCCGTCGGAGTTCGCCTTACAACTGCGCGAAAAGCAGAAGGTGATGTTCCACTACGGGTTGCGTGAAGAGCAGCTACGCCGATTTGTGCGGCAGGCCCGTACAGCAGGCCATGGCAACTGGATCGAATCGTTGCTGAGCCTATTGGAACGGCGACTGGACAACGTGGTCTTCCGTCTGGGCTTTGCGCGTAGCATCGCTGCGGCTCGCCAGCTTGTCTCTCACGGCCACGTGCTGCTGAATGGGCGTTCCGTCAACATTGGCAGCATCGTGCTGCGCGTGGGCGACTTCATCAAGTTGACGGAGTACGCAGCCGGCAACATGACGGAAAATGCCCGCAGCAATCCACGCCTGCAGCTGCCCAGCTACCTGAAATTCGCTATGCCGGAGAACAACACCCACGGCACCCTGCTGTTCCTGCCCGGGTCGGAACACGTGCCATTTCCGCTCAATCCCACGCAGGTTGCGGAGTACTACGCGCAACGCGGTGTCTAGCCAGCGCCAGTCATTCACGCTAACAAGGAAGGCACAAACCCCATGTCCTGTGAATCGAAACATAACCTGATGCTGGCTGAACTGCAATCGCTGGGCAGCGTCTCACTGTGCGCCTGCGGGACGGTCCACGTCTCCGTGGGCGCGGTCACGCTGCGTCTGGCGCCTGAAGCCTTTGGGCAGATGATTCAAATGTGCCAAAGCGCCGCAGACCGCATGCTGCTGGAAGCCGGTTTGCCGCTCACGGGAACCGCGTCGCGCTTTGCCCACTAGAATCCTGCTCTTACGCTGTTCGGCGTAGGAGCAGGGGTCTACCGGCTGCTACGAATCGAGTCCTCGATGTGGCGGCTGACATCAGCCTGGGCAAACTGCATGGCCACTCGGATGGCGTTCAGGATGGCTACCTCGTTCGACGATCCGTGGCCGATGATGCAGGCACCGCGCACGCCCAACAGGGGAGCGCCGCCGTATTCGGAGTAGTCAAGCCTGCGCTTGAAGTTCTTGAATGCCTTGCGGCTGAGCAGCGCGCCCACCTGCGAAGTAATCGTCGCTTTCAATGTTTGCTTCAGAAGGTCCGAAACAAGTTTGCCGATCCCCTCCGTCGTTTTGAGTGCGACGTTGCCGGTAAACCCGTCACACACGGCAACGTCGCAGCGGCCATTGAACAGGTCGCGGCCCTCCACGTTCCCGATGAAGTTGTACAGGACGTCGGTGCTCAGGGCGCGCAGCAACGGCAGGGTAGCGTGTGTCAGCGCATTGCCCTTGCTGTCTTCTTCGCCTATGGAAAGCAGCCCCACACGCGGTTTGGAAACACCCAGCACATTGCGCGCATAAATCTGTCCCATCAAAGCAAATTGCAGCAGGTTTTGCGCGTCGCTGTCGACGTTTGCACCGGCGTCCAGCAGGACGCACGGGGCACCGGCAATGGTTGGCAGAATGGTCGCAAGTGCAGGCCGGTCAACGCCTTCCAGGGTGCCGAGAACCATCTTGGCAGTAGCCATGGCAGCCCCCGTGTTGCCGGCGGTAACGAAGCCATGTGCCTTGCCCTCGCGTACCAGTTTCAGGCCGACACGCATGCTGCTGTCGCGCTTGGCACGGACAGCAAGCGCGGCTTTCTCGTGCATGCCAATCCGCTCGCTTGCGTGAACAACCTCGATCGGCAACCGCTCACCATTGAGGTGCGCCTTCAGCGCAGGCGCAATACTCTCATGCGGCCCGACGAGATGGATGCGTACAGGAAATTGGCGACAGGCGGCAACAGCGCCCCGGAGCTCAGGCTCCGGGCTCTTATCCGAACCCATCGCATCAAGAACGATGTCCGTCAGCATCCAGCAGGTTGCCGGGCTACGCTGCTTGCTTGTCGGAAGCAGTCACCGTGCGGCCACGGTACTCGCCGCACTTCGGGCAGGCATGGTGCGGCAATTTACGCTCATTGCAGCTTGGGCACAGTGATGAATTCGGCAAGGTAAGAAAATCGTGCGAACGGCGCTTTGCAGTCCGCTGCTTGGAGTGGCGACGCTTTGGATTAGGCATCGGTGTTACCTTTCAAGCTCAAATTACAGCATGGGCTGATTTCACACGACCACCTCCTGGGAGGGGACGGCATGCCAGCAGCCTGCTGCTAAAACAAAGTACCGGGCAAATATTGCCGCGGCTGTACCTGTCACGACTTTGCGGAACTGCTTAACCCCTGCAGTGCGCTCCAGCGGGGATCGATGGCTGCCGACCCGCAGTTGCATGCTGTTTCATTCAGGTTCTCTCCGCAACGTGGGCAAAGTCCCTTGCAGTTTTCCTGGCAAAGCGACCGGTCGGGCAGGGAGAGCAACAACTGTTCGCGCACAGCATCTTCAAGCAGTAAGCCGCTCTGTTCATAATAGCCGATTTCTGTCTCGGCCTCACTGATGGAGCGCTCCCCCTGTTCGGCATCGACACCGGCAGGCCGGAAGATGAGGTCGAAGCGTTGGTCGGCGTGGTACTCGATGGGATTGAGGCAGCGTGCACACAGCAACTCGAACCTGCCCTGGAAGCGTGCCCTCAGCCTTATATCGTCCACCACGTCGCGGGGACCACGGTGTTCTTCTATCCGTTCAGCCGATCCCAGAAGGTGCAGCGTTCCTGTCTGCTGAACATCTGGCGCGTACTCAATTGTGCCCGGAGCAATTTGAAGGTTAAGAGCCAGCGGTTCGGGCATCAGGTCGCTTGGAGTGATACGCATTCTGTCTTCATTATCGCAGTTTCGCGTGGCTGCTGTGTTGTGTCAGACCTGACGTGCTCAAATCTACGGTTTCCTGTAGCCGCACTTCTTCAGTTTTTTGGAAATCACAAGTTTGACTTTGAGCAGGAAACACACTTTTTCTACTATTTGCTCGGAAACAGCACGCTTTTCGGTTTGGCATTCAACCTGCATTTAGTGTTTGCGGGAAGAGGGTGCGGACAGGTGCTGCTGCAACTGCAGACAACACCAATGCAGAGGAAGAACTACCGGAACGGGAAATGCCGCGCCAGTGCACCTGGCAACTACAGGCAAAGATCTGAGCATGCGGTACCCGACGGGCAGCAGAACAGCTTCAGGAGGCCAGCGACTGGCCATAGGAACAGCCACCCAGTCTGGGTGGCTGTTCTTGTTTGACCCTGCGAACACAGGTAAAGGGTTCCGGCCCTTGCTAAAGCGACGAGCTTCTGCGTAGGATAGGTCCTGCCTGGGGAATTGGCTGACGCATAGCCCGCTTAGGATCGGGTGTCCGCTCGCCATTGCTCTCTACAGGGGAAGTCCTGATTGCCAGCGGCCTTGGCTCAGCATTTTCTCCTAAGTCCTGTCCTGATTGTTTAGGCAGGGCCGCCGGTTTGCCGGTGCGCAAAGAAATGGTAAGTCCTTGTGGAAGGCAGTTGCTACTTCAAGGCGCTTCATCCTATAGCGATGATGGATCCGCTATGCAGT
Source organism: uncultured Terriglobus sp. (assembly GCA_964243585.1). Lineage (GTDB taxonomy): Bacteria > Acidobacteriota > Terriglobia > Terriglobales > Acidobacteriaceae > Terriglobus. The sequence continues at coordinate 18,510 of CAXTFT010000044.1, forward strand.
GACGCTGAGAATGGACAGGTAAGCTCGCAGCGCAATAGTCCCATTGGCATGCACCAGGGGCAAGGTCGAAGGACTTTCGAGCCAACACTTTGACGTGTACGTACCCTCTCTTCGCAATCCGTGTCAGCCGGCAAAGTCGGCCCTCGCACTGGCGATTCTGTCAGCCCGAAAACACCCGCGTGTATACGCGGCGTTCCGCAATAGAAAGAAGCGCATGAACGCAGAACAAAATGTCCCTGAGTCGCAGATCTCTATCGCGCCTCCGACCCCCATCTCACAAGACGCGGAGGGTGCTGCCGCAGGTCCGGGCGGAGCCGCTCCTGGCAAAAGCCGCCGCCGCCGCCGCAAGCGTAAGAGCCGGCCAGCGGGCGAAGCAGGTGCAGCACCGGCGGATGTCTCCGCAGGCTTGGTAGTGGGCATCGCCGCCAGCGAAGGCAGTGAAACCGCCGGAGCGTCAGCAGAGTCGCAGCCGCCGCCGCCTCGTGAGCAGCGCCAGCGCAATCCCTCGCCGCAGCAGAACAGCCAGGCTGCCGGCCCGCAGCAGGCGAATGCACAGGGCAAGCGCTGGAAGAAGAAGAAGTTTGGCCGTGCCGGTGGGGACGGCAACCCACGTCCCGAACCAGGCAACAGCGTGCAGGGCAGCCAGTCCAACCAGGCAGGCCGTGGCCGCGCCCGTAAGCAGCAGCCGCGGGGTCCGCGTGCCTTTGTGGGTCCGATGGACCACAGCTACCGCGAGGCCAACGGCAACTACGCCGACGGTCCTGCGAGCACCATCGAGATGCATAGCCGCCGGCCCAGCAACCATCGCAATCACGGTCACAACGAAGACCGGTTGCCGCCGGAATTGATGTCGAATCATCGCGCCGTCGCCATTCCGGAAGACGCGCCGACGCACATCTACTTCTTTATTGAGGACCTCTTTTTCACGGCAAAGATCCAGGAAGCCGCACGCCAGCAGGGTGTGAAGGTGGCTTTTATGAAGCCGGACAAGGACATCGTCGCGCACCTGGCGGAACTGCACGACCACGAGCACCCGTCATTGATCGTGTTTGACCTGAACAATGCCGCCGCCAAGCCGTTGACGCTGATTCCAAAGCTGAAGAACAAGCTGAAGAAGGGCACGTCCATCGTCGGCTTTCTTTCACATCTGCAGGGCGACCTGAAGGCGAAGGCAGTGGAAGCAGGTTGCAATAGCGTCATGCCGCGTGCGGCGTTCTCGCAAAATCTGCCAAACCTGCTGCGCCGCTATGGCGTCGAAGACGAGCACGAGCCCAATTACAACCAGTAACGTTTGAAGCAGTAATTGCGGAATCAATAGAGGGCCCGCTACTTCGCGGGTCCTTATCTTATCCGGTGGACCCTATGCCGCTTGACGCAACCCATACCTTTCAGCCGGTCAAGATAGCAGTCCTTACGGTAAGTGACACGCGCACGCCCCAGACGGACCGCTCTGGCGACGCCCTGGTGGCACGTGTTGCCACATCGGGACACCTGCTGGCCGAGCGGACCCTTGTTGCAGATACAATCGACGCGATCGAAGCCGTATTGAACCGCTGGATTGCTGATCCCGCGATCGACGTCATTATCAGCACGGGTGGCACCGGCATCACGGGCCGCGATGTCACGCCGGAGGCATTTGCGCGGGTTCTTGACAAAGAAATCCCAGGCTTTGGTGAGCTGTTCCGCATGCAGTCGTACGCAAAGATCGGTGCCAGCGCCATGTTTTCGCGTGCGCTGGCAGGTATTGCGAATGGCAAATATCTGTTTGCTCTGCCCGGCTCTCCGGGCGCGGTTGCGGACGCGTGGGATGGCATACTCGCCGATCAGCTTGACAGCCGCAACAGCGCCTGTACCCTGCTGCAGTTGATGCCCAGGCTTCAGGAAATTTAGTCTGGCCGTGCCCCGATTTCCACGCAGATGCGACCTAGTCTTGGTCCAAGGCGCCGCGACTTCGCACCATGCCCGATAACTTCGCACAAATCGTCAAGCAGGCTGCCGACATCGTCAAGGTGATCGGGGAGTATGTGCGGCTGCGCAAAAGTGGAGCGCAGAACTTCAGCGGGTTGTGCCCGTTTCACCAGGAGAAATCGCCTTCGTTTTCCGTCAACGTGCAGCACAGTTACTTCTACTGCTTCGGCTGTCACGCCAAGGGCGATGTCTTTACATTCGTGCAGAAGATTGAGAACGTCACCTTTCCTGAGGCAGTGCGCATCGTCGCGGGGAAGTGCGGCATCCCGCTGCCAAAGCGCGAATGGAACTCGCCGGAAGAAGTGGCCCAGGCTGGGCTTCGCCGTCAACTCATCGACATCCATGAGGCTGCAACGCAGTACTTTCAGCAAGCGCTGCAATCGCCCGAAGCGGCGCGTGCACGCGAGTATCTATCGGGCCGCGCGGTAACTCCGGACACCGTCAACGGCTTTCGCATCGGGTATGCGCCAGACGATTTCAACCACATGCGCGAGGCGCTGGGTAAGCACTTCAACGACGAAGCCATGCGTGCCAGCGGCCTGTTCAGTTCCAAGGAGCAGAACGACGAAGGCCGGCCCACCGGCAACATCTACGCGCGCTTCCGCAAGCGCATTACCTTCCCCATCAGCAATGAGTCGGGCAAGACCATCGCCTTTACCGCGCGCGCACTGGACAGCGACGACAAAAGCGGCCCGAAGTACCTCAATTCGCCCGAGACACCGCTGTATACCAAGGGCCAGGTGCTCTTCAATCTGGATAAGGCGAAAGCAGCCATTCGGCAGCAGGATTACGCGCTGCTGGTCGAAGGTCAGATGGACTGCATCCGCGTGTTTACCTCGGGCATTCAGCCGGTGATCGCAACGAGTGGTACCGCCTTCACCGAGCACCAGGTGCGCCTGCTGTCACGCTTTACCAAGCGCGTCGTGGTCAACTTCGATCCGGATACCGCGGGCGCGAACGCGGCGGAGAAGTCGTTAGCCCTGTTAACTGAAGCCGAGTTTGAGGTCCGCATCGTTACGCTGGAAGGTGGGCTCGACCCGGACCGCTTTGTGCAGGAGAAGGGCATCGCAGCGTACGCGGATGCACTGCGTACGGCCAAGCCACATGCGGAGTACCTGATCGAACGTGCACGCGCCCTGTTCCCGCAGCGCACCGCCGAGGCAAAGGTTAAGGCGGTTAACTTCTTGCTGCCGCACATGCGACGACTGCCTTCGGCCATTCAGCGCACCCAGTTTGTGGAAGATGCGGCGCAAAAGCTCGGCATTGACTCTTCGCTCGTCAGGCAGGAACTGCAGCATGCGGCAACGCATCGGCTGGAGTCGGTGCCCAGCAAAGCGGCGGATGCGATGCATGAAACGGAGCGCATCCTGTTGCGCGCGTTGGTGTTGCCGGAGCATGATCGTGCACGGCAACGTGCCGCGAGTGAAATTGCCGCGCATCCCGAGTGGCTCGAAGGCATGGCTGCGGCGGAACTGATTGAAGCCATGGCTGCGTCACCGATCACCGGCAATCCATTGGACGTAGCGCCGGATGATCGCAGCCGCGAACTGCTGGCACGCCTGTTAAGCGAGGACCAGGTGAGTGACCCAGCTATGCTGGCCGTCGAGGTGGGCAACGTGCTGCATACACTGGAACGCCGCCGCCTGGAGCGCCGGCAGCGTGAATTGCGCAGCACCATCGCAGAGGCGGAGCGGCGTGGCGACGGAGCCATGGTGAACCAACTTGTCACTGAATCGGTCGCGGTAAGCCGGGCGCTGCGAACGCTGTAGCGAACTCGCTGTCATCCTGACCGGGTGCAGCGATTCAAGGATCCCAAGCAGGTGCGTACATGCAGGCCAGCCAGAATTGTCCGAAAAGGCGTTGAGCGTTTTCTCCCAAAGAGTCTTTCGGGATCCTCTGCTACGCTCTTGGCTTTGCTCATGCGGGCTTCGGGACAACGTGAGCCGCCGCTGTAAAGTGCGTATGCTGCTGAGCAGAGGAGTAGTTGTGCTGTTACGCATCGCTTACGAAGTGACTGGGACGTTGCTGGTGCTGTTTACGCTCCGCGAGGTCTTTCGCGACATCTTCCATCCCACGCGTTCCGGCAACCTCAGCGATGCCATCGGTCGTGGCATCTCGCTGGTGCTGCGGCATACGCATCTTCGTCCCGCGGCAGGTCCGCTGGTGCTGATTGCGGTGCTCCTGTCGTGGATCCTGCTGCTCTGCGTTGGCTTCGCGATCATTTACTTTGGCCTGTACCCGCAGGACTTCAGCACCAACGCGGGCGTCGACGGCATGAGCTTCGGCAGCCGGGTGGTGCACTGCCTGTACTTTTCGGTGGGCGCGTTGTGTACCTTTCAGACGTTCGATCTGAACCCGCGAACAAACTGGCTGCGGCTTGTGGTGGGCGTGCAGGGACTGGTGGGCATCAGCATGATCACGGCCAGCGTGTCATGGCTTGTGCTGCTGTATCCCGCGCTGGCCCGGCAGCGTGCAACCGCCCGCTGGCTATCACTTGCCACGGAGGCGGAGGAGCGCTCTGGCCTGCAGGTCGAGGAGCATGATGCAAACTTTCTCATCATCCTGGAACAGAACATCATTCAGGCACGGCTCGACCTGGTGCTGTTTCCTATTCTTCTGCACTTCTACGCGCTGACACCTGCTTACACGCTGGCGTTTGCCCTGCCTACAGCCTGCCGTTACGCGCGGGAAGGCATGGGGGAACAGCAGCAGGTAAAGACCCGCCTGGCCGCTATGAAGGTGCACATTGCGCTGGAAGACCTGGCACGTACCGTGGGCGAGAGATTGCTCGATAAAGATGCGTCAGAGCAGCCAGACGTGGAAGCCGTTTTCCAGGCGTATGCCGACCGTGAGCGCTGATCCGGTTCACTCGTACACTGGTGAGTATGGATTCGAACAGTAAGCGAGCCGAGCTATGGCTCATCCGGCATGGCGAGACCGAGTGGACGCTGAATGGCAAGCACACCAGCTTTACCGACCTTCCGCTAACAGAAAACGGCCGCAAGCAGGCAGAGGCTCTGCGCCCTGCATTGGCCGGTGTCACCTTCGACCTGGCTCTGTGCAGTCCACGCCAGCGTGCGCGTGACACCGCGGCACTTGC
>CAXTFT010000045.1:0-3781 GCA_964243585.1 uncultured Terriglobus sp.
GGGATCCCGGCCGAGTTCGCCTGGTGTGCCGTGACGAAAGATGCGGCCTTCCGCCATGATGTAGGCGCGGTCCGTTACATTCAGCGTTTCGCGCACGTTGTGGTCGGTGATGAGAACACCGATGCCGCTTGCCTTCAGGCTAAAGATGATCTGCTGCAGATCAAGTACGGCGATCGGATCGATGCCGCTGAATGGCTCGTCCAGCAGGATGAAGGATGGCCGGATGCACAGGCAGCGAGCAATCTCAACCCGCCGCCGCTCACCACCGGAGAGCGCATAACCCTGCGTCTTGCGCACGTGGCCAAGATTGAGCTGCTCAATCAATGCAGAGGTGCGGGTGCGCCGCGTCTCCCAGTTAAGTGGTTGCGTTTCCAAGATGGCGAGGATGTTTTCTTCCACCGTCAGCTTGCGAAAGATGGAGGGTTCCTGCGGCAGGTAACTAATGCCGAAGTTGCGCGCACGCAGGTACATGGGCGTGCGGCTGATGTCTTCCCCTCCGACGGCGATGCTGCCCGAGTCAGGCCGAACCAGGCCAACGATCATGTAAAAGCTGGTGGTTTTGCCCGCACCATTCGGCCCGAGCAGCCCGACAACCTCGCCCTGGCTGATGGACACACTAACGCCGCGCACGACCTCGCGACCGTTGTAGCTCTTCGCAATGTTGTCGGTGGAAAGTGTGCGCCGATTGTCACCGCCTGTCAGCAGCGTCCCGGCACCGGGTAAAGGCGGCTGCTGGATATCAACCCCTGTGACAACTTCGTTCGTGGAGGAGGGTGGCATTAACGGCTCCTGGAGGGACGTGCGGCCTGCGTCTCTGTGTGAACGCGATGCCCGGCCTCTCCAGTGACTTCGACGCTATCATCGCCGCCGCGGAAGATCAACGTGGTGCCCGTTACGGTGCCACGCAGGCTATCTGTAATGCTGGGCGGATCAGCCTGTGTGCCGGTCAGCCGGTAACGCCCGTCTGCTTCTGTGTAGAGTAGCTGTTCCCCGGTGCCGGTCCTTCCCGGTTGCCGCAGGCGCACATCACCTGTAGCCAGAATTGACTCAATGCTGCCGCCATTCAACGCGCCGGCCGCCGATCTCACCTGGGTACCTTCCGTTCTGGAGGCACGCTTCAAGGCGGCGACCACATGCCTTGCCCGCAGATCAGAACCCGCGCTGAACACGCGCACCTCATCGGTAAAGTCGATGTGGCCGGGCTCTTGCGCGGTCGCGCCCACCATCAACATTTCGCGGCCTGTCACCTGCACGGTGCCCCTGTCCGATGAAGACGCTGCCTTGCGCGTGCCTGTGGCCGGTGCCTCTCCCATGCCGGGCGACGGCAGCATCAGCTGAACCAAGCTTTTGCCCCCGGCAGGCGAGTGTGCCGCGAGTGTACCTTTTGCCCGATCCAGTTCCAGTTCCGGTGCCTGCAGCTGGGCGGTGCTGGTCCACATACGCACTGCCTTATCCCCGCCGAAGAAGCGGGCGGGTCCACCTGCGCCGGCCATGTTCGCACTTCCAGCGATGACATGCACCGGCTCGCCTTTGCCGTCGGGCTTCTCCTGCATCAGGGTCGCCTTCACCGTGCCCTGTGCCTCTGCCGCTCCAGTCGCCTGCAGCAGCACGATACGATCTGCAGCCAGTTGCAGACCTGGCGCGGTGACCACCGGCGTGCCAGTCAGAATCAAGCGGCCGGTGGTTGCATCGAACTCTGCCCGCTGGGCCGCGGCGCGACTGTTCTGCGGCTCACCGCGCGAGCCCCGGGCCTGCCCCGCTGCCATCCCCGCCACAACCGCATGTTGAGCGATCGTCACATGCCCGGTCTGCACAGCCGTGCGCAACGCACCGCTTGCCTGCTTCTGCGTACCTTTTCCTCGCGGCAACAACGTCGCCTGCAGGGTGTCTCCGCTGCTGCTGCGGGTGTTGCCCAGATTGTCGCTCTCATCGATGCGTGTACCTCCTGCTCCATCCAACGCGGTGATGTAGCGCACACCTTCAGCCATGCCAGTCACGGCATGCAGCGTTTGGGCGGTCAGCACAGTGGTACGCACCGTTGCCTCTTTACCCGCAGAGATAGCCGGTTGCCTAGTGGCTTCCGGTTCGGAGAACGCCTCTACCGTGCGAAGCTCTGCGCCACCGCTGGCAACGGCATCGCGCATCTCGGTCCGGCGGCCATTTACCACCAGTAGCGCAATCACCCGGCCCGCGCTCAATGTGCTGTGTGCCTGACCTGCTGAAGCCGGCGTGTCGATGCGCACGGCGTGCTGCAGGTCAACCTGTTCCGGTTTGCCTGCCGTGTCAAAGCGCATCTGCGCGTCTGTAGCTGTGGCGGTGTTCGCAGCATCCTGCAAACGGACGCCGCCTGTCATGGTGACGGCCTGCAGCTTGCCCTGATCGCTGATGCGCGCGCGCAAACGAGGCGCTTCCGCGTGTGATCCGCCACTGCCTTGAAGAGCAACGTTGCCCTCAGCATCGATGGACTGGATGCCACCTTGCTTTGCCAGTGCAAACAGCATGCGGTCGCCGGAAGAACTGCCATCGCGGGTCGTTACGTGAGCCATGTGCAGCGTTGCCACCTGCGTGGTACGGTCCAGCTCCGCTGCTGCAGCTTCTACATGTACCGGGCTGCCGCCCTCTAAGCCGTCCAGTCGTACATCCTTGCGCAGACGCAGCACACCCGTGTCACTTTCATAGTCGGCCCCGCTAGCACCGCCGTGCATATCTCCGTAAAGAATCTGGATGGGCTCGTCGGTGGCAGCAACACCCAGTTTCTGCAGGAAGACAAGCCCGCGTGTAGTCACAGCGATGCGCTTCGTATTCGATTTTGTTGCAGCCCCATCGGACGCGGGCGCGGCCAAGTCCAGGTGAACCTCTCCTGTGGCACGAACCACGCCATTGGGCTGGTCATACTCAAATGCATCGCCACGAATGCTGTCCGTCCGGTTTGATCCCTGAGGCCCGTAAAGCGTAATGGCAACGTCGTGCAGCGTGGTTTTGCCGTTCTCGCGCTGGATTGCCTTGGCCGCGTGCACGGTGAATAACGTGTGGCCCTTGATTGATTTCGACAAGGTAAAACCGTTCGTTTCCGACTTTACATCGATGCCAAGACGGCGTGGGATGTCCGCCAGAAAACGATGCGCACGATACCGCGCATACCCCATCAGGCCGGCAAGCACCACCAGCAGCAGCACCACACCGCCCAGCAGCCACCGCCGCAGACGAGCGACCCGCTTCACACGATTCCTGCTGCTTCTGCCCGCCCGTGCTCCGCCTGTTTCCATCGCTTCCTGCTATCTTCGCAGTGCTGCAGCCAACTTTCCACTACCGCATCTAATCCGCATGGCCGATCAACTGTACCTGAGCCTCTGGTTCCCTAATTTCCGCCTCGCATCGCTCCCCGAGAAGCTGATTGCTGTTCTGCAACAGTTTGCAAAAGTTAGCGGTAGCAGCCGCATTACTGTCGCTTCAGCGTTTCCACTTGGATGGAATGAGTCCCCCGTCTTTCAGCGCATCTTTGTCAACGATGACCGGTCTGAGCCGTCTGACGATTCGCTCGCCCAGAATGCCGTAGCCGAAGCCACCGAGCAGCTGCACGACGACATGGCCTACGAGTTCGAGACAAAGTGGCAACTGTGGCACCCCGAAGCCGCCGGTGAAGAGTTCGATTCCACCTGGCGTCTGGAACCCGCGACGGTGAAGTTTGCCGGCTTCGGGCCGGAGTTTGATGACAGCAGCTATGAACAGAATGGCCACATCCGCGTAGACTTTGGCCTGGACACACCCTGGGTGCAGGATG
>CAXTFT010000045.1:3791-21839 GCA_964243585.1 uncultured Terriglobus sp.
GCGTTCACACTGTCGGTTGAAAAGCACTGCGGCATCAGTTCACGGCTGCTTTGGACCGAAAGTGGCGAACCGCTTGCCGAAAAACTCATCGCCCGTTTGCAACGGGTGAACTAGCCGTCTCCGGTTGGTACCCACCCGTTATTTGTCATCCCATAGCCTGGCGGAGTGATGCTAAGCACGGCACCTGGGTACAAACGTGATATCTAGTTGAAGGCGGAACGCCAGATCTACCCCGCGATGACGATCTCAGAAAAGTCCGCGATCCTGCCAAAGTCATTGAGCACACGCAGCAGTAATCCAAGCCTGGCCTCACGCAATGCATGTTCCGGTGCCATAACTATCACCTTGTCGAAAAAGGCGTCCACAAAGGGACGCAACTCTGCAATCTTAGCCAGTGCAAGGTCGTAGTTGCCATCTTTGCGCAGGCTTTCTACCCATGCGGCACGTCGTCCGCTCTCTTCCAACAGGGCACGCTCTGCCGGTTCAGTAAGCAGTTCGCGATAGGACCCTGCCGTGAACGTCTCGCCCTTGGCACGGGCTTGTTCCACCAGGTTTTTCATGCGCTTGAAGGCTGCCGCAATGGCAGCAAAGTCCTCACCGGGGCGTGCAGCGGCAACAGCATCCGCACGGGTAGCGGCATCGCGCGCACTCTCCGGGTTCGCTGCCATCACGGCCTTCACTACATCGTAGGCGACGCCGCGAACCTCGCGCAGGTACCACTCCAGGCGCTCGAAAAAGAAAGCCTTCACGCTCGAACAGAGCGCCTCATCGCCATTGCTTGCGAAGGTGGCAACTTCTCCCAGTGCAAGTGGCAGGCTGCTCTCCGCAAGCATCTTGATGATGCCATTCGCGGCACGCCGCAGCGCGAAAGGATCTTTCGATCCCGTCGGCTGCAAACCCAATCCGAACATACCGGCGACTGTGTCGGCCTTGTCCGCGATGGATAGCAGCAGGCCCTCGTTCGTCGGCGGAATGGAATCATCCATGCCAACCGGCTGGTAGTGCGCGTAGATAGCGTTGGCGACAGCTTCCCCGTGGCCCTGAGCTTGCGCGTACAGGCCGCCGATGATGCCCTGCAACTCGGTAAATTCCTTAACCATTTCAGTTGAAAGATCGGTCTTCGCCAGAAGAGCGGCGGTATCCAGTGCTGCCAAGTCCAGCGTGGATGCGGCCGGCTGGGTCAGGGCGTTGCGCAGCCAGTCTTCACGCACCTTTGCACCCAGCTTCGCTGCGAGGTCGCGTACCCGTTCTGTCTTTACGGCATAGCTGCCCAGATCTTTTTGGAAGGTAACCTTGTCGAGCAGCGGAACACGATCGGCAAGTGCAACGCGCTGATCGAAGTCGTAGAAGAAGCGTGCATCGTTAAAACGCGCGCGCAGAACGCGCTCGTTGCCATGGCGGATGATACTTTCCGCGGCTGCATCCGGAGCCGTGTTTAGAACGGCAAGAAAATGCGGGGCCAGCTTGTTGCTACCGTCTTCCAGGGCAAAGTAGTTCTGGTGGCCTCGCATGACCGTGACGAGCACCTCTTCCGGCAGGGAGAGGAATTTCCGCTCAAAGCCGCCAAGAATCACGGACGGCCATTCTGTCATGTGCGTGACCTTGTCGACCAGCGCATGGTCTTCACGCCAGCGCATCTCCGGCGCGGTGCGCGCGGCTGCATCCAACGCCTTTCGAATCACGTGCCGCCGGTCTTCGACGTTCGCAATGACCCTGGCTCCGTACAGCGTGTGGGCGTACTCAGACGCTGTTGCGATAGCTACAGGCGTGCTGCCGTGCAGCACACGATGGCCATAGGTGATGCGATTCGCGGTGCGGCCCGCCCACTCCAGCGGTAGAAAAGAGTCATCCAGCAGCGCGACCAGCCATTGCACCGGTCGCACAAAGCGTTCCGGTTTGCCCGCGCGCCAGTACATACTTTTAGCCCAGTAGATTGCGGCGATCTCTGCCGGCAGATTCTCTGTGACGATCTCCGCGAAGGTGCGTCCCTTGCGCTTCGCGGTAGCTGCAAGGTACTCGCCTTTGGTGTTGGTGACGGTTCGAAGCGCCTCCAGTAACACCCCAGCCTTTTTCGCAAACGCCTCTGCGGCAGCGGTCGGCTTGCCATCCTTATAGGCTGCTTTCACGGGCGGTCCCAGCAACTCTTCTTCGGCGTCAGCCTGCTGGAGCAGCACTCCATGCACCAACACCGCAAGCCTGCGCGGGCTTGAGTACGATTCAACCGAATGCACTTCGCCGAGCAACCGCTCACGGTTAAGAAGGTTTATCATCCGGCGCGCAAGCTCAGCTTCAGCCGCCGCCAGCATACGGGCCGGCACTTCTTCCAGGCCAATCTCAAAGAGGAAATCAGACATCTCTTGACTCGAAGGAATCAGTTCTCGTTGCAGCGAGCGTCCTCTCTGCAGTAACTCTCTCGGCGGCTTCAGCTGCAACGACTCGTTCACCCTGATCCGCGTAGGCCTTCGCGACTCCCACAATCAGGGTTCGAATGCGTGCCATGACTCCAACGCGCTCCGTTACCGAGATGGCGCCGCGCGCATCCAGCAGGTTGAACAGATGTGAGCATTTGAGTGCCAGTTCATACGCTCCCAGCACGGGAAAACGACGTATTTGCACGCTTCCTGCGTCTTCCGGAAGCATTTTTTGCACCGCAAGCAGTGCTAAACACTCCGCTTCATAGGCATTTAGGTGCTCCCAAAGGCGCTCAATAGCGGCCCAATCGAAGCTGTACGCAGACAGTTGCTGCTCTTCCGGCAGCCGCATGTCGCCGTAGGTGATCACAGCGCCGGTATCCGGATCGCGGGACCAGGCGATGTCGTAGATGGAGTCGGCGTCCTGCAGAAACTGGGTCAGACGTTCCAGACCGTAGGTGATCTCGCCCGAGATGGGGTCGAGGTCCAGGCCGCCGCACTGCTGGAAGTAAGTAAACTGCGTGATTTCCTGGCCGTCCATCATGACCTGCCAGCCGACACCCCAGGCTCCGCCGACGGGCCACTCCCAGTTGTCCTCTTCGAACTTGATGTCGTGTTCGGCAGGCTGGATACCGATCGCCTCGAGGCTCTGCAGGTACAGGTCCTGGATGTTTGCCGGAGGCGGCTTCAGGACCACCTGAAACTGGGTATGCTTGTAGAGCCGGTTTGGATTGTCGCCGTATCTGCCGTCTGCAGGGCGGCGTGAAGGCTGCGCATAGGCGATACGCACCGGCTTAGGCCCCAGCACGCGCAGAAAGGTGTCGGGCGACATGGTGCCTGCGCCAACCTCAATGTCGTAGGGCTGCTGCAGGACGCAGCCGCGTTCGGCCCAGAAGCGTTGCAGGGCAAACAGCAGTTCCTGAAACGTCATCGCCCTTCTGTGCGAATCAGGCGTCGTATGCAATTCCGTGGCTTCAGCAACAGCAGGCATGGTTCGAACTGGCTCCAAGGGCGTTTCGCCAGTTTACAGGAGCAGGGGAAAGCTTCCGGAAGCGCTCGTCAGATGTGGATGGTCCAGCCAAGCTGCGACAGTTGCTCTTCTATTTCAAGCAGCGCTGCCTCAAGTGCTGAGCGCCGATGCGGGCTTGAGGTCCGCTCAGACAGAACACGCTCCCGCTGGAGCTGGAGCCCCTGCAGCTTTCGCTGGCGTTCGCGCTCCGCAAGCCGCGCTTCTGCCGCGACTACCGCGGGTGTCGCCGGTGCTGTTTTCTCCGGCATATTCGTATCTTCTTTTTCCCAGCCACGTGCCATGTCGCGATTCTACGCGTCCGGACCTGCGCCGTTCCGTCTACCGTACAATCAACGTAGCGTGGGGAGTTCCTGCTCGGTACCGGAGCTCCTTTCACCGGTAAGTAGAAGGCGGCCCACGGTCCTTTCACGAGCCTCTCTCGATTGTCCGCGAGGCTTGATCGTCAACGTTGCAATCTGCATATTAGGAGGCTGAGCCGCCATGTGGATCGTCCGCCTTGCACTTCGACGCCCCTACACATTCGTTGTCATGGCCGTGCTTATTCTTGTCATGGGCGTGGTGTCCATTGAGACCATGTCGACCGACATCTTTCCGTCCATTGACATTCCTGTCGTGAGTGTGGTCTGGAGCTACACCGGCACCAGCCCGGACGAGATGGAGAAGCGCTTCACCACCATCAGTGAGCGCGCCATGACCACCACCGTCAACGACATCGAGCATCTTGAGTCGCAGTCGGTCAACGGCGTCTCCGTGATCAAGATTTTTTTTCAGCCTGGCGTGAAGATTGAAGCCGCCGTGGCTGAGGTCACAGCGGTGAACCAGACTGTGCTCCGCATTATGCCGCAGGGCACGACACCGCCCTTCGTGCTGCAGTTTTCGGCGTCGAATGTGCCCATTCTGCAGGCGATTATGTCGTCGAATCAGCTCTCCGAGTCAGACCTGTTTGACCTGGGAGCGCAATTCGTCCGTACGCAACTGGCGACTGTACAGGGTGCTCAAATTCCGCAGCCCTATGGGGGCCGCGCCCGGCAGATTGCAGTCGATCTGGACCCCATGGCGCTGTACGCGAAAGGCCTGTCGCCAACTGATGTGGTCAACGCACTCACGGCTCAGAACCTGATTCTGCCCGCTGGCGATGCCCGCATTGGCGATCGTGATTACGTGGTCCGCACCAATGCCTCACCGCAGGTCGTCACCACGTTAAATGACATTCCCATCAAGCAGATCAACGGCGCGACCATCTACATGCGCGACGTGGCGCAGGTGCACGAAGGCAGTGCACCGCAGCAATCGATCGTGCGACTCGACGGCCGCCGCGCTATTCTGCTGACCATTCTGAAGGCTTCTTCGGCGTCAACGCTCGACATCGTGAAGAAGGTCAAAGCGGTTCTGCCGCGCATCATCGCGAACCTGCCCGCACCCGCGCCTGACATCAAGATACTGTTTGACCAGTCCATATTCGTAAAGGCTGCGCTGCAGGGCGTCGTCAAGGAGGCCGCGATTGCCGCGGGCCTGACCGCCGTGATGATCCTGCTCTTCCTTGGGTCATGGCGCTCCACGGTCATCATTGCCGTGTCCATACCGCTGTCTATTCTGGTGTCGATCATCATCATGAAGGCGCTTGGACAGACGCTAAACACCATGACGCTGGGCGGACTTGGTCTGGCGGTCGGCATTCTGGTGGATGACGCGACTGTTGAGATCGAAAACATTCACCGAAACCTTGGACTCGGCAAGGAAATTGAACCAGCCATTCTGGATGGCGCCGCGCAGATTGCCGTGCCTGCGTTTGTGTCTACGCTTGCGATCTGTATCGTCTTTGTGCCGGTCGTCTTCTTGTCGGGCGCGGCGAAAAGCCTGTTTACACCGCTGGGCATGGCGGTAGTGTTCGCGATGCTGGCATCGTACCTGCTGTCACGAACGCTGGTACCCACCATGGTCAAATTCCTTCTGGCGAAGGAAGTGGATGTTTACGCATTGGCTGAGGCAGAGCACGGCGACCACATACTCAGTGCCGCAGAGATGGCAGAGATCGAGCGGAAGCGCCGGGGGCTGGGATCCATCTGGCGCACCCACTTTGCCTTTAATCGCGTGTTTGAAAAGCTGCGCAGCCGCTACCAGCGCGGACTGGACTGGGGGCTGACGCATACTACCTTCACATTGACCTGCTTCGGCATCTTCATTTTGCTGTCGGCATGTACCCTGCCCTTTATCGGAAGGGACTTTTTCCCGGACGTGGACGCAGGCAGCTTTCGGCTGCACGTGCGCACAGCACCGGGAACGCGGCTTGAGGCGACCGAGGCGGTAATTGGGAACGTAGAACAGGCGATCCGCCAGGTGATTCCGCAGAAGGAGATCACCGGCATTTTGGACAACATGGGCGTGCCCAACGGCACCTTCAATCTGGCGTTCGGCGATGGTTCGCTGTCAGACGTGCAGGATGGCGAGATCCTCGTTTCACTGGGAGAAGGCCATAAGCCGACAGCCATGTATCGGGAAAAGCTGCGAACGGCGCTACGGCAGAAATTTCCTGAGACGACCTTCTATTTTCAGGCGTCGGATATTGTCAATCAGATCTTAAATTTCGGCCTGCCCGCGCCGATCGACATCCAGATCAGCGGCCGGCTTGCCGCGCAGAACTACGCGACTGCGCAGGCTATCCGTGAAGCCGTGGCGAAGGTGCCCGGAGCCGTGGATGTGCATGTACACCAGGTGGTGTATGCGCCGGAGCTACGCGTAAACGTGGACCGCACCCGTGCACAGCAGGTCAACCTGACCGAGGCCAGCGTAGCCAACAGCATGTTGTTTGCGCTTTCGGGATCGGGAACCGCCACACCGAACTACTGGTTGAATCCGCAGAACGGCGTCAACTATTCGGTTGTGGTTATGGTGCCGCCTTTCCGCATGGATTCTGTCGCTGCCCTGAACGGCCTGCCGATCGGGGCTGGAACAGCCGGTGCTTTCAACAACGGCCTGACCGGTGGCACCAGCGGCACACCTGTGGCGCCTGCGGCTCAGCTTTTGTCGAACGTGGCCCAGATTTCACACGTGGCCAGCCCTGGCATAACCAACCATTACAACGTGCAGCCGGTGTACGACGTCTTCGCCAATGTGCAGGGGCGCGACCTTGGCGGGGTTTACTCCGACATCGAAAAGATTCTGAAGAGCTACACACCCACCAGCGGCAAGCTGTCAAAGGGCGCAACGCTTACCGTTCGCGGTCAGGTCAAGAGCATGGAAGACAGCTTTACCGGCCTTGGCCTTGGCATGATCTTTGCCGTGTTGCTGGTGTACCTGCTGATGGTGGTGAACTTTCAGAGCTGGCTGGATCCCTTCATCATCCTGATGGCGCTGCCTGGTGCGGCCTGCGGCATCCTGTGGATGCTGTTTCTGACCGGTACGACCTTTTCTGTGCCGTCACTGATGGGCGCGATTATGACGGTGGGCGTGGCCACGGCGAATTCCATCCTGATGGTGACGTTTGCCAACGATCAGAGGGCGCTTGGCATGAACAGTGTGGAAGCCGCAGCCGCCGCGGGATTCACACGGCTGCGGCCCGTGCTGATGACCGCGCTTGCCATGATTCTAGGCATGCTGCCCATGTCGCTTGGCATGGGTGAGGGCGGTGAACAGAATGCACCGCTGGGCCGCGCGGTAATCGGCGGCCTGCTGGTTGCAACCGCGACCACGCTGTTGATTGTGCCTATCTTCTACTCGCTGTTGCGCAAGGCCCCTCCGCTTGCCATGCAAGTGGAGGCAACCACCGAGCAGGAGGAATTTTTTGAGCACGCGTAAAACCTGGCACACCCTGAGTTTCTGTCGCATGGAACGCCCACTGCCCCAAGGAGCCGCGTAAGCATGGCCCAGAACTACACCGACCCGCCTGTTCTCTCTTCGGAACATGACGTTCGCGCCACGTCGGCGACGCAACAATCCACCGCGCGCGGCGCCTACTTGGCAGCACTTGCGGCCTTTCTGCTGCTTGCCCTGCTGGGCATCGCCTTTCTGCTGCCGAAACTACGCCATCGTGAGTCGCTGGTAGACCAGGCACGGCTGGACGCGGGTCCACCGCCTGTTGTCGTAACAAAGATCTCGTTAGGCCAGCTTTCGTCGAAGCTGGAGCTTCCCGGCACCGTGCAGGCATTTCAGCAGACGCCGATCTTTGCGCGCACCTCCGGTTATGTTTCCAGGCGGTATGTTGACATCGGCGACCATGTCCGTGCAGGGCAGATTCTTGCAACCATCGAAGACCCGCAGACACGCCAGTCGCTGAGCCAGGCGCAGGCCACCCTGATGCAGCTGAAGGCACAGCTGGTCCAGGCACAGGCCAATGCGCACCTGGCCACTTTGAACAACACGCGAAATCAGCAACTGCAACAGGAAGGCGTCATTTCGCAAGCCGCGGCAGACCAGTTCACCGCGCAGGCTGGTGTGAACGATGCCACCGTCAATGCGGCGCGCGCGAACATCGCGGCAGGCGAGGCAAATGTACGGTCCCTTGAGGAGCAGGCCAGCTTTTCACGTGTTACGGCACCGTTTGCCGGCGTGGTTCTTTCGCGCAGCATTGATACGGGTTCGCTGATTTCAGCAGGTTCGCTGAACTCGGTAACGCAGCTGTTCACCATCGGCCAGGCAGATACCGTTCGCGTCTTTACGAATGTTCCGCAATCCAGCGCGCCCGCTGTAATGGGTGCCAGCACGGCACAGGTTCAGTTTCGTGAACTGCCGGGACGGACCTTCGCAGGCAAGGTCACGCGCAACGCAGCCGCCATCGACCCGACGTCACGTACGCTGCTGGCAGAGGTTGACCTGCCGAATGCCGACGGCAAAATCCTGCCTGGCATGTTCGCTACGGTGACATTTGCCACCAGCAATGCCGCCCCGCCTGTCCTGATCCCTGCGAATGCACTATTTGTCCGGACGGCTGGCCCACAGACGTTTGTGGTGGATGCAAACCACGTGGTGCACATGCACAACCTCATCCTGGGCCGGGACTTCGGTTCAAATACGGAGGTACTCGGGGGGCTGCGGCAGGGCGACATGGTTGTGCTGTCCCCATCGGATGCGATTACCGATGGCACCAAGGTCGATCCGGAAACACAGCGTTGAGCCAGTCAGTAAAGGCACACGGTAGAATCGCAGCATGGCAATGGTAGAAGGCGGCAGCGCGCTGCATGCCCGCAAAGACTCGGTCGGCGGCATTGTTTCGCTGCGAGGGCTTCGCAAGGTGTACGACGGCAAGCCACCCGTGACCGCGCTGGCGGGAATCGACCTGGATGTGCGCGAAGGCGAGATCTACGGTCTGCTCGGTCCGAACGGTGCGGGTAAAACCACCACCATCTCTATCTGCACCACGCGAGTTCTGCCCACTGCGGGCATCGCCCACATTGCGGGAGTGGACGTTGTGCGCAATCCATCTCAGGCCCGGCGTTACATGGGCGTGGTGCCGCAGTACAACACGCTGGAACGTGCCTGCACCATTGCCGAGAACATCCAGTTTCACTGCCTGTACTTCGGCTTTTCGAAGGCCGATGCGAAAGCACGCACAGCTGAGCTGCTGGATCAGTTTCACCTGTCGGAGCGGGCCGGATCCTACCCTGCGCAGCTGTCCGGTGGCCTAGCGCAGCGGGTGCAGATTGCCCGCGCCATCGCGCACAGGCCCAAGGTGCTGTTCCTTGATGAGCCCTCCGCCGGTCTGGATCCCCAGAGCCGCATTGCCATGTGGGAAGCCGTGCAGCGCCTGCACACGGAGGGTATTACCGTGGTCCTGACCACGCACTACATGGAGGAGGCGGACGAACTATGCGATCGCGTTGCCATTGTGGACGGCGGCTCGATCCTGGTGGAGGACACGCCAGCCGCCCTGAAGAGTTCGGTCGGGGCCAACACACTGTATGAGCTTGACCTGCGCGAACCCGCGGAGAACCTGCTGCCCGTTCTCAGGGCACTGCCACACGTCAACGCGGTTGAGGTGACGCCGCGCGGCCTGCGTGTCATGGCTGAGAACGCTGACGGCCTGCTGCCCCAGGTGGTTTCCGCCGCCAGCAGCTACGGCCTGAGCGACCTGAGCATCACCGAGCCGACTCTGGAAACCGTCTTCATCCGCCTGACAGGCCGGGATCTTCGCGAATAGCACGCAGGAGCAAACGTCATCATGTCCACCGTTATCGCCACACCGGCAACCGAATCGCTGATCACGTCTTCGACGGGATCCTCCCGGACACAATACGCACGCGCTTTCGCCGGCCTGTTCCTTCGCGACCTTCATGTTCTGCGGCGCGAGATCGGTCCATTTCTTGTGCGCATCGTGATGAATCCGCTGCTGTTTCTCTTTGTGTTCACGTACATCATGCCGCACATGTCGAACGGTGCAGCGATGAATCCAACCGCGAACATGGCGTCCGCATCCGGTGCGAACTTCTCGACCGTTCTGCTGCCGGGCCTGATGGCCGTAGCCATTATGTTCAGCGGCATCGCCGCCGTTGCGCTGCCGCTTGCCGTTGACTTCGGCAGCACGCGCGAGATCGACGACCGTGTGATGTGCCCGCTGCCGACCAGCTTCGTTGCCATCGAAAAGATCATCTTCTCCGCGCTGCAATCAATTATCGCGGCGGCCATGGTCTTTCCACTAGCGTATTACATCCCCAGCACGCCGGTGTATGCGCACGTTACCAGCTGGCCTTTCCTGATCGCAGTGGTGGTGCTGGCGTCGCTCACGGCAGGCGCCCTCGGGCTTACCATCGGCACGGGCGTCAAGCCGCAGCAGATCGGCCTGATCTTCGGCGTGGTTGTTATGCCCATCACATTTCTGGGTTGCGTCTACTACCCCTGGCGTGCGCTCAGCGCGATTCACTGGTTGCAGATCGGTGTGCTGATCAACCCCATCGTCTACATGAGTGAAGGTTTGCGCGCCGCGCTGACCCCGACGCTGCCCCACATGCATCCCGCAATGATCCTGCTGATGCTGACGTTCTTCCTTGGCCTGTTGACCTGGGTTGGAACGCGGGGCTTCATCCGGCGTGTGATCGGATAGGTGCTGCGGCACACGCTCCTTAGAGGATGTGATCGGCCAAAGCCTGCGCGGCAGAAATAACCCTGACCGGGCCGCGCGGCACACCATCCTGGGGGAAAAAGATAGAAAAGACCGTGCCGCATGCATCTCCCGCATGCTTGGCGACCCGGCTTCGAACCAGCAATATCGCGCGATGTTTCTCCAAAGTCTCCGCGCTCACCCAAAGCCCCAGACCGGTGCCAGTGGCCTCTTTGGTCGTAAAGAAAGGCTGAAAAATGCGGCTGCGAACAGCTTCAGACATGCCGGTACCGGTGTCTGCCACGGTGATCCGCGTACCGGGCCTGCCCATGCGGCGGGCGGCACGAGCCCTGACGTACAGCACGCCGCCCGCGGGCATGGCATCAAGGGCGTTACCCATCAGATTGGCAAACACCTGCCGCAGTTCGCCCGGGTAACCAAAGGCGATAGCCCTGTCGCTCAACCGGAGTTTCACCTCAATACGGGGGGATTGCATGCGCGCCTGATGCAACACCAACACAGACCGCAGCATATCCGGGAAGCGCACGTCCATGGGCGACGTCGAGCGACGATAGAACTTGAGCGTCTGCTGAGTGATCTCACCAACCCGGCCCAACTCGGACTGCGCCATGGCAACATACTCCTGTGCCTCTTCGTTCAGCGAGGTACTTGTACGCAGCAGGTACAGCAGATTGGTTACGCTTTCCAGGGGGTTGTTGATCTCGTGCGCGATCGACGCAGCGAGGCGGCCTGCGGAAGCCAGACGTTCACTGCGGCGCATAGCTTCTTCCGCACGCTTGCGCTCGGTAATGTCTGTGACAATGATTCCCGCCCAGCGCACCTCGTCGTCTGCCGTCACTACCGGGAACAGGGTGGTCTGCCATGTGCGCAATTCATTGCCGCGCGGTGTGGCCCCTGAAATCTCGTGGTCAGTAATCGCTGTCCGGTTGCGAAACACATCGGCAAGCAGGTCTTCGGTTTCGTCGGCAAGATCAGTAGACGCACGGGGCAGCAGCAGGTCCCGGTAACGCTTACCCAAGTGATGCTGCAACGGCACGCCGTTCAAATGGGCCAGATTCTGATTGAGACGTACAAAGCGGTAATTCCTGTCAAAAAAGGCGAAGCCCACCGGGGCACTGTCCAGCATAGAGTCAAGTAGTTTCAGCGTCTGCTGCGTGCCTCTGCGCTGGAGCGCAATCTCGTTCACCATGGCGTTGAAGCTGGCCTGCAGTTCCCCGACCTCGTTCTGTGCGATTGCGGGCAAGGGAAAGGCAGAAAGGTCATTGGGATTGTTCCGCACCCGCTGCGTAGCCAGGCGAAGATGCCGCAGGGGCTGGGCCATGGAGGCGGACAACCACCAGACCAGCAGCAGGTTTCCAAGCAGCGCGCAGATGGCGTAGGTAGTCAGGTTCTCCAGGTCTTTGAGGGGAAAGAGCCGGGTGACGCTTGTATCCGGGGTAATCCAGACGATTCCAAGCACGGCACCATCCGCGACGATGGCTTGCACGCCCTGGTCTGTCCCGCCCGCTCCCTGTTCCAGGTGGTAACCGGTATGCTGCAGCAACTCAGGCAGCAGGCTGCGTTCCTGTCGGTTCAGGGTTGCCGCCAGTCCCGTGCCTGTAGTCCGCACGGTTTTGCCCTGGCTGTCAGTGACACGGATGCTGCTGATGGTGATGCTGATCGGCACGGCACGCATGATGTGGTCCAGCATGTCGACGTTCGACGTTGCAAGGGGTTCGGCAAGAATGTCTGCAATTGTGCCCGTCTGTCGCATGAGGCGCAGGCGGTCGTGCTGCCGCATATCACGGAAATCGTGCCGAATACTGAGCCAGAAGAAGGCACCGAAAACCACCGTCTGGACGAGCACCGAGCCGGTAATCAGCTGACCCAGAATGGTTCGTGGAACAAAGCGCATGGTCTACGTCACCCACCCGGTCTGCGTCAGGATGTTGTCATTTCCAGCTCGGGAGCCACGTCTTCGCGGGCCTCCTCCAGTTTTTTCGCCAGGTCCTGTGCGATGAGCGCGCCGTGGAAGCGTCCGTTCTCGATAAAGATTTCGTTTGTCCGCTCGCCGGCCACGATTACTCCGGCCAGGTAAATACCACGCACGTTGGATTCCAGGGTCTGTGGATCGCACTGTGGGCAGCGGTCGTTCTGCGCATCCAGCGTAATGCCCAGGCACTCAAGAAAGCTGAAGTCGGGATGGTAGCCGGTCAGCGCAAATACAAAATCGTTCGGCAGTACCTGCTCGCCTGCGGGTGTCTGCAGCGTCACTGTATCTTCGGTGATCTGCTTCACGGTGGAATTGAAGTAGCCGGTCACCTCACCGTTCTTGAATCGGTTGTTGATATCGGGCAGAATCCAGTACTTTACGTGGGAATGCATCTCGCCGCCACGGTGCACCAGCGTCACCTTGGCGCCATGCCGCCATAGATCAAGCGCCGCGATTGCAGCGGAGTTCTTGCCTCCGATGACGAGTACGTTGAGGCCGAAATAAGGATGCGGTTCGTTATAGTAATGCTGCACCTTGCTGAGATCTTCGCCGGGTATCCCAAGGTAGTTTGGCAGGTCGTAGTAGCCCGTGCTGACAATCAGCTTCCTTGCCTGGAAGGTCTGCATGCGACCGAAACGGTCTTTCGTAAGTACGGCAAAATCACCATCACTGCCCTTTACGCCTTCCACCAGGTGGTACTGGCGCACATCCAGGCTGTAGTGGTCGGCGACCTTGCGGTAGTACTCCAGGGCTTCACTGCGGGTTGGCTTTTGATTTGGACTGCTGAAGGGCATGTTGCCGATTTCAAGCAGTTCCGGCGTGGTAAAAAATGTCATGTGCGCCGGGTAGTGAAACAGCGAGTTGCACAGGCAGCCCTTGTCAACCAGGACCACGCGAAAGCCCGCGTTCTGTGCATCAATGGCGCAGGCAAGCCCGGTTGGCCCAGCACCGATCACCAGCACATCGAACGAACCGTCTTTACCCAACCTGTCCATCTCTTTATTGAATCATGGCGCGCGACCTGTACGGTGTTTGAAACGCATTTGGGCATGCTTCGCGTTACGCCAATCAGCACCGCAGGTCCGCATCGGGAAGCAGCCATGATGCATCCGTATGGATGCGGTTCAAGCAACGCCGCAGAGGAACTGCTGAAGATGCCCGAGAGCAACACGATCGATCACGTGAAACGCGCACAGACAAACGTCCCTGTCCACGAACTTATCCTTAGCCGATGGAGTCCGCGCTCCTTTTCTGACCAGCCGGTCTCGGCCGACGATCTAAAAACAATTTTTACCGCCGCGGCGTGGGCATCCTCCAGCTACAACGAGCAGCCATGGCGCTTTCTGGTTGGCCGAAAAGGCGACGAGACCTACAAAAAGATATTCGATTCACTGGTGCCGCCTAACCAGGCATGGGCAGGCACGGCACCCGTGCTGTACGCCACCTTCGGCAAGAAGACCTTCAGCCACAACGGGACACCAGATGCCTATGGTTTGCACGACACCGGTGCGGCATGCGCCAATCTCTCGTTGCAGGCACAGGCGCTGGGTCTGCACACGCACGGCATGGGCGGCTTTGACAAGGAAACGCTGCGCGCATTCTTCGGCGTTCCTAACGACTTTGATGCGGGCGCGGTATGGGCGCTGGGTTACGCCGGCGATCCGAATCACGTTCCTGACAACTACAAAGAAGACGAAAAGGCCCCACGCAAGCGCAAGGCCCTGGAAGAGTTTGTCTTCAGCGACTGGGAAAAGCCGGCCAGTTTCTAGGCCACGGTGTTATTGCAGGATGGGCACGCCGGCCAGGCTTTGGCCGGCGGCTATCTTAGCGGACCACTCTGCCGGACCTGTCTTGTGTACGCTGGTACCGTCCGCGCTGACGGCCACTGTCACCGGCATGTCTACTACTTCGAACTCATAGATTGCTTCCATTCCGAGGTCTTCAAACGCGAGTACACGTGACGCCTTGATCGCCTTGGACACGAGGTAGGCAGCGCCGCCTACTGCCATCAGGTACACCGCGCCGTTGTCGCGGATGGCCTCAATGGCTGCATCCCCGCGCTCGCTCTTACCGACCATGCCTAGCAGGTGCGTGGCCTCAAGCATCTGCCGCGTGAACTTATCCATCCGGGTGGCAGTTGTTGGACCGGCGGGTCCGACAACTTCCTGGCGCACCGGATCGACCGGGCCGACGTAGTAGATAAAGCGGTCGGTGAAGTCGACAGGCAGCTTCTCCCCGCGGTTCAGCATGTCGGTCATGCGCTTGTGCGCGGCGTCGCGACCGGTGAGCAGTCTGCCGTTCAGCAGCACAACCTCTCCCGCTTTCCACGTGGCGACATCCGCGCGCGTTACCGTGTCCAGGTTTACGCGGCGGGCGTTCATGGGGTTATAGGTAAGCTCTGGCCAATCGGCGAGTGAGGGCGCTTCCAGCACGGCGGGACCGCTGCCATCCAGATGAAAATGGACGTGGCGGGTGGCCGCGCAATTTGGGATCATTGCGACCGGCAGGTTTGCCGCGTGCGTGGGAGCGTCAAAGATTTTCACATCCAGCACGGTGGTCAGGCCGCCAAGGCCCTGCGCTCCGATACCGAGAGCATTCACCTTACGATAGAGCTCGATGCGGAGTTCTTCGATCTTATTCGCGGGTCCGCGTGTAATCAGCTCCTGCATGTCGATGGGGCCCATCAGGCTTTGCTTTGCCAGCAGCATCGCCTTCTCTGCCGTGCCCCCAATGCCAATGCCGAGCATGCCCGGCGGGCACCAGCCCGCACCCATCTGCGGCACCATCTTCATCACCCAGTCGACCACCGAGTCGGACGGATTGAGCATGGCAAACTTCGACTTGGCTTCACTGCCGCCGCCCTTTGCCGCGACGGTCACGTCAACACCGTTGCCGGTGACAAGTTCGGTCACTACGCACGACGGCGTGTTGTCTTTGGTGTTGCGGCGACTGAACGCGGGGTCGGCCAGCACGCTGGCACGCAGGCGGTTATCCGGGTGGTTGTAGGCCCGGCGAACCCCTTCATCGCACATGCCCTGCAGGTCCATGGTGACATCGGCAAAATGCACACCCATGCCGATCTTCAGAAAGATCGTGACAATGCCGGTGTCCTGGCAAATGGGCCTATGGCCTTCCGCGCACATGCGGCTGTTGATCAGGATCTGTGCAATCGCATCCTTGGCTGCAACGGACTCTTCCAGGTCATACGCGCGGGCGAGATTTTTAATGTAGTCGGCGGGATGGTAGTAGCTGATGTACTGCAGCGCGTCGGCCACGCTGCTGATGAAGTCTTCCTGCCTGATCTCGGTCATTGCAGGTCTATTGTAAATTGCGGTATTCGGGCCCACACCTTAGCCGTGGATGGGTGATGCCAGTACATACAGCAGGCAGAAATGCTCTGTCTCTCTGCTATGGGCGTGGCCGCCTACGCCTACGCGCCGCTTCAAACACCGCATCGATGTTTAGATTGATACCTGTTCCATCCACTTCCAGCATGCCCGATTTCTGCTCGACGATGCTTTCACCCTGCATGACATAGGCGGTCTCCGCGTCCGGATCGAAGATCCAAACCTGCGCTACACCCATCCGAATGAAATCCATGCAGCGCCTGTGCATGCGCATGACGCTGTCACGCGGCGAAAGTACCTCAACGCAGAGTAGCGGAGCTTCGTGGATGATCTTCTTGGGAATGCGGTCCGCAGGGATGACGCAGACATCCGGCACGCGAAAACGGGTTGCACCGGCCTGCACACGCGTCTCTTGCAGCGCGAGAATATGGCCCTGCTCCTCGAGCGCTGTAAGCGCCAGCAGAATCATCTTCTGTAAAAGCGCATGATCAATCTCACCCACATTTCGCTCCTCGAGTTCGCCGTCAACGTAGTCAACATCCGGCCGGTAAACCGAGCCGAGGTATTCACCCACGGGGATGCGAAGAGACGGAAGTGTCGCGTTGGAAGCCATGGCTTCTCCAGGGAGCAGAGGGTGTTATTCGATCTTCAGATTGCGTGTGATGTCATCACGCGTTTCAAACGAGGTGACGGATTTGGTCGGGCTCTTCTTTTCCTGCGCGGTGGCCCAGATCTCGTACTCCACAGTGCGGGAAAGCTGCACAAAGCGGAACGCGCCCTTTTCGTCCGCGGTCATGCTGCGTACCTTTGCGGAGCGGTCGTCCTTCAGGTAGACGGTTGCGCCCTTTATGGGCGTCCCGTCCTTGTCCTGCACAACGCCCTGCAGCACCCGCTGAGCCGGCGCTTTAGGCGTGTTGTTGCTGCTGCCACCCAGGCCGCTCAGGTTCAGCTTGGTCTCGGGTCCGCCGTTACCGTTTGGCCCGGTCACCTGCGCCCGTAGGGGGCTGCTGAGAATGGCAGAGGCCGCGATGACCACGCCGACGGTACACGCCGCGCGCACGATTTTAGAGGGCTGGATGTGCATTGTGTCCAACATAGCAGCGATTGTAACGCGCGCAGCGCGGGTCCGGCAGGGTTCGTTCGCCATCCTAGATGGAGGGAGGACGAGTGATGCAGGATATGCGGCAGGAGAAGGATTCACTTGGGTTTGTGGAAGTTCCGCTCGATGCGCTGTACGGAGCGCAGACGGCACGGGCAGTTGAAAACTTTCCCATCAGCGGCCTGCGCGCAAGTCCGTTCCTCATCCGGGCGACCGCAATGATCAAGCTGGCTGCGGCAAAGACGAACGGCGAGCTGGGCATGATTACGCCAGCGCAGGCAAATGCCATTGTGCAGGCCGCGAATGAGGTCATCCAGGGCGGGCACTCCGAGCATTTCGTGGTGGATGTTTTCCAGGCAGGCGCCGGTGTTTCGTTCCACATGAATGCAAACGAGGTGCTGGCCAACCGTGCGGAGCAGATTCTCGGCGGTGAACCGGGCAACTACAAGCTGGTGCACCCGAACGACCAGGTCAACTAAGGGCAAAGCACCAACGACGTATTTCCAGCGGCGATGCGACTGGCTTCCCTGCTTGCACTGCGTGACCTTTACCCTGTACTCCACTCGCTGGCAGAGGGCCTGGCTTCGAAAGCAGAGCAATTCGATGGCATCCTGAAGTCGGCCCGCACCCACATGCAGGATGCGGTACCCATCCGCCTGGGACAGGAGTTTGCGGCATACGCCGTGGCCATACGTCGCGCACATGCCGGCATCGAAACTGCTGCATCGACCCTATGCGAACTTGGGCTTGGCGGATCAGCAGTTGGTACCGGCATCAACACGCATCCGCAGTACCGCTTCCAGGCCATCCACTATCTGGCGGAGTTGAGCGGCGAGCCGTTTACCGCGGCAGAGGATATGCGCTACGCCATGCAGTCATGCGCTCCCATGGCGACGGTGTCCGCAGCGCTGCGCACACTTGCGCTGGAAGTGATCCGCATCTCCAATGATCTACGGCTGCTATCGTCCGGGCCGAACACGGGCTTTCGTGAAATCGACTTGCCGGGCCTGCAGCCAGGGTCGTCCATCATGCCGGGCAAGGTGAATCCAGTGCTGCCGGAGCTTGTGGCGATGGTCGGCTTTCAGGTTGTGGGCAACGATGCGGCGGTGGCCATGGCAGTACAGGCGGGACAGCTTGA
>CAXTFT010000045.1:21849-23477 GCA_964243585.1 uncultured Terriglobus sp.
GATCGCCTGGAGCGGGGGGTTCGGCAGCACCTTTGAGTTGAACGTCATGATGCCAACCATGGCACACAACGTACTGCAGTCCGTCACAATTCTGACGAACACCCTGCGCGAACTGGACCAGCGCTGCGTTCGAGGCATTACTGCAAACGCGGATCGCTGTGCGTTCTATGCCCAATCCACGGTATCGCTTGCGACCGCGCTCAACCCTTACATTGGGTATGCACGTGCCGCACAGGTGGTGAAAAAATCTGTTGCAACCGGGCACTCCATCATCGACATTGTGCGCTATGAGCAGTTGCTAACCTTGGAGCAGATCAACAGCATCCTGGATGCGCGTGCGATGACGGAGCCACGACTACCCGACCGCACGTAGCGGCTACTTCTGACGTCCAAGCCGGTACACGACACCGAACTGCACACCCAGGTTATTCTGCAGCTTGTCGCCAAAGGTCGTACCCAGGTAGGTTGGCTGCACGCGAACGGCAAGATTGTTGTAGATGTTGTAGTCAGCCATCACGTTGACGGCAAATGCAGGCTTGTAGTTCGAATCAGGCCACATGCCCAGGTCCTCCGAGCGCAAGCCCTTGGCGTCTCCACCGAACTTGCTAAGCGCCACGCCGCCAGTTGCGGAGGCGCTGATCGAATACTTTTCCTTGGCATAGAAGCGGTACTGCGGCCCAGCCATGAAGGTGTACTCGCTGATATTCGGGCTAAAAACGTTGTTCTTGACAAACAGGTTGGGAATGTTGGCACGACCGTACATGCCGCGTACGTCACCCACGATGGAGAGTTGCGGGTTGAGCGCGTAGGCGCCAGTCATGAAGAAGTTTATCTGCGAGATCTTTTGCAGAAACTCACCCGTGCGGAAACGCAGAAAGCCGCCGCCGCCGGCGATTTCGTAACGATGCGAGTACGTGTCCAGAATGTTGCGCTGGACGCGTGCCTGGCGGTTTGCGCGGATGCGACGACTGACGCTGCCCGGGGCGGGAGCAGTGGATGGCGCTGTCTGAGCAAAGGCATTTGTGGCTACTGTGAGCAACGCGGCCATGGACAAAAGCGCGTGGCGCGCCGGTGCGGCAAAACGGAACATCAACCAATACTCCTCAATGGCCAGCACGCTTGCTACGTTGAAAACGGAAGCTTGTTTGCATGGCTCGTCGGTGCCCCACCGCTTGGGCCGGAACACGCATGCACCATTAGAACACCCGGGAAGCCGCATGCGCAGGTTAGGGATGCATGGGCAATGAGAGACAAGGCAGGCACTTGATGGCAAAAGGTTCAAACCCGGGGCGAAGACGATCCCCATCGCGACAGCGAGGCAGCAGCTTTGGCAACGTGCTGGCCGGCCTGGTTGCCGGCGTTGCCCTTACCCTGCTGAGTCTTGCGGCTTACTTCTACTTCGGCCACCCACCTGTCGCCGTGACCGACAAGGCTGCAATATGGGAACCGCTGCTCACACCCATCCCGCTGAAGGCACGAACCCGCTCCGAGGCGAAATCTGCTCCCTTTCCGGCCAGTGAAGAAGTCTTCGAGAGCGGCGCGCGCACCTACCGCGCACAGTGCGCAGAGTGCCACGGAACGCCCGGGCATGACGCACCGTTGGGACGTGTCATGCTTCCACGCGCGCA
>CAXTFT010000046.1:0-23203 GCA_964243585.1 uncultured Terriglobus sp.
TGCAGTGAATTTTCCATGTACATGATGGGCATCTCGTCGACGCGGCCGTGGCAGCTGGCGCACCCTATGCCCTTATTCACGTGAATGGAGTGGTTGAAATACACGTAATCCGGCAGGTCATGCACGCGGACCCATTTGATGGACTCACCCGTCGCCCAGGAGTGGCGGACCGGCTCCAGCATGGCAGCGTTGGTCCAAATTTGTGCATGGCAGTTCATGCAGGTCTTCGTTGGTGGAATACCAGAATAAGCCGACTTTTCCACCGAAACATGGCAGTACTGGCACTGAATTCCAAGGCCCTGAACGTGGTGGCGGTGCGAAAAAGGCACCGGCTGGTCGGCCCGCTGGCCCTGCTTTGTGACCCACGGGGAGCGCTGCAATTGGTTCAACGCTACGCCCAGTGCGACCACGATCAGACCCGTAAGCACCAGTGCGGCGCGGGCCAAAGCGTTCGAACTGCGGTCAAATACTTGCGCCATGAGTGCGTCCTGCTTCCTCTTGTCCGTCGGAGGGCGGCCGGAAAACCGTCTCCGTGAGTGGTACTACTGTTGTCAACCCTCAGAAGAACCTTGCTGAATTCTTCCGGTCTGTGCGCTTCTTCTCTTCACTAGCAGCGTCTTATTCCAGTTGACTCAGTCAATATATCAGCGTGAAGTACGCCATATTCGCGACTTCCAGCGTCTCAAGCTACTTTGCTTTGTGCGACTTCGATAATCGAACCCTGCCTGTAAACATGCGGCACAATATCTCGTACCTATGCCTGCTGCTGTCTGGGAACAACCACAATATCTACCTTCTCGCGGGTGTATCTCCTTGTAAATTGCGTCCTATTCGGTCCGAGTTTCGGAGGAGCGAACACCGCCTGGCAAGGTAGTCTCGCGCGGCTGCTCTGTTGCAGCAAAAGTACCTTGATCACTCCTCAAACAGGGAGAAGCGCGCAGGTATAACTACCAGTAATGCCCCGCCCGACCGCCACTCGCAAACCCGCCTACAGTGATGAGGAAGCAGTCGCGGTGCTGTCGACGGCGGACGCGAAGTTGGGCCGCCTGATCAAACGCGCAGGGCCGTTTCGCCTGCGCATTGCCGGCACACTTTCGCCATTTGAGTCGCTGGCAGAATCGATCATCTACCAGCAGTTGCATGGCAAGGCAGCAGCAGCCATTCACAGGCGCATGCTTGAGGGCTTTGAGGGTGTCTGCGGCATCGGCATACATCCCTCGCCGGAACACCTGCTGGAGTGCCCCACTGTCCAGCTGCGGTCTGCGGGGTTATCGGCCAACAAGACGCTGGCTCTGCGCGACCTGGCAGCCAAGACCATCGACGGAACGGTGCCCTCACTTCAACGCATCCGGCGCATGAGTGACGAAGCGATCATCGAACACCTAACGCAAGTGCGCGGCATCGGCCGATGGACGGTGGAGATGATGCTGATCTTCCGCCTGGGACGGCCGGACGTTTTGCCCACCAGCGACTACGGCGTGCGCAAAGGTTTTGCGCTTACCTTTGGCAAGCTGAAGCCGACGGACAAAGTCACACCCTCCGATCTGCCGAAACCCGCCGAGATGGATAAGCGGGCACGGAAGTGGCACCCATGGTGTTCCGTCGCCAGTTGGTACCTGTGGCGTGCCTGCGACCTTGCGAAACCGGACGCTGCTGCAAAACAACCCGTCTAGCGAGCAGCCCAACGCGTGGGACACTGACAAGCATGGGATTCCTGCTGCTGATCGCGCGCGCTTTCATCAATACCTTCGGCATTACTCAGCCGGGGCCTGAGGGCGAGCGCCGCGCGGCTTACTTCATCGGTGCGCTGCTTGCGCTGATCGTGATCGGCATGGTGGCGCTGCTGTTGGCGTTCCTGTCGGTTCGCAGGTAGACAGCAGCGTCGTTCTTCCGCAGAACCCTGTACTTGTTACCGTTCTAGGCGCAACTAACGTGAGCAACCTGCTTCCGTTTCGATTGTTCGGTTGAAAGAAAGCAGGTCTTGCGATTGCGTTCTCCGCTCAGGATGACGCATGTTTACTCAGCGATGGGCTCGACAGCAGCGGACTCTTCCGGTGAGAGCGACAGGCCCGTCATGGCATACGCGTAGGGGAACGCGGTCACCACCGAGATCAGAATCTGCAGGGTCAACAGCGACAGCGATTGTGTCACGCCACCTGTGGGCATGCTGCGCCGCGTAAGGTACCCGATGCCGAATGCGGCCAGACTGCTGAAGAGTGCAACGGCGGTCAGCAGAAAAAAGTACGGCAGGCGCGCACCTTGCCGTGCTTCAGGCTGCGACTGTACACGCAATACAAATCGGCGCAGTGGACCAACTGCGAAGTACAGAGTGATCAGCAGCACAGGCAGCACAAAGCCAAGAATCAACGTCTGCACCAGCCCAGGTTTCATGTGCAAACGAGCCGCCCATGGCACCACGACCGCGCTGACGAATTCTGCTGAAAGCAGGAAGAACAGGGCAGCCAGACCTGATACCTGCAGCCACACGACACCCAGGCCATTCGGTATCTGGAAGTGTAGTTCCGGCTGCTGCCTGCGCAGATCGGCACCGGGTTGCAGCGCCCTTGCCACGATGCCCAGCGCGTACAGCAGCAAGAGGATACCGAGTGCGATCGACAAAAAGCCGATGCCGCCGCCGATCAGGTTTATTTTCCAAGGCGCGGGTGGACCGGCGACGCCGCCCCCAATGGCCGATCGTGGTGCGGCGACCAGCAGCGCGGCGCGTGTCAGCGGCTGCGAAAACCACTGCAACAGCGTGCGCAGCACATCAGCCAGCACCAAAGGCAGCCATAGCAGGGGGTATTTTGCAAATACCAGGCTGGTGCGGCGAAACAGGTCTCGTACGTCGTTCAATGCATCTCCAACGGAGATCCCGCGCTCAGCTGGCCGCCGGCAACTCCCGGTTGTAAACGTACACCCAGTGACGCTCTTTGCGACCGTCCGAAAGCGTTACGACCCGCTTGCGGCGGCGGAACAGGCTTGTTTTGGGCTGCTGTGGATCGAACTCTTCATAGGCGTCCAGCTTGCGCAGTGCATCGGGGCTGTCAGGCAGTGCAAATAACGAGCCGCGAACAGGCTTACGCTGGCCTTTCGGCGCGAGTGCGGGGTACTCGCCAAGGTCGTGTACTTCGCCTGAGATGGTCCCATTGCCGACCAGCGTCATCTGCTGGACGATGTCGCGGATCTCTTCGGGCGCGCGGTCTGGATGGAGCGTGCCGTAGACGAACAGGCCCGGTGTCATGTGTCAAGTTTAGCAAGCAGGTCGTTCAGGTGTTCGAAATCGTTTTCTGATCGCAAATGTAGTGGTATACCGGACCCGAACGCTTCAGCAGGCGAAGGTAATAACCCAGCAGCGCTTTAATATCCTTCTGCCGATAGGCGTGCAGCTTTTCGAAGTAGGCGACAAGCTCAAAGAAGTTCAGGAAGTTGATCAGATCCGGACCAGGTCCAGGCGGCGCAACCATCGCTTCGCGCGCGGCGTATCCCTTCTCCGTGTCGTCGTCCAGGCTCTCCCGTACCACGGTATACGTTCCGTCTACAAAGAAGCTCTTGTGCAGTGCAATCAGCGACTCCGCGCGTCGGGTCCTCACGCTGCGGACATAGGTGAACAAGCCGACCGCAGCGCTGACCGTGACCACAGTGAGGGTGGCAAAATCTTTCAGGCCTGTCCAATGCTGGATAAACCAGGGCGCGGAGTTCACTTCGTCTCCATCGGCTTCTTCGCGAAGTAGTACAGTGCGAAGGCAAGCAGGGCGAACATCAGCACGCTGATCAGGTCATGGTGCAGCGGGTTGTGTTCGCTGAAGCGTGGCATGGTCCGTTCCGTGGCCGACTCGTACAGCCGGATGGCTACGCCCAGCAGGCCCATGATGCCGCCTGCCGCAATGAGTCCGCTGGCGAAGAGCGAGCCGGGGCTGATCTCGTCGTTGTCCAGGTCGGTGAGGGCTTCGTTGCCGGTCAGTGCAGCTGCCTGCTGGTCCTGTGGGAAACCACCGCTTTGCAGCAGGCCGGCGACATTGCCGCCCAGCAGCTCGTCTTCACTTAGAACAGCCACAACAGCACCAGGCGGTGCCAAGGCCAGCGCGTCAGCGGAAAGCTTGGCGCGGTCGCGTGCGCGAGCCTTCACGATGGCGGCGTCGGCCATCCATCGCACCACGCCTCCCACGAAGATAGCCAGCGTCGTTGCAATGGACAGGTACGCGCCCACGGCCAGCGTCAGCGAGCGCACGCCCAGCAGTTCCACCGCCAACACCAGCGCCACACCCAGCAGCACCAGCGACCAAGGCAGCTTCCTGCTCAGGATGCCATTGATCACCGTCGCCATCAGCCGGCCCTGCGGTGCGGCGGCCTTCTCGCTGCCGATGCCCTGCACCCACTGAATATCCAAGGTGCCGGTCTGCGGGTTGTAGAGATACTTGCCGTCCTCCAGCGTAGAGGAGCCGATGCTGTTCACCAGGCGGTAGCTGTTGGCATTGTTGATGTCGGTGCTGAAGACGCGGTCCTGCGTGCCATCGAAGAGTCCTTCTGGAATGGTGAGGTGGACATGCGACCGCGAGAACCTGCCCAGGTCATGCACGCCTTCGGGCGGGTTCGCAAGATTGAGCCGCACGTGGTGCGGGATAGGGCGGAACTCCTCCAGGCCGGTATTCATCACGTTCAGCGTCAGCCCGATGACAAACGTGCTGACCACCACGCCGATCATGACGGCAAGCTGCGTCTTCCACGGTGTTGCACCGATGAGGTAGCCGGTCTTCAGGTCCTGCGCGGTGTCGCCGCTGTTGGCCGCAGCAATGCAGACCACGCCGCCGATGGTGATGGCCAGCGCGCCAAAGGCGGGTGCCGTCCAGCCTTTGACCAGGAAGATGGCTGCAGTCGCCATCAAGGTCGCAATCGTCATGCCGCTGACCGGGCTGGCGGACGAGCCCACAATTCCGACGATGCGTGAGCTGACCGTGACGAACAGAAACCCGAAGACCATGATCAGCAGCGTAGCGGCCAAGTTTGCCAGCGCTCCCACCTGCGCGCCAGGGACGGGTTTGAACTGCAGGAAAGCCCACATCAAAACGATCAGCAGGGCCGATCCGCCATAGACGAAGCTGTTTGGCAGGTCACGCGATGTGCGTGCAACATGGTCGGCTGTGTCAGCCGTTGTGGACGCGACATTCTTTTTCGCGCGGAACGACCCGGTCAGCGCTCCCGCGATAGTAGGGAGCGTGCGCAGCAGCGTCAGACAGCCCGCCGCGGCCACGGCCCCCGCGCCCATGGGCCGGATGTAAGTGCGCCACAGGTCGCTGGGACTCATATCGCGAATCAAGGTGGTGCCGGGATACAGCGGGGCCGACAGGTGCGAGCCGAAGAAGTAGATCGCCGGCATCAGTACCAGCCAGCTAAACACGCCGCCAGCCAGCATGACGCCCGCGATGCGCACGCCAATGATGTAGCCCACGCCCAGATACTCCGGCGTTGCATCGGCGCGGACGGAGCCGCCTCTCAGCAGGTGCTGCGCTCCCAGATCGAAGTCCTTCGTCGGTGTTGCGGGCCACAGGCCAAAGAGGTTGTCATTCTGAAAGAGTGTGTAGAGCGAACCAAGACCAAGCCCAAGGAAGACCTTGGACGCGAACGCGCCGCCGCGCTCGCCCGCCATCAACACGTCGGCGCAGGCCGTGCCTTCGGGGTACAAAAGCGTGCCGTGCTCTTCCACGATCAACTGCCGCCGCAGCGGGATCATGAACAGGACGCCAATCCATCCGCCGAACAGGGCCAGTGCGAAGATGCGTGCATACTCCAGGTCAAAGCCCAGGAAGATGAGCGCGGGCAGCGTGAAGATGACACCGCTGGCAATGCTTTGCCCTGCATTGCCGGTGGTCTGGACGATGTTGTTTTCCAGGATGGACGACCTGCCAAGCACCCGCAGGATCGAGATCGAAAGTACCGAGACCGGTATGGACGCCGCCACCGTAAGACCGGCGCGCAGGCCAACGTACACCGTCACCGCGCCGAACAGGATGCCGAAGAGCGCGCCAATGAACACGGCGCGAAAGGTCAACTCTGGCCGCGTCTCATGCGCTGGCACAAAGGGGCGAAAGGTCGGCGGTGGTGGCGTCAGGGTAGCCATGGGTCTCCTGTGAGGGTGAGAGCGAGTGTACCAAGCCCTGTTTCCGGCACCGACCGCGTCTTTCTTCGGGACTTCACGTCTGAAGAGACACGCGGCTTTCGCGCGGAGGAACCACGATGAATCGCTCACTTTGGAAGTCTGCCTTGCTCTGTACCGTGTTGCTCTCCGGTTCCGCAACCCTGTCCCCTGCGCAAAACGCGACCAGCGGCGGCGACCAGCAGTCGCAACCCGATGCACAGACAAGACGCGGCTCCGGCGGTCAGGGTGGAGGCCAGGGCGGCAGGCGTGGCGGCGGCATTCGCGGGACCGTGACTGCGGTCAGCGGCTCCAACGTCGTGCTGAAGACAGAGGGCGGCGAGACGTGGACTGTCATCAGCACGGACAACACGCGCGTGCGCCGCGACAGCCAGCCCGGTACCATCGCAGCAATCCAGACCGGCGATGAAGTGGTCGCGATGGGCATGCCGGACGCGGACAAGCACGAAGTCCATGCCCTGATGCTGATGGATGTGAGCGCCGCGGAAGTCGCGAAAGCGAAGGCAAACCTTGGCAAGACCTACATCGTGGGCCGCATCACCGCGATCAACGAAACGCAACTGACCATCCTGCGCAGCGATCGCGTTTCGCAGGTCATCACGCTGGACGAGAGCACGTCGCTCCACCGCGGCGGACGCATGAACCAGCAGACGCTGGCTGCCGCAGGCCTGGACATGGGCGCGATGGGCGGCATGGGCATGGGCGGCGGGGGTGGTCGCCGTGGCGGTGCGGCCAGGGAGGATGCGCCGGGAAACGATGCAGGCGAGGCGATTACCCTGCTGGATGTAAAGGTGGGTGACACGGTTGCAGGTACCGGGGCCGTCAAGGGAGGCAGCTTTGTGCCCGCCGATCTCCACGTGATGGAGCGCCGGATTGGCGGCGTCGGCCGGGGACGGCCCGGGCCGGATGGCGCTGTCGATCCGCCGCCACGCTAACCGTCAGCGGCCCGTAGCTGCCTTGACCAGGGCGTAACCCAATCCCTGCTTGGTATAGGTGTTGAACAGGTCAGCCTTTTCCGTATTGGCGACGATGACGATGCTGCCGTCGAACTCGGGCAGTAGCAGGTTCAGCAGGCGCGTGGAGCCGATATCGCCCTGCCGCTCCACCAGGTGCAGCTTGGGCGATGTGCCGGGCAGGTCGTAGCTCCACGATCCCAGTGCTTCGCCACCCAGGTTGTTATCACCGTGAAACATGCGATCCGTTTCCTTTGCGGACAGTAGCTTGTGCTGCAAGAGTGCCGCGTCCCAGCGTGCAACATCCAGAGCATTGCCGTACAGCGCACCCGCTGCGCCGTAGGTCGCGGGGTTCTGCGGCTCGTCCACTTTGCCTTTTGCCGTATAAGCCTTCGCCGTTGCGGGGCGGGTGCCGTCGCCGGTAAAGATGCCCCAGCTCTCGAGACCCAGGGGCGCTGTTACCTTCTCCTGGACAAGCTGCGCGAAGGACTTGCCGGTCACCTTCTCCAGCAGCGCGCCCAGCACGATGTAATCGCAGTTGTTGTACTCAAACTTTACGTCCGGATCGCGCACGGGCTTGCCGGAACAGAAGCCCGCCGCGGTCGTCGCGTTGTAGTCAGCCCCGACCCTGGCCTGCTTGTAAAAAGGCGGCACCATGTTCTCCGGTCCTTCGCTGGGATTAGGCAGGCCCGAGATGTGCTGCAACAACTGCTCCACCGTGACGCGCCCCGTCGACGGTGCCAGCGACGGCAGCACCTCACCCGCTCGCTCGTCCAGTCGCAACGTTCCCGCGGCTACCTGCTGCATGATCAGCAGCGAGGTCACCTGCTTGGTCAGCGACGCGAGCCGAAAGACGGTGTCGGTCCGCATGGGTGACTTCTTCGCGCGATCCGACTGGCCTACGGCTTTTGCCAGCAGCACGTCTCCACCCTGCGAGACGACGACCACGCCGCTGAAGGTTCCATTTGCATACGCTGCATCGACCAGCTTCGCGACCGCGTCCACGTTCAGACGCTGTGCGCCCAGACCAGGAACTGAACAGAGCACAAGCAGCAGCAAACCCAAACGGCACATTGTTACCATCTCCCTTGGAACTGAACCGAGACTATGCCAGTTCCAGGTTTAGCCAGTAAGACAGTGAAGAACGTTCGGTATGACAAACATCCGAGCATGTCTTTGGCCAACAGGCAGCAAAGGGCCGCAGCACTACGGCAGGTGCGAAGCGGTATCCGAAACATCCTGCGGACCAGCTACGTCTTTAAACCCAGCAAGACATCGCTGTCTTACCTTGACTGACTGGAGCCTCCTTGCGCCCTCGCCGTTCCCTGCAGCGTCTTTCGCTGACCGCCTCGCTGGCTGGAGCAGCCATGGCGGTGCACGCGCAGACAAGCCCTGCTGTAGTACCCCCCACCCCGCAGGTGGCTCCTGTCACAGGAGGCGCGCAGCAGCAGATAGCAGCTCAGGCGGCGGAGGTACAGGGTGGCACTGTTACGGGTATGGTCCTGTCTGCAACCGTGGCGGACAGCAATGGAAAAACACCTCCCGGTGTACCGCTGCCAGGCGTTACCATCACAGCCACCAACACCCTGACCGGTCGCAAGTACGCCGCTGCAACCGACATCATCGGCAGCTTTCGGCTCTTGATCCCGCGTAATGGCCGTTACGTGCTTCGTGCGGAGTTTGCCGCGTTCGCCCCTGCCACGGCAGAGGTATTGCTGAACGCAACACAACACACGGGCACGGCCACATTCCGCATGGAACTTGCCTCGCGTGTGGCAGCGCGCACAGCCGCGGCAGGGGGCACGCAGGACGCCGCTGCCACCCTGCTGGGCGGCAACACAGAGGCGCTTACACGCGGCCTTCAATCCTTGCGGGCCAACGGTGCGGGCGACGCTGACACTGAGGTGGCCTCCGCCGGTGGCGGAGCCGAGGGCATAGCGCTGCCTTCCAACAGCGGTCTCAGCGCGGCGGACAGCAGCGGCTCCGACTCCGTCGCCATCCGAGGTCAGGCCGGCACCAGCAACGGCCTGGCGGGCTTCAATGAGGACGAGGTGCGCGAACGCATCCAGGACGCCATCGCCAATGCGCAACGCAATGGTGGCGCACAGGCTGATATCGCCAACGCCGTGGTGGGCCTGATCGGCGGCATGGTGGCGGGCGGCCCGGGTGGCTTTGGCGGTCCTGGCGGTGGAGGCTTCGGAGGTCCAGGTGGCCGTGGGGGTGGCCCGGGCGGAGGTGGCGGAGGCTTTGGCCGGGGTAACTTCCGCAACTTCAACCCGAACCAGATCCATGGCAACGTCTTCTACCAGGCGGGCAATTCCGCGCTGGATGCAACGCAGTTCTCGGTCACCGGGCTTGCCTTCAAACCGGACTACAGCACCAACCGTTATGGCTTATCGTTCACCGGGTCGCCCTACATCCCCGGCCTGTTCAAGCCAAGCACCAAGCAGGTCGTCTTTCTGAACCTGACGGGTCAGCGCAACATCAACCCGTTCAACACGCAGGGTACGGTGCCCACTGTCGCGCAGCGGTCTGGCAACTTCAACGGCCTGACCGCTCCGGTCAACGGTGTGACCACACCGGTCACGCTGTATGATCCGCGCACCGGCCAGACCTACGGCGACTGCACCAACCCGGCAAGCAGCACCTGCAACGTGATTCCCGCCGCGCAGATCAGCGCACAGGCACAGGCACTGCTGCAGTTCATCCCCTTGCCCAACGTGGGCAGCACCGGCGCGACCGGCACAGAAAACCAGTACAACTACCAGCGCATCACCACGATCGGCAACAACAGCACGCAGCTCTCGTTCCGGTACCAACGCTCCCTGGGCGCGAGCGCTGGGCAGGGTGGCTTTGGCGGTGGTGGACGGGGCGGCTTCGGTGGTGGTGGCGGCGCGCGCGGTGGCGGCAATCGCCAGCAGCAGACCAGGACCCTACGGCAGAACGTCAGCGCCAACTTTACCTACTCGCATTCGGCCAGCGACATCCGCGGCCCGCTGCCCACTCTGGACGGCAAGACCAGCAGCAACGGCAGCAATTTAAGCGCGACGTACTCCGCCAGTTACGGGCGGCTGAGTAACAACCTGTCCGCAAGCTGGAACTACTCCCACGCCATGACGGCGAACTTCTTCACCTACGGCGCGGTCGACCCGGCAAGCGCCGCGGGCATCGCGATTCCGCGTCCAGCATCGGCACGCCCCGGCTTGTACAACGGCGTGCCGGACCTGTCATTCACCAACTTTGCCAGCGTGAACGAAACGAATCCGTCGGACCGCCTGGGTTCCACGGTGAGCCTGAGCGACGTGGTTAGCTGGCGGCATGGCAAGCACAACTTCCGCTTCGGCTTTGACGGACGGCGTGTGCACAACGACCAGATCGCCGGCACCAATGGCATCGGCCAGTTTGTCTTTACCGGCCTGAACACGCAGCGGCCTGTAACGACTGGGGGCACGGGCACAAGCACGGATCAGTCCAACACCGGCAACAGCTTTGCGGACTTTCTGCTGGGCGCGCCGCAGACCAGTGCCATCCAGGCCGGTACCAACAAGATTTACCTGCGGCAGTGGGTCTTCGACGGTTACGTGCAGGATGATTTCCGTCTGCTGCCCAACGTGACGCTGAACACCGGCCTGCGCTATGAATACTTCGCGCCGCTGACAGAAAAGTTCAATCGGCTGGTAAACCTGGACCCGAACGGCGACTTGACACAGTATCAACCGGTGTTGCCAGACACCCGGGGCTTTTTCAGCGGCGCACAATACTCACGTTCGCTAATCAATCCAGACCGCACTTTGCTGTCGCCGCGCATTGGTGTGGCGTGGCGGCCCAAGTTCGTGAAGAACACCGTGGTACGCGCGGGCTACGGCATCAACTTCAACACGGGGCAGTACAACAACTTTGCCAATTCGCTCAGCTACCAGTCGCCCTTCGCGACCACGCAGAACAACGTGAGCGGCCAGCAGACCTGTCCGACCTTTCTGACCGGCTTCACGCTGACCAATGCGTTTACCTGCAACAAGGCTGCGGCAGGCATACTGTCCAATACCTTCGCCGTAAACCGCAATTACCGGCTGGGACTGGTGCAGGTAATGAACTTCGACATTCAGCACCAACTGCCGCTTGGAATTGTGCTGAACGTGGGCTACAACAACGCGCTGGGCGGCAACCTGGACCTGCGCCGGTCACCGAACCGCACGCTTGCCGGCACAACCGGCAACACAAACAGCATAATTTACGAGGATTCCATCGGCGAATCTCGCTTCCACGCGCTCACGGTCAACGCGCGCAAGCGGCTGCAAAAAGGTGTCGGTCTGGGCGCAACATACCAGTACGGCCACTCCATCGACGATGCCAGCTCTGTCAACGGCGCGGGCAACAACACCGTGCCGCAGAACGATCAGCGGATCGACCTGGAGTTTGGCAACAGCACCTTCGACGTACGGCACAAGCTGACCGGCAACTTTGTTACCGAACTGCCCTTTGGTCCGGGCCGCGCGTTTTTGAAAACAGGTCTGATATCACGTGCGCTGGACGACATCTTTTTCTCCGGTGACTTTACCTTCGCTACCGGCAGCTATGCCACGCCGCAGTACCAGAACAGCGTGGCGCAGGCCGCTGCCGGCAATAACTTCACCCTGCGTCCCGATCGCGTCTTTTCAGAATCCATTGCAGGGCCGGGCACGCTGCGCAACTGGTTCAACAAGTCTGCCTTCGTCAGGCCCGGCGGCGATTACGGTACGGCCTCTCGCAACTCCATCGAACTGCCCGGCGTGGTTGGCTTCGATGTGTCCCTTTCGAAGAGTGTCGACTTCAGCGAACTGAAGAATTTCGAAGCGCGAATTACAGCAAACAACATCTTCAACACCGTGCAGTACAGTGGCGTAAATACCGTGCTGAACTCGTCCAACTTCGGCCAGGTGACCGGCGCGGCAGCACCCCGCAAACTGAGCCTGCAGGCGAGGTACCGCTTCTGATGAGTACCCGCATGCACCTTCGCTCGCTTGCAGCACTCGCATTGTGTGCGCCGCTTGTTCTGCCTGCAGCGCAGCAAATGCAGCCGCCAGTTCAACTGAACACACAGCAACAGCAGGCTCCGCAGCCCGCGCCGGGTGCGCCTGCATCGACAGGCACAGTTATTCAGCAGCAGGGCGGCACGCAGTCGCAGACGTTTACCTTGCGTGTGGATTCGCAGCTGGTGCTGACCAACGTGGTCGCGCGCGACAAAAAGACCGGCAACGTCCTTCGCGACCTCCAGGCGGGCGACTTCACCATCCTTGAAAACAACAAGCCGCAGAAGATCACCTCGTTCGACTTCCAGACGGTCGACTCTGCGGTGCGACTGGACGAAGCGACCGTCAGCGGTACTGCACCCACCATTGCGCAGATGCTTGACCGCTCCATGGGCGCCAACGCAGCGCAGTTGCGCGACCATCGGTTAATCGTCTTCTTCTTCGACCTCTCCAGCATGCAGGACGAAGACATCGACCGCGCCGTGCAGTCCGCGACCGATTACATCAACAAGAAGATGGCTCCGGCAGATCTGGTCGCGGTCGCCAGCCTTGGCACAGCCCTCTCGCTCGACCACGACTTCACCGCCGACAAGGCCGCTCTGCTGGCCACTGTGGGCAAGTACAACGGCACCAACCAGGCGGGTAATTTCGCCAACGGCACGACAGGTTCCAGCGACGGCACAGCGGACGATGCAGGTACCTTTACTGCGGACGACAGCGAGTACAACAGCCTGAACACCGACCGCGAACTGTACGCCATCCAGACCATTGCCAAGTCGCTCGAACGCGTGGACCAGCGCAAAAGCATGCTGTATTTCTCGGGTGGCCTGACGCGCAACGGGGTCGAAAATCAGTCCAGCATCCGCAACGCAACCAATCAAGCCGTGAAGGCCAACATGGCAATCTATAGCGTGGACACGCGCGGGTTACAGGCACTGTCACCGCTGGGCGACGCCAGCACCGGGTCTCAGCGCGGCACGGGCGCCTACAGCGGCGGGGCCATGCAGGCGCGGCTTGATTCAAACTTCGCCTCGCAGGAAACACTCGCCACACTGGCGTCCGATACCGGCGGCAAGTTCTTCTCTGACTCGAACGATTTCGCGCCCGCCTTCCAGGCCATCCAGCATGACACCGAGGCGTATTACATCCTCGGCTTCCGCTCAACGGACACGCGGCGCGACGGCGTCTTTCGCCACCTGACCGTAAAGCTGAACCGCAGTGATGCCAGGCTGGAGTACCGTCCCGGCTACTACGCACCGGCCGACTTCAAACACCAGAAGACCGAAGATCGCGAACTAGCGCTGACAGATCAATTACGCAGTGACCTGCCCGCCGTGGACATTTCGATGTACCTCGAAGCGTTCTATTTCCGGCAGAACCCCAACAGCTACTACGTACCCATATCGCTGATCGTGCCGGGATCGCAGATTCCGTTCACGCGCACCAAGGACCAGGACAAGGCTACACTCGATGTCATTGCCCAGGTAAAGAACGCGCAGGGCATCGCCGTGGGCAACGTCCGCGACACGCTGAAGCTGGCAATCGACGGCACGGTGGGAGCGGCGCGGCGCAATATCCAGTACAGTACCGGCTTTACGCTGGCACCCGGCCACTACCGCGTGAAATTTGTCGCGCGCGAAAACGAGACCGGTAACTTCGGATCATTCGAGACCGACCTGGTCGTGCCGGACCAGCGTAAGCAGTCACCAAAGCTGTCGAGCGTCGTCCTGAGTTCGCAACGCACACCCGCAGCGGCAGAACGGCATGGCGCGCCCATGCCACCCGGTGTGACCCAGACAGTCGATCCCCTCGTGCAGGACGGCCAGCAGTTTGTGCCCAACGTGCCGCACGTCTTCCGGCAGGACGCGCACCTGTACCTGCTCTACGAACTGTACGACCCAGGCAAACAGGCGGCCGCAGCTGCCACCCAGAACGCCACGGAAGCCGCCGCAAAGCAGAGTGGATTGAAGGCTCGTGCCGGTACCACCGGCATCCACGTACTCACGTCCATTGAGTTCCTGCAGAATGGCGCAAAGGTGCTGGAAACACCGCTTGTCTCGACTGGCGTGGTGAACCAGCCGGAGCGTAACGCGGTCTCCTTCCAGTTCGACGTACCGCTGGCGCAGTTGAAGCCCGGCAACTACATCTGCCAGGTAAACGTAATCGACGATGCCGGGGGCAGCTTCAGCTTTCCCCGCTTAGCGATGCGCGTGGTGGCTCCTGCAGCGGCGCCGATCGTGACATCCTCAACCGCTGCCGGGCACTGAGCAGCAAAACGCCCCACCCCTGACTTGCAGAGGTGGGGCGCTCAGAAGTATGAAAACTACAGAATCCTGCTCAGGATGGACTGCAGCATGCCACCCTGGTCCGGCGGAGGCGCGCCCGTGGGCTCGCCCTGCGGCGTAACATGCCCCTTCGAAACGTAGTGGTGGATCACCATCGGCAGAATGACAGCCATGCCCATCTTTGCCATGGTGGGCGAAATGCCAAGCCGGCCCGCCACGCCGTCGATCATGCCGGTGCCGCCAAGCCCCTGCTCCACCTGATCCGGTGAAGCGGGTGCTGTCTGGCCGCCGGCCCATTGCTGCACCAAGCCGCCCAGGCCGTTGTTCTGAAATGACGAGAAGATGCCGCCCACGCCGCCGGGCTGGCTCTGGATCTGATCCATGACACCGCCAGCTACCTGCTCGTGATTGACGCCGCCCATACCTGCGGCCTGTTCCACCATATCCATGATTCCCATTAAGTTCTCCCTGACCATGCAAAGTTGCTGCTGCGTAACGACCACGTAGTATGGGCTTCGTCGGCGTGGCGTTCGGATTGATACCTGCAGCTCACTCCGTGCTGTGTCACACCATCGGAGAGGTAAGCCGTCTGCTTGGTTGTTTCTCTCTCGCTGCTTTGCTGTATTTTGTGCACACGCCGATCTGCGCACAAGGTCATACCGGTTCTGCTGCACCACCTATAATTCCGTCGACGCAACTTATAGCTCACGGAGACCGCCTCATGATGACCCGCAGAGACTTTGCCCGGCTTGCTGCCGCTGCATCTGTAGCCAGCACCTTACCAATCGCACTGCGTGCGCAGGCACCCTTGAAGAAAATTCGCTACGCACCAGTCGGTCTGGGGCTGATCTCCGTAGACCACTTCATGCCGGGCACGCGCCAGGGCCAGTATGGCGAGATCACCGGTCTTGTCAGCGGCACGCCCGACAAGGCAAAGAAGCTGGCCGCCGAGTACAAAGTGCCAGACGGCAACATCTACACCTACGAAAGTTTCGACAAGATTAAGGACAACCCGAATATCGACGCCGTCTACATCGGCCTGCCCAACAATATGCACGCGGAATACACCGTTCGCGCTGCGCAGGCGGGCAAGCACGTTCTGTGCGAAAAGCCCATGGCGATGAACGTCAAGGAGTGCGAGCAAATGATTGCCGCCTGCAAAAAGGCCAACGTCAAGCTGATGATCGCCTACCGCTGCCACCTGCAGCAATCGCACATCCAGGCCCGCGACCTGATCCGCAGCGGTGCCATGGGCAAGGTGGAGGCGATTGAGGGCGCGGCCGGCTTCAACATCGCACACGGCGTTTGGCGCACCAAGCGCCAGTACGCAGGCGGCGGTCCGCTGATGGACATCGGCATCTACGCGCTGAACGCGGC
The DNA here is from genome assembly GCA_964243585.1 of uncultured Terriglobus sp. Classification (GTDB taxonomy): domain Bacteria; phylum Acidobacteriota; class Terriglobia; order Terriglobales; family Acidobacteriaceae; genus Terriglobus. The sequence continues at coordinate 15,776 of CAXTFT010000046.1, forward strand.
ACGCTTTGTCCTGGGCGAGGAGCCTTCCGACATCAGCGCGTACAGCTCGATCATCGACCACGACGACCGCTTTCAGGACATCGAGGAGAACGTCAGCTGGACGATGAAGTTCCCCTCCGGCGCAGTAGCCAGCATGACCACCACCTACGGTGCCAACCAGGATGGCTTTCTGCGCGTGCACTGCAGCGGCGGCGTAGTCGAGATCGATGGCTTCGGCTACTCCGGTATCAGCCTGAAAGTTAACAAAAACCGCGAGCCGGAAGCAGTAACACCCGACAATGGCAAGGATCCCTACCAGTTCACGATCGAGTCGGACTACTTTTCCCAGGCCGTCCTAAACAACACCACCATAGAACCCAGCGGCGAAGAAGGCCTGAAAGACATGCAGGCCATTGCGAAGATATACGCCTCGGCTGAAAAGAAGGCTTAATGATTGCGCAACGCTGTTCTATAACATGCGATTCAGCGTTGCCAACTTGCTAACGAAAAGGGTTCCTGCGTCATGGGAACCCTTTCGTTACGTAGCACGGCAATAAGACCTGCAGCATCAAGTTATAGGTACTTCATATTCGTTAGGTCCTCAACGAGCCCTGGCCCGGTGGGATTCCAGCTAAGAGTCCTGCGCGTCCACTCGCTGGAGGCAGGCATATCCACGCCTGCGAAGTGTGCCAGCCACGCAAAGTGCTCGGCAGCCTGGTCTTTATCCAGCGAAATCACTGGAACGTTCAGTCCCTTGCCCAACGTCTCTGCGATGTCACGCAGAGCTACGCCTTCCTCCTGCACGGCGTGGTATACCGTCACACCGGTGCCGGTTTGCTCCACGGCGAGCCGGTACAGGTGAGCCACGTCCGCCAGCGGAGCCGCGGCCCAACGGTTGGAGCCATCTCCCACGTAGGCTGAGACACCCTTCTGCCTTGCCGTTTCCGTTAGGTAAGTCACCAGGCCCTGCTTGTGCGTGTCATGCACCTGGGGCAGGCGCACAATCGCCACGCGGACACCGCGCTTTGCAACGGTTCGCGCCACCTCCTCTGGTTGCCGCGGTATTGCAGCCGAGGTAATTGCCGGATCGCTCTCTGCTCGCAGATGGCCCGGTCCGCCGCTGACAAGTCCAGTGCCGGAAGTCACCAGAAGCAGCTTGCCCGGTTCCAGCACGGAACCGAGCGCCTCAATGGCGTTGCGCTCATCCTGCCCGTTCTCGGCAAACTTCGTCGACATATCGTCGTGGCTGAAGGCAAGGTTCACCACGGCGTCCATGCCTGCCGCTCCGTTGCGGAGGCTCTCCAAGTCCGTAAGGGAGCCGCGATGGACCTCGGCTCCGGTTGTGGCCAGTCGCCCGGCACTTGCATCGCTGCGGGCCAAACCGCGTACCTGATGTCCAGCCTCGATCAGTTCCTTTACAAGTTCGGTGCCGATAAAACCTGTAGCTCCCGTGACAAATATGTGCATAAATTTCTCCTTCTGCCGTTTGCTGACGCGCTGATACCGCGCTGCGTGGATGTCAATTGCCACCAAGATGAAAACGGAGGAACTCTCCACTTATAAGATAAGCGGAGCTTCTCTCCGGTTGCAGAACTTCTGAGAAAATTGAGCCATGCCACTGCAGCCTGTGCCCGCCAAGGCCGAACGCAGACCCCGTGTAGATGCTCAACGGAATCGCGAACGCCTTCTGGAAGTGGCGCGCGAAGCCTTCACCCAGCACGGGGCAGAAGCTACGATGGATGACATTGCCCGCCGGGCGGGGGTAGGCCCGGGCACGCTGTACCGTCACTTTCCTACGCGTGAGACCTTAATTGAAGCCGTGTTCCGCGATCATGTAGAGACATTAACTACCTCTGCAGAGCGCTTTATAGCCACCTTCGGACCGTTGGAAGCATTGCGATCATGGATGCTCACGTTTATCGATTATGTGGCTGCCAAGACGCTAATTTTGCCGGCCATGGACACCTTGCCCGGGGGGTCCATGCGCCTGATCGAGGGTACACGCGGCGTAGTGCACAGCACCTTCCGAGAACTGGTGCAGCGGGCCATCAAAAGCGGCGAGCTTCGAGCGAATACCGACCCGGACGACTTTATCCGGGCGCTCATTGGTGTTTTCCACACCACAGCGCTTCCAGGTTGGGAACCCAGCGCTCGCCGAATCGTTGACATCTTAATCAACGGGTCGCGTCCGGACTCTTAGTAACTCTGTGCGGCAACGCCGTGCTGTGCTTTCAACAAGAAAGCCGCCAAACAGGCGGCCTCCGAGTACGGCATGGTTAGTCGCGGCGGCTGCGGCCGCCCATCAACTGCATCAGGATCAGGAAGATATTAATCGCGTCCAGGTAGATGCCGACCGACAACTGGGTGGCGCTCATGCCATCGCCACCGTTGCGGATGCGTGCGAAGTCAGCCACGGTGAGCAGCGTGAAGATGCCGAGCGCCAGCCACGAATATGTGGTGGGTGCGAGAAAGTGCAGGAACATGCTGGCAATGCCAACGATGATCAGCGCAAGCAGCGCTGCACCGGCAATGCCCGACAGCTTGCGGTAGTTGATGTTGAACAGGTATGCAACGCATGCCATGGCGGTCATGCCCATGCCGGTGGTCAGCGCGGCGTTGAAGACCAGGCCCGTGCCGAACGAGCGCACGTACATGTGGATAATGGGCGCGATCTCCCAGCCCATGAAGTAGGCAAGCGCCAGGAACAGGCCGAGCGCAACGCTCTCACTCTTACGACGCGCGCCGTTGATGGCGAAGATGAGCACAAAGACGGCGATCAGGCCGGGCATCATGCTCCACACGGGGGCAGTTGCTACGCCGAATGCGGTGACGAAGAAACCGAGCGCGGTGATGCCGAGTACCTTGGCCAGCAGCGGCGCGGTGCCCTCGCGCGGTACATCGATAACCCTGGGGTACTGATTGGTTGGTTGGACGTACATGAGGTGAACTCTCTCCGGGACGGCGTCAGGTCCTCGCCGCCACTTACACAGATTAGACGCAGGAAACGGCGCTGTGACTCGCGTCGCCAGGCGCCTGTTCCCGTTCAGACCGGCCTTTCAGGCCAGTTATGCTTCGGGTAGCGGCGCATCAGGCTGCGGCGCACCTCGGGGTACAACCGCTCCCAAAAGCCGCGCAGATCGGCAGTGGTTTGCACGGCGCGGCTGTTCGGTCCCAGCAGGTGCATCACCACTGGCGTCCGTTCCGGGCCGATGCGCGGACCGTCGGCCATGCCGAAGAAGTCCTGCATGCGCGACGCAATCCAAGGTAGCTTGCCCGTTTCATATGTCACCTTCATGGGGCGGCCGTGCTTCAGCTTCAGCGTTCCCGGTGCCAGATCGCGGAGGCCCTGCGCGTCCAATGCTGACTCCAGCGCGGGCAGCAGGTGAACCGCCGCACGCCGCAGTTCGGCAAAGGTGTAGCTTTCCAGTTGCAGGCACAGCAGGCGCAGCCCCTCAGAAAAGTCGGGCGCGGGTAGACCGGCGAACGCGGCGCGGGCCAGCAGGTTGTCCATGGCCGCCGCGTCGACAAAGCTCTCAAGGCCCGCCTCCTCCGCTTTTTTCACCAGCAGGTCAGCGGCACCTGCTGCGTCTGGCCTGGCGTTACGCCACTCCTGCAGTTGCAGGTTGTCGTACAGCAGTTGCGTCACGGCTTCCACGCGCTCTGCCTTGCGATTCCAGTGCAGCGTCGACACCTCGCGCACCCGGTCCGGGAACTGGTCGATCAGCCACTCCGGCTCGATGCGCGAAGCGGTCCGGACCAGCGGCAACGGCTTCTCACGCCGGTCTTCCGCGTCCAGCACCACCATGAACTCGTACTGCGGAGGCTCCGCTGCAAACTCTGCACCGACACCGTTCGCCAGCAGTACCTCACGACCCACCCGGCGGCGTGCCACACGATCGGGAAAGCCGGTCAGCACTGCCTGCAGCAACGCTTCTTCCGAATCGGCTGCAACCGAAGACCCTGATGACGGCACGAACCGCCGAAGCTGCTGCGCCGTGCGATGCACGCGGTCGGCCAGAAACTTGTCAGCCTGGCCGCTCATGCGCAGAGAGGGGAGCAGGTCCACCGCGTCCAGCAGGTCCGTACTGCCCGCTGCGCCTTCCGACAGCATGGCCGCCGCAAGGCAGCCGCGGTCTGCAACGCCGCGCTCTGCCGCCGCCAGCACGGTGCGTGCAAGCCGTGGCGGCAACGGGAACCGCGCCATCTGCCTTGCCCGTTCTCCGCTTGCTGCTAGCAGGTCAAGCAGTGTGTCTGCCTGCTCCACGGCAGGTGCAGGTGGCGCATCGAGCCACTGCAGACCGTCTGCTTCTACACCGCCGAGTGACAACCCCATGCTGCGCAGTACCAGCGCCAGCCCGGAGAGGTCGCTGCGCAGGATCTCCGGCAGTTCCCCGTCTGAACGCAACTGAAAGTCGGCTTCGGTGTACAGGCGCAGCACGCGGCCTGGCCCGGTACGCCCGGCGCGGCCTGCGCGCTGTGTCGCGGAAGCCTTGCTGACGCGCCGCACCTCCAGCGTGGACAGGCCCGTCCACTGCGAATGCCCCGCGATGCGCGCCAACCCGGAATCGATCACCGCCGTGACACCCTCCACCGTGACCGAGCTTTCCGCGACGTTGGTCGCCAGGATCAGCTTGCGCTGCCCGACACCTACACGATCCGGCTCAACCGCGCGATCCTGCTCTGCGGGTGACAGGTCGCCGTGCAGCGGCAATACCAGCAGGTTGCGCATGCGGGCCACGCCCTCACACTCGCGCGATGCCCGCCGTATCTCTGCCGCACCGGGCAGAAAGACCAGCGTGTGGCCCTCTTGACTTTCTTTCAGCAGGCTCTCGACACCCTCGCGCACCAGCACGTGCAACGGCTCCGGCGAGTAAGGCTGATAAGCCACCGTCAGCGGAAACACGCGGCCCGGCGCATTCAGCGTGGAACATCCACCGAGAAACGCTGCAATCGGTTCCGCGTCCAGCGTTGCAGACATCACCACCAGCTTCAGGTCAGGTCGCGTTGTGCGCTGCAGGCGGCGCAGCAGGGCAAGAACAAGGTCGGTGTCCAGGTGCCGCTCGTGGAACTCATCCAGCACCACGGCGTCAACGCCCCTGAGTTGCGGATCAGCGAGGAGCCGCCGCACCAGGATTCCCTCCGTCATAAAGCGCAGCCGCGTCGCCGGGCCAATGCTCTCTTCGAAGCGCACCTGGTAGCCGACCGTCTCACCGGTCTGCTGGCCCATCTCATGGGCAACACGGCGTGCTGCCATGCGCGCGGCGATGCGGCGCGGCTCCAGCACCAGCACGTCCTCCGCGACCAAGCCCAGCAAGGCAGGCGGCACACGCGTCGTCTTGCCCGCACCGGGTTCCGCCTGCAGTACCAGGTTTGGAGACACCGCCAGACTGCCCAGCACTTCCGGCAGCAGGGCGTCGATGGGCAACGGTGGTTTGCGACTGCGTTCCCCCACCGCGTTCAGCGCCGCTTGCCCTTCTTGCGCGACTCCGCGATGCGGTCCTTGTTCTTCTTTTTTCGCGGCTTGGTACCATCCGCACCGTACTTTGCAAAAGGTGAGGTCGTGGGCAGCACCGCCTTGGCGCGCGCAGCGCCTGCTCGCTTCGCCGCACGGGCTTCCCCAGGCTTCTCCGTTCGACCGGCAAGCCCTTCTGTGCGCGATGCGGGCACATCGGCGCGTGCTGCGTGCTTGTCAGACCGTGGCGAGGGTTTGCGCTTGCGGCCTGCAAAGGGCCGTGTACCGGCAGGTGCCGTGCTTGCTGCAGTGCGTTCTTCCCTCTTGCTCTTACCGTTCCCGAGCAGCCCTGTGCCCGAACGTGTATCGCGCTCCGCTTCCTCCGGCAAGATCGCAAACTGTAGCCGCCGGTTGGCTCTGTCGATACGATCCAGCAACACGCGCACCGCCATGCCCGGGCGATAGCACCGGCCGTTGCGCGCACCGCAGATTTCGCGCGCGCCCTCGCGATAGGTGTAGTGGTCGTCGGAAAGCGACGCAATGGGCACCAGGCCCTCCACAAACAGGTCGCCCAGTTCGACGAACAGTCCGTACTTGGTCACGGAAAGCACCACCGCATCGAAGTCTTCGCCCACGCGATCCTGCATGAACTTGATCTTCTTGCCCTCGATCAGTTCGCGCTCGGCATCGGCGGCGCGGCGCTCCGTCTCGCTGCACTCCTGCGCAATGGCGGCAAGCTCCTCACGCGGGTATGGCTCGTCGAACTGCTGACTCCCACGTCTCGCTTCTGAGACGTGGGTTTCCGCAAAGCGTTGCGCTGAGTTCGACGCCGTCTCTTCCGGCCCGCCGAACGGCTCCGCACCGTCGGCCAGCAGCGTCTTAACCACGCGATGCACGATCAGGTCCGGGTAGCGCCGAATAGGCGAGGTGAAGTGCGTGTATGCCGGTGCCGCCAACGCGAAATGACCCTCGTTGTTTTCGGAATACTTGGCCTGTTTCAGCGACCGCAGCAGCAGGTAACTTAGGATGCGCTCCTCCGGCCTGCCCGCAATCTTTCGCGACAGCCGCTGGTACATCTGCGGCGTCACCTCAATCTGCGCGGAAATGTCGTGCTGCTTGACAGCGCGTGTGTCGCGGCCCTGCTCGCCGCGCCTGCGCATCTCGCGCCGGTCCGTCTTCATGGTGACCTTTTTGACCGGCAGTGCACCCACGCCCAGCGACACGCCAAAGCTGGCCGCCGCATCCTCAAACTCGATGATGCGCTTGGGGTCCGGCATCTCATGGATGCGGTACATGCCCGGCACGCGCGTGTCGCTGATCCAGCGGGCGACGCACTCGTTGGCACACAGCATGAACTCCTCAATCAGGCGGTTGGCCCATGCACGCTCCGACTTGTGGACGCCGCGCATGGCACCGCGCTCGTCGAAGTCGATAACCGGCTCCGGCAGATCGAAGTCGATGGAGCCGCGCCGCACGCGCTTCTCGTTCAGCCGCTTGGCCAGGTCGAGCATGTTCTCGAACTCGGGCACAAACGCTTCGTACTGCTTGCGGATCTCTTCGTCGCCGTCGAGTATCTTCTGCACATTGGTATAGGTCATGCGGCGGGCGGAGCGGATGAGCCCTTCGCACACCTCGTAGCCCAGCACATTGCCCTCGCTGTCGATGCGCGCAATGCAGCTGAGCACCATGCGGTCCTCGTCCGGGCGCAGCGAGCACTCACCGTTCGACAGCTCCTGCGGCAGCATGGGAATGGCGCGGTCCGGGAAGTAGACGCTGTTGCCGCGCAGCCGCGCCTCCAGGTCCAGGTCGCTGCCCTCCCGCACGTACTCCGCCACGTCGGCGATGTGCACCTGCAGCTCCCACGTGCCGTCATCGTGCTTGCGAACGAGCACGGCGTCGTCGAAGTCCTTCGCGGTTTCGCCGTCGATGGTGACGATGGGTTCGTCGCGGAAGTCGCGGCGCGTCGAGACTTCTTCGTCATCCAGCGAGGCGACGTT
>CAXTFT010000047.1:0-5666 GCA_964243585.1 uncultured Terriglobus sp.
GCGACCCGCAGAAAGAGGTGAACCACAAGTTCGCCGCCTTTCCCATCCAGGACACGACCAAGGAGCTTGCCACCGTGCGCGTGGCCATGCCGCCGCAGACCGGTAATACGTGCATGGTAGGCCGCACGGCACGCGTGATGCTGCCCACGCAGCCCAGCAGCTTGGCCAGCCGCACCGTTCGGCGCTGGTTCTAGCCGATGCTGGCACCCGCACCCACATACACGGTTCTGTTTCTCAGCATCGGCATCGTGATTGTTCTGTTTGAGGGTTTCGGCCGCGACTCAAAGATTGCGCGGGCCGGTTCCGCTGCCATCTGCACCGCACTGACACTGCGCTACCTGCACTGGCGTCTGCTGTACAGCGTGCCGCACAGCGGTAACCTGCTGCAGCACCTTTACAGCCGTGTCTTCATCGGCTTTGAGGTGGCGGCGCTGCTCAGCTCCATGCTGGTGTACTTCTTCATGTCACGCACCATCGACCGGCGCAGTGAAGCCGACGCGCATGCAAACTCACCCCTGCGCAGCGCGCCGACCGATGTCTTTATCGCTACCTACAACGAGAGCTACGACATTCTGGAGCGAACAATCGTTGGTGCACTTGCGCTTGACCATCCTGACCTGCGCGTGTGGCTGCTGGACGATGGTGCGCGGCCCTGGGCAAAGGACATGGCGGAGTCGCTCGGCATCCAGTACGTCTCGCGCGTCAAGGGCAAGCACGCCAAGGCGGGCAACATCAACAACGGCATGCAGTACGCACTGCTCACGGGTAGACGGCCTGACTTTATGCTGCTGCTGGACGCGGATTTTGTGCCGCACCGGCACCTGTTGCAGCGCGTGCTGGGTCTGTTTGATACGCCCGATGTCGGCATTGTGCAAACGCCGCAGCACTTCTTCAATGCAGATCCGGTGCAATCGAATTTGGTCTGCACGTCAGTGTGGCCCGACGAGCAGCGCTTCTTCTTCAACTGTCTGCTGCCGTCAAAAGACGCGTGGGGCGCGGCGTTCTGCTGCGGCACTTCTGCCGTTATCCGCCTTGACGCGTTTCTGGCCGCGGGCGGAATGGCCACGCAGACGGTTACAGAAGACATGCTGACTACTTTTCAGTTTGAGGAGCATGGATACCGCACGATCTTCCTGAATGAGCGGCTATCGCTGGGCCTTGCACCAGAGTCGATGGTGGACTTCATCTCGCAGCGTTCGCGCTGGTGCCTTGGAGCCATTCAACAGATCTTTACGCCGTGGTCGTTCTTTGGCCGACGCATGTCGTGGATCAACCGGCTGGCCTTCTTCGATAGTGTTCTGTTCTGGTGCGCCGGCGCTCCGTTCAAAATTTTGTTGCTGTCGACTCCGATGCTGTACTGGTGGACCGATACCACTGTTATGACGGCTACCGGGCCGGAGCTTTTGGCCTGGGCAGGACCCATGATCGTCTGCAACGTCCTGTTCATGGCCTACCTGGCAGGCAACCGTATCCTGCCGATTATGACGGATGTCACGCAGATGCTGACTTCATTCGTCATTTGCCGCACCGTTGTCACTGCACTCATCAGGCCGTTTGGACGCCCTTTCAAAGTCACTGCAAAAGGCATATCCACGACCGGCATCACGGTACAGTGGGCCATGCTATGGAAGTTCGCGTTGCTGGCCATACTGACGTTGCTGGGCATGTTTGCGCACCTGTCGCGTTTCGACTCGTCCCACGGTACGCCAGGCTACGTGACCAATATTCTCTGGTCGCTGCTGAGCGCCGGCATCTTTACGCTGGCGGCGCTGGCGTGCGTCGAACTGCCGCACCGCCGCCGCGACGAGCGCTTCTTAAGCGACGAGCATGCTACGGTCCACCTGGGCGAGCAGCAAGTGCCGTGTCGCATGCTCGATGTTTCGCTGGGGGGCGCCGCACTGGTCATGGCAGACACACTAAACCCACGAGGAGACTATTGGTGGCAAACAATGTCTGGTCCAGCGAAGGTGACGATGAGCAGCGGTGAAGGTACCCTGCTGACCGTGCCCTGTGATGTTATGCAGACACGCGGCACCCGGCTGACCGTGCGCTTCCACGCGGCAGCATGGATACGCCACGCCATGATACGCAAGCTGTTCACGGGTAATTACCATCAGGAGATCGCCGCTATCAGCACCGCCAAAGTGTTCCGTAGCGTGGCAAAGGCGGCCTTCAGTTAGAGTACAGCGATTAGATGTCACAGCGCTGAGGTCCTACGATGAGCTTAGGAATCCATAAACAGGACGCAACCCGCTCTCGCGATACGCAGCTATTCTTGTCGGCATGGTGACGCTGCGGTTCTTAAATCACAGTTGCGGATGCACTCCCGCGTGGCATCCATTACATGGCTAAATCCGGCTCTTCTGTGACCAGCAGTCGACAGGCTGCCGTATCCTAGAAGTGTGCTTGCTCTCTTTGGAAAATCGCTACCGGAACTGACGGAACTTGCCGGGAGACTGGGCCAGAAGCCGTACCGTGCCCGGCAGCTTTGGGACGCGCTCTACAAGCAGCGGATTACTTCCGTAGATAACGTCACTGTATTTCCTGTCGATCTGCGCGAGCAGCTTGCCGCGACCCATGCCATGGGCCTGCCGGAAATCGTGCAGACCGCTGTTTCCATCGACGGCACTGAGCGCTATCTGGTGCGCATGGCTGACGGCGAAACCGTCGAAACCGTCTGGATGCCGGACGGCGATGGCGCGGAAAACACTGATGACGCCGAAGATGCAAGTGACACCCGGGCACAGAAGAATGACGTTCGCAACCGTGGAGCGCTGGCTGAAGCAGGGTACCGCCGGGCGACCATCTGCGTCAGCAGCCAGGTGGGCTGCGCGGTCAACTGCCAGTTCTGCCTGACGGCAAAACTCGGCATCCGGCGCGACCTCTCGGCGGGTGAAATTGCCGGGCAGGTGGCCGCTGTACTCAACCGGCACCGCGTTCACATCGGTAAAGATCGCATCAACCTGGTCTTCATGGGCATGGGTGAACCCTTCCTGAACTACAGCAACTTCATGGCTGCGGTGCTGCTGCTCGTGGAAGGCATCGGTATTCCCGCATCGCGCATGACGGTGTCGACCAGCGGCATTGAGCCGGCTATTCGGCGCTTCGCCGCAGAAACGGTGAGGCCCAATCTCGCGTTGTCGCTGAATGCGTCCAACGATACCGTTCGCGAGCAGATTATGCCAATCACACGCAAGTGGAAGATCGCGCAACTGCTGGATGCCGTTCGTACCATTCCCATGACCAAGCGCGACTGGGTGACGTTTGAGTACGTTCTGCTGGGCGGCATCAACGATCAGCCGGAGCACGCGCATGAAGTTCTAGAACTGCTGCGCGGCATGCACGCCAAGGTAAACCTGATTGTGTGGAATCCCGGCCCGGGTATCGCCTATATGCAGCCCCTGCCGCAGGATGTCGAGATTTTTCAGCAAACACTGATCCGTAATGGCCTGCCCACATATATTCGGCGGCCACGCGGTCGCGACATCTATGCTGCGTGCGGTCAGTTGAAGCGAACAGTGGAGCCTGAACACGAACCGACGCCGTTGGTTCAGCTGACCGCCTAGCTGATCCTGACGTTGATGGAAGGGGATTACTGTCCTCCAGCGTCAGCAGTGTCTTCAGCCGGGGCAAGGATGGTCCGCAGAAATGTCCTGCCCAGATCCGGCTTGAAGTGCAGTGTGTCGAACCAGTGGTCGTGATCTGGTCCGCTGATCTGATTGGCCATTGTGTAGGGCGTTGCAAGGTCGCGAAAACGTGCGCTGCAGCCAGTATTGCGGTGATTGAAGGCATCCACGGAGTCCTGTGCCAACCTGCTCTGCTGTTGCTCCAGCAGCAGCAGGGCAGGTACGTCGTGCGGCGAAAACATGATGGGCAGATGAACGAGAACAATGTCGTGGTGCAGCCCGCGGCAGGACGGTTCAATGGCGTTGAAGATGCCCTGAAGGGCAGATGCCGGCGCCAGGTGCTCGTTCACCAGGCGCAGCGTCTTGTCGATTGTTTCCGGCGAAAGCGCGTCCGGCACGTGCGTTGAATAGTCCACCACGGCGCAGGGCCGTGGACCGGGCACAATACTTTGGTACAGGTTCAACAATGAGGTATGCGTTGCCTGCTGCCCGAACAGGTCACGCCACAGCGCATGCAGACGCGTGAGCGGAGGCGGTGCGGTTGCCTCGGCGGAAATACCGCGTCCAATGACGAACGTTGTGCGCTGTTTCAACGTGGGTACATCTGCACGCAGCAGGCGTGCAATCTCATCGTCCGTCAGGAAGAACAATGCCAGGCGTTTTGTCTGCGGATAGCTGCAGGTGTCCATCCCGATCAACATCTGGGACGACCCAATGAGCAGTGTGCCTGCGGAAACCTGGTTGCCTTCGCGGATCAACCATCGCATCTGCCTTTCGCGGTCGGCACCCAGAATGGCTCCGGGTGGGCGCTCGCTGATGTGCGGCAGCAACTGACGGAACGCGTAGAAGGGGTTTTGCCACCAGTTAAGAAAGGCGACGGAACAGAAGCCGGTCAAAAAGGCCAGGAAGGCACCGAGCAGGAAGCGCCGCGCACCGGTTCTCGGGTGTTTAGAAGGCAGCATAGATAAATCCCTGGTTCCGGCTGGTGCTGAACACAAGTTCCAGCAGCGCCAGACTGCCCATGGCAAGCCCCCACGGAATGGTCGGCCGCCAGATCGCGCGTGCCTGTAGGGTGAGCACATCGCCGGCCATGACCTCCCCTGGCAACAGCTTGAAAACTTGCATCGTGTTCGGCAGTAAAAGAACCACGGCGGTGGCAAACACGACTGTCAAGTAGTCGACCGGAGTCAGCCGGCTATGAGGCATGAGGGCGTCCAGGGCAAACCTCCATGAGAAGCTCGCCGGGAAGGAGGCAGGTAGCGCGAGGCTTCGCACATCCACCATGCTCTGTAGAAAGCTGAGCAGCGCCTGCATGCTGCTGACGCGCAGTGCCAGCGCCAGCACACTGACACCAAGCAGAACGCGAATCCTTCCGGAAAGGTGCAACCGCCGGACATGCGCTGCAGCCGGCACCGCCTTCTTACGCAAAAGGGCTGGCAGTTGGGTCAGCACCAGCAGCGTGCCGCCCGCGAAACCCTCCAGCACCAGAACAGGTTGTCGTCCATGCCATGCCCCGATCACCGTCATGCTGGCGATGGTTGCCACGGCCCACGCTGCTACCCGCTTCACCAGCCGCGACCGGATGGGCAGTCTGCGGACCGCGTCAAAGAGCGGCTGGTACAGGTACTCGCGAATCCAGCCCACCAGCGACATGTGCCAGCGGCCAACAAAGTCACTTGCTGAAATCGCCTTCAAAGGCGAGTTGAAATTGATAGCAAGGCTAATTCCAAAGCAAAGGGCGGCTCCCATAGCCATGTCGGAGTAGCCCGAAAAATCGAAGTACATTTGCAGCACAAAAGCCCATGCTGCGAACCATGCCTCTACCAGGGAGAGGTGCTGTCCCGTGGCAACCACCGCATGGAGCGGATTCACCAGATCGCCCAGCGCATCGGCCAGAAACGTCTTTTTAGCCAGGCCCACCAGGAACAGGCTGCCACCCGCAAGCACCGTTGAAGGTTCGACCCGGACGCTTCCAAGCTGCGGCGTGATTTGGTGCCCGCGTGCGCCCAGGTTTTTCATGAAACCAGCGACGCCTTCTTT
>CAXTFT010000047.1:5676-23091 GCA_964243585.1 uncultured Terriglobus sp.
CATCTGCGGTGCAAGGTCGCGATACTTTGAGACCGGCCCGGCGGGAATCTGCGCAAAAAAGCCGGCAAACAGTGCATGTCTGAAAAGCGGCAGGCGGATAGCGCCCGGCTGCTGTATATCGAAGATGCAGGTAATCTGCTGGAACGTATAGAAGGAAAGCCCCAGCGGTATGCCCGCCACCACAAACAGGCCTTCGGAACTTACCGGCACCGGACCGCGCAGGTACTTATAAAACAGCAGCGGCAGCACGTTCAACAGGACGCCTGCTACCGACCACTGCCGGCGATGCCGCGCCGAGCGCAGGATGCGTCCGGTAAGCCAGTAGTTGAAGCCGATGGAGCACAACAGCAGCGGTAATCCCGTACGATCAGCAGTCGCGTAGAACACCAGCGACACGGCCAGCAGCAGCAGCGCCGCGCTGTCTGCGCTGTATCTTCGTACAACATGGAATAACGCGACAGTGCATGGGAAAAGCAGCAGAATTAAAATCTTCATGGGTGAGGCAGACCTGGGGAGCACCAGCACGAAAAGGACAAACTACTACTAAATTACAGGCATCGTGACTTACTTGAGACAAGCAGGCGTGGCCTGTTGTGGTACTCAAACTACGGCAGCGCGACAGTCTGTACTTTCATCAATGTGTCTTACAGCCCCATGGAATGGACCAGATTGCAAAGCGCCCAGCTACCTGGCACATAGATCGTTTGTCGATTTAGATAAGTACTCTGCCACGGCGTCAATTGTCTGGTGCTCGTACATCAAAGTAGGATCGACTTCAATGTCGAAGCGGTCTTCCAGCGCGCCGCTAATCAATACAACGTCCAGCGACGAAAGTCCAAGAGAGGAGAGTAAGGCATCGTTTGCGACGTCTTCATTCGCCAGGCTCGCGCGAATACTTATTTCATCGCGTAGAAATTGCACAAAGTCATTCCTACTGACCGCGGCCATGATTCGTTCCCCGCTGAAGGATACGACGTTGCCGTTTGTCATGAGCAATATCTTTGTGTTACGTGAGTTACTAGCCGTTTCACTTACAGATATCTTTAGTACCTTGCGTGGAGTTACTAGACGCGCCATAGATCGCTATCGGGTAAGTGACTCCCTGTCGCAAACGCTCCAACACACGCTGCCGTCGTATCTTCCCGCTGGTGGTCCGCTCCAGGCTGCCCCGTTTGAGAAATTGCACGGTTTTGAGGTTGATGCCATAGGTGGATCGCACTATTTTTCGTATTTCAGCAGCCAGCTCGTCTGCTCCCTGCAGGGTTGTGCTTGAAGACTTCACTTCAATCAGCAGTGCGCCCGTTTCATGTCCTTCGTCCACTGCAAGAGGGACCGCCGCCGCAGCCAGCGGATTCAGGTCTGGGTGGCATCCCGCAGCCAGCCACTCCACGTCGACTGCGGCGACGTTGACACCATTTGCAATCAGCATGTCTTTCAGCCGGCCGGAGATATACAACCCACCTACCCCGATCCAGCCCAGGTCGCCAGTGCGCAGGTATGCTTCCGTACTATCTGAAACATGAGCATGAAAGGCAGTGCTGGACACCACCGTGTCACCGGCCTGGACGTAACCACCGGCAACGGACGGTCCACCAACCCATATCTCACCGGTTTCGCCGTCGGGCAGCACTTCCAGAGTCAACGGGTCCACAATGCGCAGCGAGGCCCGCGTTTCCGGCGAAAGCCGGGCCGGTGCCAGGCGTGTCTGTTCGTCTGATGGCGATGGGGGTTCGTCAGCCCATTGGCGGCGGCCGGCGACAAACAATGTGGCCTCGGCAATGCCATAGGATGCGAACAGCGCACCGGGCTGGAAGCCGGTTGGCTGAAAGCGATGCCGAAACCGTTGCAGCACATCGGCCGAGACAGGTTCTGCACCGCAGAAGGCGACTTCCCAACAGGAAAGGTCGAGCTGCTGCAGCTGCTCATCCGTGACGTGGTCAACGCAAAGCCCTAGGGCAAACGCAGGTGCACCGCTAACGCTGGCGCGGTACTGCGAAATTGTCTGCAGCCAGCGCGCGGGATGCTGGATGAACGCCAGCGGCGGCATCTGCACCGTACTGGCATGCTGGCCGCCGATCAGCGGATAGAGCATGCCGCCCAGCAGGCCCATGTCGTGATAATGAGGCAACCAGTTCACAGTGATGTCGCCCGGGCGTAGCCGCCACTCGCTAAACACCAGTTCCGCGTTGGCAAACATGTTTCCGCTGCTGAGCGCGACACCCTTTGGCTGCCGAGTCGACCCGGAGGTATATTGCACGATCACTACCTCGCCGGGATCCTTTCTCAGACCGGCGCTTACCGCGGCACGGCCTCCGGGGGCCAGCGTGTCCATGGGCAGCAAAGCGCACGCGGACGCGTCCGGTGCAGTGGCAAGGTGTGCCTGCAAAGCCTCTACGTTGGTGGAAACACACAGCAGCGCTACCGCTCCAGACGTTGCCAACACCCCATTGAGCCTGTCTGCCTGCGCGCCTGGACCGGGTTCCGGCAGCGGGACGGCAACCATACCGGCGAATAAACAACCTAGTAGTGTCAGCAAAAACTCTGGACCGGCAGGCATCACCAGCAGACAGGTTGCGCCTTCAGGCAGCGCTTCCTCAAGCACAGCCGCACGCAGCAATGCCCGTTCCAGTAAGTTGTCGCCGGTCAGTACCTCCAGACAGCGGCCCCTGCGGTCCAGGTATGTCACCAGCGGGTAGTCTCTTTCCTGCTGAAAAACTTCCAGAAAACGAGCGGCGATGTTCTGTGCAAATGGAATAGTTGCTTCTCAATATGCCAATTTGGAATAACACTAACATGCAGCGCTGGTCATTCCGCTATGAATGGAACCTGCCTGGACCTACTGACGTATGTCAGAAAGCAAGCCGCCGGCAAGATGATGCCGAGCAGAGGGAAACACATGCAGTCACGCATTCACGGAACCACCATGCCGGCCATCGAGTTCCTGTTGCAGCCGGGTGAAACCGTCATTTCAGAAGCTGGCGAACTAAGCTGGATGACTGCTTCCATTGCCATGCACACGCATACCCAGGCGGCAGGCGGTGGCGGCTTCATCGGTGCCATCAAGCGCATGGCCGGCGGCGGAACACTGTTCATGACGGAATACACCGCCCAAAACTACCCCGGTGAAATTGCCTTTGCCACCAAGATTCCAGGGCATATTGTTCCGCTGGAACTGAACGGTACCGGCGACGAGTACATGGTGCACCGGCATGGCTTTCTTTGCGCCACGGGCGGCATTGGACTGGGCTTCGCCTTTCAGCAGTCGCTGGGCGCGGGCATCTTTGGCGGCGAAGGTTTTATCCTGCAACGAATCTTCGGAGCCGGCACGGCATGGCTCGAACTCTCGGGCGAGGTCGTCATCCGCGACCTAAAACCCGGCGAGACCTTGCGAGTCCATCCCGGGCACGTGGGTGCTTTCGCAAGCTCGGTAAACTTCCAGATCACGCGTATTCCCGGCATACGCAACCTGTTCTTTGGCGGCGACGGCATTTTTCTGGCTGCGCTGACCGGGCCAGGCCGCGTGTGGCTGCAGACCCTGCCCCTGAGCAACCTGGCCCATGCGCTGCAGGAATACTTGCCCGGCCCCAGCCGTGAGACACGTGCGGGCCTGGGTGCGGGTGTGATTGGCGGTGTCATAGGATCCATGTTTGACGACCGCTAACGGTACGCCCCAGGCGGAACCCGCTACGTCGAAAAATTGCAAAAGGGGCGAGGCGCGGGTTACTGTGCTGCATGCGCCTAGGCTACTTTGGCGGTACGTTCGACCCACCGCATCGCGCACACTTCATGCTGGCCCAAACTGCGGCGGAGACCTTTCAACTGGACCGCGTGCTACTTGCTCCGTCCGGCGTGCAGCCGCTGAAAAGCGTTGCGCCCGCGGCCGGCTTTGCCGATCGCCTGGCCATGGTTCGGCTGTTGTGCGCCGAGGATCCACGGCTGGAAGCATCCGCCATGGACGCGCCTCATGCGGACGGAACGCCTAACTTTACCGTGGATACACTTACGGCGCTGCAGGTGGAGTTTCCACAGGCCACCCTGTTTGCGCTGGCCGGTGCCGACAGTTTTCTAACTCTCCGCCAATGGCGCGAACCAGAGCGCCTGCTGCAGGCCGTTGAGTGGATCGTGGTCTCGCGGCCGGGCTTCTCACTGGAAGACCTCTCACGGCTCCATCTCTCATCGGAGGAGCAGGGGCGCGTGCACCTATTAGACAAGCTGGCTGAAGATGTCTCGGCCAGCGGCATACGGGAACGCCTGCGCATCGGTGTTTCATGCGGAACGGCGCTTACCCCCGCCGTGGCCCTGTACATCGCTCGTATGCACCTGTATCACGCCCGTTGAGCCATCGGGTGCAGTGGCAGGGTAATCTCTGAAAGTCGAGTAGTTGCTACTATTTAGTGTCCGGATAGCCAGCCCGTGAATAAGAAGGTTTTTGTACCTGGCAAGGCGCGGAGAGATTGCTACGCGGCAAGTTGCCATAATTATGAGCTCTGGAACAGCCAGGTCGGAGTTAACTATGACAAAGCTTGTAAAACTCGAGAGATACCTTAGCCATCTCTGTTGAGATTAGTCGGCCTTGTGCTCTTTCCTCTTGGAGCATAGCTGCATCAGCGCGGGCTCCTCATGAATGCTTCCATGCACTATCGCGGAAGTCGAATGTGAACAAGGGTAAAAACAAGGGCCGCTATCCATCAAACAAATGGAGCATCTTCCACCACAAAATACAAAATATGACTTACCCTAAAGGCATATATGGCACGTGACTTTATCCAGAACTCGGAACAATACCTCTCCCAGATCGACGCGGAGATTGAGCGTTTACAGCAGTTGCGCCTGCAGGTAACAGACGCCATCCAGGGCGACAAGGAAATCGCGGCACCGCCCAGTCCTCGTAAAGGAATGAGCGTGGAAGGGCGCAAGCGCGTTGCAGAAGCACAGAAGGCTCGCTGGGCCAAGTTGAAGCGCGCTGACGGCAAGAAGCCCGCAAAGGAAAAGACGCCCGGCAAAAAGGCTGCGAAGAAGGTTGTGGCAAAGAAGACAGTGACGGAATAGCTGACGTGTACTTGAAGCAGTCTTACGGCTGCTCTCAAACATATGAGGCGGTAACATCGCAGGCTGGTCGCAAAGGCCTGCTTAGCCTATCCTCAGAGTAGGGAGAGTTCATTTCTCTCCAGAGGAGATGGATGCCGTCACTGGAAGCCAACCAACTGCTGCGTGTAGCAGCCGACGCTTGCGACAGCCGCAAAGCAGAGGACATTCGCATCCTTGCGCTTGATCCTTCAGAAAGTTCCCTGACCGATTACTTTCTGATCTGTAACGGAACCAACGAGCGGCAAAACGTCGCCATCTCCGATGAGATCGAACACCGCCTGAAGCAGGAGTTTGGAGTCTATCCAACCTCGGTAGAAGGTCGCCGCCAAGGCGAATGGGTTCTGATGGACTACGTCGACTTCGTCGTCCACATCTTCCTGCCCGAAAAGCGCGCCTACTACGGCTTGGAGCAACTCCGCAAATCGGCAAAGAACCTTACGCTGAACGATTTGAACAGTGAGATCAAGGCAGCCCTGACCGCCACCCGTTCCAAGCGGTCGACCATCAGGAAGACCGCACCGGAAGCAGCAGACGACACCCGCGAAAGCAGCAGCGGATCGGTATCCGGTAAGCGGCCAACAGCCAAGAAAGCTGCTGGGAAGGCTGCAGGGGCAGCGCTAACTGCAGCAAAAGCAACGCAACCTCCCGCTCCCAACAACAAAGCAGCGAAGAAGACAGCGCCGACGAAAGTTACGGCCAAAATAGCAAAGAAGACGGCGTAGTACAAGCCGGCATGGCGAGTAGATATTGCAACAAGAAGGCGGAGAGTTTGACTCTCCGCCTTCTTGTTGCTAAGTAGATGGATTTAGAAGTTCAGCTTCAACTGAAACTCGGTTGTGCGGGGTGCACCCTGGCCAAACGTTCCCGACTGGCGAAGAATGCGGTTAGAGTTTTGCACTGCGTATGTATTTGGTCCAGTACGTGTACCTTCTGACGTATTGAACCCACTCACAGTATCTAACTCGTCAATGTTGTTTAGCACTCCATTCACGTTGGTGAAATTTGAGAAGTTACCCACGTTATAAAACGCAATCGCGGGTTCCAGGCTTAGACCTTCATGGAAGCGTGCAAGCGGAATTGGATAGGACGCATTAACATCCAGTGCACGGAAGCTGGGGTTATTTAAGGCCCGTGAACTAGCGACGTTTGCAATGGGGCGGATCGTTCCACCAAGGGCGTTTAGTTGTGACTGGGTGAAGAGTCCATTCGCTACAAGCTGCTGGCCAGCCGGCGTGAGCTTTCCGGCGTAAGACCCGTTGAAAGTCGTGATAAAGCTCTGCAGGGAGTCAGACTTGACACGGTGCATGTAATCACCAGGCGTGGTACCAGGCAACAAATCTCCGCTGGTACCATCGCCATTCAGATCAGCCTGGAAGATGGCTGCCTTGTTGCTGCCGTAAATGCCTGGATCAAGGGTAAGCGAGGTCGGCGGCGCAGAATAAAAATGCCCTATAAGCCCGAGTTGCAAGCCATACTTCACATGTAACGAACCGCCAAAATTTACCTGGTGTTTGTGATCTAGCGCGTTGCGGCCAATGTTGAGTGCAGGATTGTCGTTATCCCAAACTGTCTGATTGAAGAAAGAATCGGAAGACCCCGTATTTGCGGAGCTGACCGCACGGGAATAGGCATAGGAAATCTGGATATTCGCGGACTGAATACCCGGTGCAGGATGACTGGCCACCTGATGGAAGACTACCTGCAGCGCATCGTAGCCTGACTTACCCACAGGAAGAATAAAGCGGCCGCCGCCTACAAGAGGATTCTGTCCCGGGAACGCAGCACCTGTATTTGGAGTTCGCTGTACGTTGTTCCCGTCCCGTGTCGCAGTCGCAGCGAAGCTGCCCAGATAAACATTTCCTGAGTCGAGGCCAGCACTTGCGTAGTCGGCGATCGTTAAGCCATGTCCAATGCCACAGGCGACATCAGTAGGTCCGCATCCAACACCACTGTTTGCCTGGGCAACTGCATACTGTGCCGCGGTCTTATTGAAGTAGCGAGAGGCTCCAACGCGGTTGACATCAACATACTGTCCGATCTTCAACGTGGCATTGTGAACGTAATCCGCGCTAATTACCCCACCCTTAAAGAGTTCCCGCTGAATACCAAAGTTAAACTGCTCTGCATATGGCGTACGGTAAGGGGCTCCGTAAACTCCGTTTGCATACAGACTGTTGCCCACGAAGCCGGGATTGGCGACAAGAGGGTTGGCAGCCGAAGCAGCCGTAAAGGATTTCTGCAGCGCAGCGGCATAAGGTGCGGCTGCCTGAATAGACAGGCCACAGATCGTCGTCAGGCTGGTGCCATTGACACTGTTTACGACTGAACCATCTGGAAAGGTGATGTTGCCACCGTTGCAGACGTTTTTGTCGTACTGGAAGGGACCACGTGCAAGCAAGGCGTTACGTGCGTTGGTTGTGTTGTTGAAAACGTCGTTTTCATAGTAAATACCGCCTGCACCACGGAACACTGTCTTGTGATTGCCTGGGGAGTATGCGAAGCCTAGCTGGGGACCAAAGTTTCCGTAGGGCTGGTGCACCGTCTTACCAAAGCCGGTCTGGTATTGGTCGAACAGAGCTGTTGTTCCTGAGCAAGGGCTGAAGCCGCTGTTCTGGATAGTTGCCGAGAGGCTTGAGCAAGGAGTTGTAGCCAAGTCCTGGTTGGCTCGATCTGTATCCACGCTCCACCGAACGCCTGCGACCAACGTGAAGGATGGTGTGATTTTCCACGTGTCAGCAATGTAAGCAGCCTGACGCCAGTCAGCCGACTGGCCGCCGGGCAATCCGAAGCCTGGCCGCTCTGTAAATGATCCCAATCCATTACCTACATAGAGGCTGCTTACGCGATACCCGTTGAGCGGGTCGGTAGCGTCAGCACCTGCAATTGCACGAGCGGTGCTGGTCGTAATGTAAGCACCAAGGCCGAAGAACGCCGCAAATCCGCCGCCCTGAATACGGTTCAGGCTGTAGCCGTAGCGCAGGTTGTGTGCGCCCTTGGTCCAGGAACCGTCATAGCGAAACTGCTTATCTGACTGGAACGTGCCCTGTGGAGCGTTGTCATTCGGGCCAAAAAAGAGATTTTGTGAAGAGAATTGGTAAGCAACGCCATTCAGCGGACTGTAACCCGACGCAGCCGAATTGTCGCCAATCAGGTTGTGAAATTTCTCGTATGAGCCACGGAACGAGTGGGTAAATGGACCTGAAGCGAAATCTGCTCCACCAGCAATTCCAGGCGTATTGTCACGGTTTGCGTAGAGTTGATAACCTTGGCCAAAGTTCGAAGTCACTGAATTGACGTTGTAGTTGGCACGCGCAAAGTAGTGGCCACTCAATGGGCCATTGTAGTCGAGCCGGATGGGGGAATACGTCTCACGGTAAGGTGTCGGCAGCGTTGGATGCAGTGCTTGAAGTGCAGCAAATCGTGTGCCTAGCGAGGCCTGTGTCGCTGAATCCTGCTTGATGCGCTCCGCATTGCCAAAGAAGAACAGCTTGTCTTTGATGATGGGTCCGCCAACGCTACCGCCGAACTGGTTCCGCTGAAAAGGAGGGTTCGAAGCCGCGCCCGTGGCAAACAGAGCGCGAGCGTCCTGAAACTGGTAAAACAACTGCCCATGAAGGCCGTTGGTACCAGAATTTGTGGAGACCAGCACCTGACCGGTCGATGTGACTTCGCCGGTGACGTCCTGCGTAGAGCGATTCAACTGGAACTCGTTGATCGCTCCCTGAGACACGTTGAAGATGGTTGTGCCTACGGCTTCGTCGGTAATGTCTTGGCCGTCTAGCAGAATGCGGGTTGTACGGCCTGACACGCCTGACACTGAGATGGCCGAGTAGCCAGCCTTGGTGGGATCGAAAGACTCGCCGGACTGGAGAATCACGCCCGGTTCAATTTGAGCCACATCCAGAAAGTTACGACCATTGATTGGGAGCGAGTTAATCTGCTCTTTGGTAATAACGTCAGAAACGCCACCCTGCTCCGTGTTCACCTGGACGGCGCCCGCTTGCACGCTGATTTCGGTAGAGGAAGAACCAACGCTTAACTTGAAGCTGCCCGGTGTAGCCGTTCCAGTCCGGATGACTGTCTGCACGGTGAGCGTCTGAAAGGTGGGGGCGGTGACACCCACGTTGTAATTGCCAGGATTAAGGGGGCCTACCGAGTAGAAGCCGGACTTATCCGTTGTGAGATCGCGCTTGAAGCCGGTGTCAGGGCTTGAAATGCTAACGGCCGCGCCGCCAACTGCCGCTCCTGAAGGATCCGTGATCGTACCTTGGATCGATCCGCCATTGACTGAGATCGCCTGGGCGAAAACTGCGGGGGAGAGCAACGCTGCCGGTGCGGCTACTGTCACCGCAGCCAATGCCAGACGTACCAGGTGCTTTTTCATCAATTCGTTTTCCTTAGGGGGGAACAGCTGTCGTGAGCAATTCATCTGCAAGGTGCGGCAGAAAGTAAGTGTTATGCAATCCTGTGCACGGCAAGGGCCAAACGGGGCGGCAGACCCCGATGCTTTCTGGCGTCTTCTGGCGTCTTAGTCGGTGTCTCGGTTATAGTTTTCCGTAAACTGGCAATGTGGACCTACAAAAATCTGTTGTTTATAGATTCACGCGATTTTTCTAAGTGTTTCATTATGTCTTTCAGCGTTGCGCTACTCACGATCCGTCCCGCCGGAGTTCTAACAGCCCCGGTGCAGGCGTTACTTGACGCGTACCTGCAACGCTGCTGTTGGGCGTTTACGGCAGAGGGCAAGACCTTCCGGAGTGAGGGTGCATTGCTTGCCGCCGTGGCAGCCGACCGAAAGCAGGGTGCCACAGCCTTCTGGATGGCTGATCTCGGAGGCCGATCGATGACCACGGAGCAGTTTGCAGAACGGGTGCGGCTGACCCGGGATGGTGGCCTGCGACACCTCCTGCTGGCGATCGGGCCCGCAGACGGCTGGTCGGCCGCGGCTCGTAAAGCGGCGGATCTGCGCCTCTCGCTGGGTGCGATGACACTGCCCCATGAGCTTGCGGCGCTCGTATTGGCAGAACAAATCTATCGGGTGAGCACCATACTGCAGGGGCATCCGTACCACCTGGGTCACTGACCCCTGACCGATTAACGTGGATGCGGCAAGTACAGGCTGCCTAGATAAGGCATGCTTGGAGCTATGGCTTCTGAAGATATAAGCACCGCCCCGGAAACACAGCGGCGTGGTCTGCTGCTGATCAACACCGGGGCAGGCAAAGGCAAGACAACGGCTGCGCTGGGCGTCGCCATGCGGGCGGCAGGCAATGGCATGCGCGTTTTGGTGCTGCAGTTTCTGAAGGGCTCCTGGGACTACGGCGAACTGCATGCTGCAGAGAACTTCGGTGGCGACCTCGTCATTCGGCAGATGGGCCGTGGTTTCGTCAAGGTTGGGGGCGCCGAGACTGATCCGGAGGACCTGCGACTGGTGCACGAGGCATGGGCTCAGGCGGTTGCTGCCATGCAGTCCGGCGAATGGGACCTCCTGGTGCTGGACGAGATCAACTACACCATCGGCTACGGGATGCTCGATGCTGAGGCGGTTGCAACGGCGCTGCGCGCGCGACCGGAGATGCTGCACGTCATCCTGACCGGTCGAAATGCGCATCCGGTACTCGTGGAACTGGCCGACACCGTCACGGAAATGCGTGAGGTAAAGCATGCCTACACCCGCGGTATTCTGGCGCAGCGCGGCATCGAGTTCTAAGTATGCGAGTTCCTCAGTCTGCCAGCGCGCGGAGACGGCGGCAGGCCTCGTCCAGATCGGCGTCGCGTTTGGCGAAGCAGAAGCGCAGCAGGTTTTCACCGCCTCCCTTTTGGAAGAAGGCTGATCCGGCTACTGCGGCAACGCCGGCGCGTGTCAGCAGGTCACGCGCCTTCTCTGCCGCGGTGCTACCGTTCAGCGGAGCGGAATCCGCCAGCACGTAGTAAGCACCGTCAGGCGTGTGCGGCGTCAGGCCTGCTTCGGTCAGTGCTGCCAGCGTCATCGTGCGCTTTCTCTCGTGACTCTGCGACAGATCGGTGTAGAACGACGGCGGCAGTTGCTCCAGTCCAGCTGCGCACCCGTGCTGAAAGGGCGATGGCGCACAGATGAAGTAGAGGTCGTGAAAGTAGCCGATGGACGGCATCCAGCGCGGGTCAGCAACCAGGTAACCGATCCGCCAACCGGTAACGCTGTAGGTCTTCGAGAAGCCGGAAAAGGTGATCGCCCGCTCGCGCATGCCGGGCAGTGTCGCCATGCTGATGTGGCTGTGGCCGGGATAGACGAAGTGCTCGTAAATCTCATCGCAAAAGACGAACAGGTCATGTTCGAGTGCGAGCTCTGCAAGCGCTTCAAGCTCAGCCTGAG
Organism: uncultured Terriglobus sp.; assembly: GCA_964243585.1. Classification (GTDB taxonomy): domain Bacteria; phylum Acidobacteriota; class Terriglobia; order Terriglobales; family Acidobacteriaceae; genus Terriglobus. Next base: position 17,117 of record CAXTFT010000047.1, read on the forward strand.
AGAACACTTTGCCAGAGGGATTACTTGGTGTGTTGATAACAATGCCGCGCGTCTTTGCGGTCACCGCAGAGCGGACTGCCTCCATGTCCAGCGCCCAGGTTCCATACTGCAACGGCACGATCACCGGCTTCACATGCATGCTGCTGAGCGTGCCTGCGTGATAACCGTACAGCGGCTCAAACAGGATGACTTCGTCGCCCGGGTCGAGCAGCGCCATGGCCGATGCGTAGAAGGCACCGGTTGCGCCGTTGGTGACCATCACCTCGCGATCCGGATCGACGGGGAAGCCTCGCCTGCGCTCCCAGTCTGCAGCCACGGCGTTACGAAGCCGTGCAATGCCGTCCAGTCGCGTATAGATGTTGTTGCCGGCATCAATGGCGGCCTTTGCGGCCTCTCGCACAACGTCTGGCACTTCCGTATCGCAGATACCCTGTGCCATGTTGATGGCACCTGCCTGCTCTGCAAGCACGCTCATGGCGCGGATTTCACTCTGTACGGCTCCGGGAGCCATGGCGCTGGTTCGCAGCTTGTTCATGCGGAACATCTTACCGGTGAGGAAGCCTCCATGCGCAATGGCCTCTATGATTCGCATCAGCAAGCGTGCTCGCCCCACTTACTCGAACTGCAGCATGACTTCATCGATGTAGCACCAGCCCCAGGTTTCGCCGGGTTCTTGCGATTGCATAACGGCGTGCTCGGTAGCTTTAAAGTGCTTGGTTGCATGCTTGTTCTTTGAGCTATCGCAGCAGCCTACGTGTCCGCAGTGGAGGCACATGCGCAGATGCAACCATGTGTCGCCGGTCTCAAGGCACTCTTCACAGCCGTGGGTGTGCGGCTGCACATTCTGAATCTGGTCGGTATGGGTGCATTGCGGCATGATGTACTCCCTCTTCTACTGACACGCTAGCGCACGTTCCTGAAAAGAGCGCTGAATTCCTGTGAAGTTTTTCGTTGCCTCCGGGAGTGTGCTGTCCTAAGCTGCTCCCGAAGCGTTCTTGCGGTCAAGCAGGAGCAGGGAGAAATTGCGATGAAGCGGATCATTCTGTGCGCGGACGGCACCTGGAACACGCCGCCGGGCGTCGACAGCAAGGGTGGCGGCACCAACGTGTGGAAGATCTACTGTGCGCTGCCGGACACGGCGGACCAACTCAAGTTCTACGACAGCGGCGTGGGCACGGGCGGCAATGCCTTTGAGCACCTGACGGGAGGTGCGCTGGGCGATGGGCTGTTCGACAAGATCCAGGATTGCTACTCCTACCTGTCGCACGTGTATGACCCCGGTGACAGCATCTACATTTTTGGCTTCAGCCGAGGTGCCTACACGGCGCGCAGCGTTGGCGGCATGATCGCCGCGTTCGGCGTGCCCAGCAAGAACATGTCCAATAGCACCACGCCAGAAATCTTTGCCGCCTACCGCGAACGCGACAAGGACAAACGCAAGGCCATGAAGGCGAGCCTGAAAGATTCGTATGGACTGGAAGATGTGCGTATCGCCATGGTGGGCGTGTGGGATACGGTGGGATCGCTGGGTGTGCCGGGAACCCTGTTTACCGGCCTGAACGAAAGCAAGTACGGCTTTCTGGACACGACCCTGAGCGACTGTGTCGATCGCGCCTTTCACGCTATCAGTATTGACGAGCGCCGTGCTTCGTTCCAGCCCGCCCTTTGGACCAACAAGGATGGCAGCTACCGCAGCAACGACGCCAAGGTGGAGCAGGTATGGTTTCCCGGCGGGCACTGTGACGTGGGCGGCAGCTATCCCGAGGCGGAGCTGGCAGACATTGCCCTGGGATGGATGATGTGGAAAGGCAAGGAGTGCGGCCTGCAGTTTCTGCCGGAAGCGGAGGCCAAGTACTTCAAGCTGGACGCAGCCCATGTGAAAGGCATGACCCATGACGAGTGGGCCCTGCTCAAGTGGGGAATCCAAAAGCATCGCACTGTTCCATCAGGTGCCTACCTGGCAAGCAGCGTCTTTGACCGCTTCGCCATCGAAACTCCACCCTACCGGCCAACCAACCTGACCGTTCAGGATGGCAAGCCAAAGGGCTACAAGCGCTGTGAAGTTCTGCCCTACACCGCGCCAACCTGGACCTAAACGCCTGCCCAAGTTTAGCTGCGCAACTCTACCAGCGTCGCTCCCTGGCCGCCCTCGTTGTAGGGTGGTTCGGTGACGTTCACCACGTGCGGGTGCTTCTTCAGGTAGTCGCGCAGGCTGCGGCGAAGGATGCCCATGCCGGTGCCGTGCACCACGCGTACGGTGGGTCTGCCAGCGAGAAATGCCTGGTCAAGAAAGCGTTCCACCTCGTCGCGGGCTTCGTCTGCGGTGCGGCCGATGACGTTGATTTCGCCGGGCACCATGTCCGGCTCGCGCGCCACCACGTTGATGCCGCGTTTGCTGGCTGCCTGGATGGCGGACTGGGGCGGCGCGGGTACCGTGACTTTCGCGATGTCGTCCTTGGGCACACGCATCTTCATCGGGCCAATGGAGACTTCGTACCCGCCGTTGTTTTCGAGCACGCGGCCCACCTTGGCCTCACGCCCCATGGATTTGAGCATGACGGTGTCGCCTACCGAGACGGAGCGGACGACGTGCGGCTGCGCTGCGGGATCTTTTCTGTCGGCACCGGATACGTGCGCAACGACCGTCTGGTTGAAGCTTTCCGAGAACTCGCGCTTCAGGCGTGCGACGCGGCGATCGGCCTCGGCGGACGCCTTGCGCTTGGCGCTGACGTCCTCAATTCCCTTCACGCTTTCGCGCATCTGGAACTCGAACTCCTTCATCAGCGAGGCCAGCTTCACTTCCAGTTCGCGGGCGCGCTGGCGCTGCTCCTGCTTGCCTTCCGATTCCAGCCGCTGCTTCTCGCGCTCCACGGCAATCTCACGCAGACGGATGTCCGCACGCTCTTTGCCCACGGCGGTCAGCTGCGTATGCAGTTCATCGAGAAAGCGTGCAATGTCGGCGGACTGCGTCGTAACACTTGCCCGCGCGGAGCGGATCATCGCTGCGTCCAGCCCCAGACGCTCAGCGATGTTGATACCGCTGGACGCGCCCGGCACGCCCATGCGCAGCTCGTACGTGGGTGCCAGCGTGCGCTCGTCGAAGCCGACCGCCGCGTTCACTACGCCGCTGCCATGCTTGGCCGCGTAGATCTTCAAGGAGGTCAGGTGCGTGGTAATCATGCTCCACGCGCCCATGGTCAGGAAGCGTTCGGAGATCGCGACGGCAAGCGCCGCGCCCTCTTCGGGATCGGTAGCGGAGCCAAGCTCGTCCAGCAGCACGAGTGACTTTGCATCGGCCTCGCGCGCAAACTGGTTGACGTGCGAGATGTGCGCGGAGAACGTCGACAGGTTGCGCTCGATCGATTGCGCATCGCCAATGTCGGCATACACAGCAGAGAAAATAGGCAGCCGAGCCGCAGCGGCTGGCACGGGCAGGCCAGCCTGCGCCATCAGCGCCAGCAGGCCGACGGTCTTGAGTGAAACTGTCTTGCCGCCGGTGTTCGGTCCGCTGATGATCAACTGCTTCGCCACACCGGGCAGACCCAGCGTCAGCGGCACGATCTTCGCCTTCTCGCTGCGCATACGCAGGTCCAGCAGCGGGTGTCGCGCGGCTTCGAGCGACAGCGGCGCGTCATCGCCGCGCGGCTTGCCGTCGGTAAATACCGGGCGCACACAGTCCAGCGCCTGCGCAAACTTGCCGTAGGCAAAGTGCGCTTCCACCTCGGCCAGCACCTCTGTGCCACGCGCGATGGAGCCCGCCTGCTCTGCAACTGCGGAGGTCATCACGACCAGGATGCGGTGCACCTCCGCCTGCTCCTCATCCAGCAGGCGGACGAGTTCGTTGTTCTGTTCCACCGTCTCCATAGGCTCAATAAAGATGGTCTGGCCCGACGACGACGACCCATGCACCACGCCCGGCACCTTGCGGCGAAACTCGGCCTTCACCGGGATCACGAAGCGCTCACCGCGCACCGTGATGAGCTCTTCCTGTGCACCGCCTGCGTCGCTTACGGCACGCAGCTGACGGCGCAGGCTGTCCTGGATGGCCTTGTGCTGCCGGCCCATGGCCTTGCGGATACGCGACAGTTCGGGCGACGCATCGTCCGTCAGCGTGCCGTCCGGATCGATCTTGCCGCTGACCAGCTCCAGCAGCTTGTAAAAGTTCGTCAAGAGCACCGGCTGTGACAACGCGGTGACCGCGGGCCATTTCTCCTCAATGTAGTCGGGCGGCTCGGCGACCAGCAGGCGCCAGTCGGCAATGTGCTCGGCCAGTTCGGCGATGCGGCGCAGTTCCAGCGGCTCCAGCGCGGCACCGGGGATGCGCGCCTTATCCAGCAGCGCTGTCGCGTCAAATAAACTTCCGAAGCCGAACGATCCACCCGCGGCCAGAAAGATGCGCAGTTCCGCCGTCAGTTGCTGGGCGCGTTCGATCACCTGCAGGTCCCGTGAAGGCTCAAGGGCAAGCACGCGGGCCTTGCCCAGCGGTGATTGCGTACGTCCGGACAGGTGGTCGCGCAGGCTCGTCCACTCGAGGGCGGCGGCACTAGTTTCGCGCAGCGGTGAACCAACTTCAGGGAGGAGCGTGGAGGAGTTTGCAGGCACAGGCATTAGACGTCGCCTGCGCCATGCCGATGCCTAACGCCGCTGCAGCCCGAAGAACTTTGCCATAACCTTGTCCAGTAACCGGTTCGGGATCAGCTTCGGCACCGTCCAGTCGCGGAACTTATTGGGTATGGGCGTGTAGCGCAGCCTCGGCTTTCGGGCGGTCAGGGCATGCCACACGTCCTGAGCGACGCGTTCCGCGGGCAGCCCCTGGCGACCCAGCTTCATGGCGATCTCGCCAAACTTCTTCAAGGCGGGGCCGTACACCGTACTGCTGTAAACCTCCAGCCCGCTGCTTTCCGCCTTGCCCCAGATGGGCGTGACGACTGCACCCGGCCCGATGACGGCCACATCGATGCCGAAGATCATCAGTTCGCGCCGCAACGATTCCGACATCCCTTCCAAGGCGTGCTTGGACGCTACGTACGGCCCCATGAACGGCGGCCCGGTCTTGCCCGCGACGGAAGACATCTGCACGATGCGCCCTGGCTTGCCCTGTCGCGAGCGGTCCGCACCTAGCAGCGGCAGGAAGGCCTGCGTCACACGTGCCGGACCGATGAGGTTGATCTCCATTTGGTGGCGCAGCTTGTCGATGGGGAGGTACAGCATGGGTCCGCTCACAACCACACCCGCGTTATTCACCAGGCCTGCAAGCGTGTGGCCGTCGAGCGCCTCGCCCACCTGCGTAGCGGCTGCCTGCACTGCCGCGTCGTCCGTCACGTCAAAGAGCAGCGGCACCACGTCAAGCTCTGCCCGTAGCCGTTCGCCATCCGCCGCCTTACGCACGCTGCCGAACACCTGCCAGTTTCGCTCCGCAAAGTATTTCGCGACGGCGTAACCAATGCCGGTAGAGGCACCTGTGACGACAACTGCCTGCTTGCGATCCATGCACGCCTCCGGTTAGGCATCAGCGTAGCAGCGTCCGCAGCCTATGAGCGAGATCTTTTGCTTCCGGCATCCCACTTCACGATGCTCCTGCTCCTGACACAGCTGCTTTCGACGCTGGCCATGTTTGGCCTGATCTGGTTTGTGCAGGTGGTGCACTACCCGCTCTTCGCGCTGGTGGACGATCCGCGCTTCGCCTCGAGTCATGCCACGCGGACGACGTACGTGGTGGCACCGCTCATGCTGCTCGAAATCAGCAGCAGTTCGGCCTTGCTGCGTGCCGCATGGCGACCGTCCTTCTTCACGGCAACAGAAGCATGGCTCGGCGCGGGATTGGTGGGCGTTATCTGGCTGTCGACAGCGTTGCTGCAGGTGCCATTGCACAACAAGCTGCAGAAACGGCACTCTGTCGCGGACGCGCAACGCCTGGTCGCCACCAACTGGGTGCGCACCGTGGCTTGGACACTCCGTGCCGCTCTCGTGCTGGT
>CAXTFT010000048.1:0-7774 GCA_964243585.1 uncultured Terriglobus sp.
TGTCGCCGAAGAAGACTTCCTGCTCCTTCATGTCGCGCAGGGTCTTGACGCCGGTCTCGGGGTCCTTGTCATAAATCTTCAGGCGAATAGTGACCTTGAGCGGTGCGGAGTAGGTCATGCCGCGCTCTTCACATTCTGGCTGGTCGTACTTCAACTGCAGGCCGACAGGATCGCCGCACTTGGTACAAAAATCAGGTGTGTTCTTGTTGTACGTGCCGCAGAAATGGCAGAGCACGTCGCCGGGGTGAAATGGATCCGTGATGACCATGTGGCCGCAGTTTCCGCACGCAGTCCGCAGGTGGTTCAGCCCCTTCATGTAGCCGCACTTGCATTCCCAGTTGCCAATGGAGTAATCGACAAACTCCAACTCCGATACATTGCGGAAGTCGGAGATGGGAAACACGGACGTGAACACCGATTGCAGACCGTTGTCCTCACGCTCCTGCGGCAGCTTGTCCATCTGCAGGAAGCGCTCGTACGAACGGCGCTGGACCTCTATGAGGTTCGGGATCTGGATTGCGGTTGGGATTTTAGAGAAATCGAGGCGGCTGCGAAGAGCGCGCGTTTCGGTAGTAATTGCCATACGTTGTAGACTCCCCTTGTTCGTGCCGAGGCCTCTGCCAGAGCGGTCCGCATGTACGGAATCCATGGCAGAGCCGGAACATGCCGTGTGTGCGGCTGCGCCGTGGGTGATGTGCGCTTGTCTTCTGCAGGGAAACTACCTCGGTGAGCATCCCTGCGAGCGCTGAGTGGGCTGAATGCCCTGTGGCCGTGCGAAGCCTGTGTACCGTACTGCTATGTGTGCTTTACCAGTGAAGACGGAGAATGTACGCCGGACGGGTAAGCAATCCGGCAGACGTGAAGTCGCTCACAGGCGCAAAGCTGCCCGTGAGCGCAAGATCCGACTTTTGCACTAGAACCTGATTCGTAGAAATAGATGCCGCCCTTTGGAGTTTTACCCGCCCCAGGGTTGCTGCCGCTCTTGAAGCCTGACTGCACCGCAAACCCCCGCCGCCCGAGGTCTGAAGTGGCCGGCTCTCACGTGAGCCGGAGAAGTTCAAATGTCGCCTAATGGACCGTCGCGTCGTTACGCAGTCATACGCAGATTGGTCTTCTCTAAATAAGAGAATATTATTTTTTGGATCAAAATGCAACCTACATACATGCAAATAGCTCCCGGCCTTGTAAGCCGGGAGCTGTGTGCGGGTAATTACTTGATTTCGACCGTGGCAACACCATCAAACTTCTTGGCAATGGCAGCAGCTTCATCCTTGGAGATGTTCTCCTTGATGGCCTTGGGTGCACCATCAACCAAGTCCTTCGCTTCCTTCAGGCCCAAGGAAGTCACTTCACGAACTGCCTTGATGGTATTGATCTTGTTTGCGCCCGCATCCTTCAGCATAACGGTGAACTCGGTCTTCTCTTCAACAACGGGAGCGGCGGCGCCACCACCGGCTGCGGGTGCAGCGGCAACGGTTGCTGCGGCTGCTGAAACGCCAAGACGCTCTTCGAGCTTCTTCACAAGTGCCGAAGCCTCGAGCAGGCTCAGGCTAACAATCTGGTCTTCCAACTGCTGGATGTCTGCCATGGTTATTCTCCGTGTAATTCGATCTTGTACCGCAAATGTGGTGCTGATTACGTCTCCGAGGCCTTACTGCCGCTTCGGCTGCTCTTCCTTTCAGGAGGTTTCCGATGCGCCCAGACTGCGCACCCCCTAAAGCTGGAGCGAACTTGAGAAACTACCCTTCGACGGGCGGTTCGGTTGAGGCTGACTCGGCCTGCGACGCGGAACCTGCTTCCGGCTGTGCCGGGTCTGCATCCGTGTTGGGCGATGCATCTTCCGGAACGGCTGTGCTCTCCACGGGAGCGCTCGCAACCGGTGCTGCTGCACCTTCGAACTTTTCCTGCTGGGCAGCCTGATCCAGCACAACGGCCAGATTGCGGCCGGTAGCGTTCAGAACAGTTGCAAGACGAGTGGCAGGAGCATTGATGAGGAAGAGCAGCTTCGAGAACAGCTCATCCTTACCGGGCATGGTGGCAAGCTCGTTCACCTCGCCAATGTTGAGGACCTTGCCGTCTACAATGCCGAGCTTGAAAGTGAACTGTGCGTTATCCTTGACCCAGGCAGAGAGCGCCTTTGCCAGTGCGACCGGGTCGCCGGATGTGTATGCAATCGAACTGACGCCCTTTAGGCCGCCGAGCGCCCCCTCAACCTGCGTTCCTGCGCCAGCCTTTGGGGCCAGCTTGTTCTTCAGCACACGGTATCTACCGCCCGCACCGCGGACGGTCTTGCGGAGATCAAAATCCTTTGCAGCCGTCATAGCGGAAAAGGTGCCGATGATAGCAGCGGTTGCGGTCTGCAGTTCGCCTGCAAGTTCCGTCACCTTTTGCGTCTTCTTCTGTCTGGTCAGTGCCATAATTAGCCTCTAGCTGCTAGCTCTTAGCTTTGTGTTGTCGGGACGACGCTTGCCGACCACGAATCCCGTGAGTGCGCTTACACCAGCAAGAAGACTGCTGGCTACGGCCCGCTTATGCCTTGCCGGCGACTTCCGCGACAGCCTGATCCAGTTCAATACCAGGGCCCATCGTGGACGAGATATACATGCCCTTAATGTACTTGCCCTTGGCAGCGGAAGGCTTCGCCTTCACGATAGAACCGATCACGGTCATTGCGTTTTCAATCAACTTTTGCGCGTCGAACGAGCTCTTTCCAACTGGAACATGGACCAGGGCTGTTTTGTCCGCGCGGAACTCAACCTTACCGGCCTTGATTTCCTTAACTGCCGCGGCGACGTCGGTCGTCACGGTACCCGTCTTCGGGTTGGGCATCAGACCGCGAGGTCCCAGCACCTTACCAAGACGACCGATGGAACGCATCATGTCGGGAGTCGCGATGAGGGCATCGAAGCCAGTCCAGGATTCCTTCTGAATACGTTCTACCAACTCTTCGCCACCGACGATATCGGCACCGGCCTCCGTGGCCAAGCGCTGATTTTCCGCAGAGGAAATCACGGCAACGGTCTTGGTCTTGCCCAGCCCGTGCGGCAGGATCACCGTGCCACGCACCATCTGGTCTGCATGGCGGGTGTCTACACCAAGACGCAGGGTGATGTCGACATTCTCATCGAACTTTGCATACTTGATCTTCTGCAAAAGGGGAACTGCGTCGGTCAGGGCGTAAGGCCGGGGTTCAACACCCGCACGTGCCTTCGCCAAATTTTTCGAAATCTTGCGTGCCATTCTTTCTTCCTTGTCTCCCACCGCTCGAACCATTGGACAAAGCGGGCTGATGGATTCTTCTAGCCCAGCGGGTATGCCTCGCGTTGTGCTTCAGTTCTCAGCTTCCGCTTCGAACCCAATTGCAACGAGGGCCCCACCCTTTGTCCGCAGCGCGGTTTTCACGCTGAACCCATCCCGAATTGCTGGTACTCAACTGCTGGGGAATGAGCCGTTCGGCCGTGGTAAGTAGACGCAGCAGGCTTTCTTGCGATCGCCAAACTGCGATGTACAAGAGGACCGGCGGTACAAGACACGCACGGAAGCTCAGGCACTCTCCGTAGTATCTATCAAAATGCCCGTTCCTGCAAGGGGATCACCCAACACGTCAATCAAGAGTGACCTTGCCGCGAACCTTGTTCTTCCAGAAAAGGACAGCCGTTAGCAGGATCAACACCGCTGCGCCCGACGTATCAAGCCATGCATCGGTCACAAGACCTGTTCGACTCGGTATAAAGGTTTGGTGCACCTCATCCAGAGTTGCGCAGAAGAGTGTGCAGCACAGTGCCATCGTGATGGCGTACGCCCGCCATATACGAATGCCTCGCCTGCGCAGGAGCGGGTACCAGGTGACTAACCAGGCACGAAGCCACGCCAGTCCCATCAGCCCGTGACCTACGAAATGGCCAGTCTTCCGCACGGCAAAGTTCGCTTTGTCCCAGGAGATCTGATGGATCGGTCCCAGCAGCGCTTCCGCCAAGTGCCGCAGCCACCCGGCAGTGTGTGCGGAAGAAAAGGTGTCGGTGGATTCACACGCAACGGTGACGAGGCATACCGCGACCGGGATCCAGGTCAGCATCGCCCAGGTTGCCGTCGACCGCGTGCGTGGGCCGTTCAGACCGCCCAGTAGAATCGGCCTACTCATGGAATGGCCCGTGCGGAGCTGCCATGCAACCGTATATCGACTGGTATCTGCGGTACGCAGACACTCCGGGGAAGCGGTTGTCATCCAACTCGATCAGGAGGTAATACCTTGAAAGTTTTGGTGATTGGCGCAGCAGGTAAGACCGGTCGATTGGTTGTGGATTTCGCTCTTGCAGCAGGTCATTCAGTGAAGGCACTTGTGCATGATACCGAATCGCTTGCGAATAAGCCCTTAGCGGAAGGCGTGCAAATCGTGCAAGGTGACGTTCACGACCGGGCAACGGTAAGCAGCGCCATGCTGCACTGCGATGGAGTCATCGATGCACTTGGCGGGAAGACTCCCTTTCTCAAAACCGATCTTGAGTCCAGCGCAGCACGCGTCGTACTGTCTGCCATGCGTGAGCAGGGAGTCAAACGCCTCGTTGTGATTTCCGTGCTCGGTGCGGGAGACAGCGGCGCGCAGTCCCCATTCTGGTACGAGCACCTGTTTCTGCCGACGTTTCTACATGGCGCGCTTCCTGACAAGAACGCCATGGAGGCCGAGGTGAAAGCCAGCGGCGTGGAGTGGGTGCTGGTACGGCCACCAGTCCTGACGGATGATACGGCGACCGGGTCAGTAAAGGTCGTCGCGGAACACGAAACTGCGCACAAGATTACACGTGCGGATCTGGCGAGTTTCCTCGTAGACCAGCTAAGCAGCGACACTTACCTGCATACAGCGGTTGTCATCGCAAACAGCTAGCCGGCAATGCAAAGGGTGTGCCCAAGAAGGCACACCCTTTGTAGTACCTCGTTAGGACTACGCTGCCGGATTCTCTTCGTCGCCTTCACCGCCACCCTGCTCGGCTAGCTGCTTCTGTAATTCTTCCTGCTTCTTTGCCTTCGCTTCGGCGCGCTTCTGCTGCTTTTCGCCCAGTTCCTGTTCAGCTCCCAGCAACTCCAATACCGCCTTCTCGCCACCATCGCCTTTGCGGAAACCGGTGTGAACGATGCGAAGGTAGCCGCCCTGGCGGTCGCCGTACCGTGGTGCCACAGTGGCAAACAGTCGGGTTACAGAGTCAGGCGTCATCAGAAAGGCAGCAGCCTGACGGCGGCTATGAACATCCCCGCGCTTCCCGAGGGTGATCATCTTTTCAATAAGGGGACGAACTGCCTTTGCCTTCGCCAAGGTCGTTTCGACGCGGTCTTCAATCACAACCGACGTAACCAGGTTGCGTAGAAGCGCGCGCCGGTGGCTGGGGTTGCGTCCGAGTTTGTTGCCTGCTTTACGATGCCGCATGAGTCTTCTCTCTAACTTAGGGATCAGGGGACAGGGATCAGGGATCAACATCCCTGCCACAATCTCCCGTGTTGCCTGCCGCGGCAGTTACCCGCACGCACTTACTTGATGTCTCCCTCCACTTCTATAAGTGGAGGGAGACAAATTCATCTGGACCGGTACTACTTAGAAGTTCTCTGTTTCCGGCAGAACCAGGTCATCCTCATCCTCTTCTTCGTCTTCTTCATCATCAAAGTTGCCGAAGGAGGCAGCAAGCGTTGCCGCCGGCAGAACAGAGGTTGGGCCGGGCTGAGGATTACCCTGATCGTCGATCTTCATGCCGAGCGAAAGGCCCATCTGAGCAAGGATTTCCTTGATTTCGTTCAGGCTCTTACGTCCGAAGTTTTTGGTCTTCAGCATCTCGGCTTCGGTCTTCTGAATTAGTTCGCCGATGGTCGCGATGTTGGCGTTCTTGAGACAGTTGTAGCTACGAACCGACAGCTCCAGTTCTTCAACTGAGCGGTTCAGGTTGTCGTTCCGCATGGCCGGGCCATCGTATGCACCGTCTGCACTGTGCTCCATCTCCTCTTCGAAATTGATGAAGATCGTCATATGATCCTTCATCAGCTTGGCAGAGAGGCCGAGTGCGTCTGCCGGGAGTACCGTGCCGTTCGTCCAGATCTCAATAGTCAGCTTGTCATAGTCGGTGATCTGACCTAGACGAGCCGCTTCTACTGCGTAATTCACCTTACGAACCGGCGAGTGAACCGAATCGACTGGAATAAAGCCGATGCCAAGATCCGGATCGAAGTTCTTGTCAGCCGAAACGTAACCGCGGCCACGCTTCAACCGCATTTCCATGTCCAGCTTGCCGCCCTCGGACACGGTCGCAATGTACACGTCCTTGTCAAGGATCTCAACGTCGCCATCCGCTTCGATCATGCCGCTGGTGATCACACCGGCTTCATCAGCACGCAGGTACAACGCTTTCGGGCCATCTCCATTCAGCTTGAACGGGATCTGCTTCAGGTTCAGGATGATATCCGTTGCGTCTTCCACGACACCGGCAATGGATTGGAACTCGTGCAGGACGCCTTCAATCTTGACAGCCGTAACGGCCGCGCCTTCGATGGAACTAAGCAACGTACGGCGCAGGCTGTTGCCAACGGTCGTACCAAAACCACGCTCAAAGGGCTGCGCGCTAAACCTGCCATACTTCTCAGTTAGGGTGTCGGTATCCACCGCGAGACGCTTGGGTTTCTGAAAACCTCTCCACAACATAAGTACTCTCCTCAATTCCTGGCTCTACACGCACCGCGAAGCATTCTGCGGAGGTTAGAGGTCGGTTCCTTTGGTTGAGTGATACCCGCAGGGCGGGCAAAACTAGCGGCCATAATATCGAGTGGCCGCATCTCGCTTCGGAGTAATTTGCTCCTGCCTTTGCTGCAACAACCCGTGCAGTACAGGACAGGAGCAATGGCTTACTTCGAGTAAAGTTCTACGATCAGCTGTTCGTTGACCGGGAGCTGAATCTCTTCGCGCTTAGGCAGGGCAATGACTTTGCCGGTGAGAGCCTGCCGATCGATCTGCAACCACGAGGGCTGCATCAGGCCTGCCGCAAACTGACCGGAGCTTTCAAGAATTGCCAGCTTCTTCGACTTCTCGCGAATCTCAACAACGTCGCCGATCTTGACCTGAAAGGAAGGGATATTCACCTTTTTGCCATTGACCGAGACATGACCGTGGCGCACTACCTGGCGGGCCTGGCGACGGGAGATTGCGTAACCAATACGGTAGGCCACGTTATCGAGGCGACGCTCAAGCTGCTGCAACAACAATTCACCGGTCACACCCGTGCGGTTTGAAGCCTTCTCATAGTACGAGCGGAATTGGCTTTCCAGTGTGAAGTAAATGCGCTTCGCCTTCTGCTTTTCGCGCAGCTGAAGGCCATAGCCTACGATCTTTTTCGCACGGGCCTGACCGTGCTGGCCCGGCGGAAAGTTGCGCTTGTCGATGGCGCACTTTTCGGAAAAACAGCGCGACCCTTTAAGAAAAAGCTTGACGCCATCGCGCCGGCAAAGACGGCAGACAGCCCCTGTATAACGTGCCATTGATGTAACTCACTTTCCATGACTTCTGGTGACGATCGGTTTACAAGGCAGGCTGACCTTTTCATCCCGATCCAGGTTTTAATAGTGTTCTGGTTTCTAGTCACTTCTGACCTGGAAACCAGAAACGATGAATTCAACCTAGACGCGGCGGCGTTTGGGAGGGCGGCAGCCATTGTGTGGGATAGGCGTGACATCGCGGATGCTACGCACATCAATACCCGCGGCTGCAAGTGCACGCACTGCCGACTCGCGGCCCGAACCGGGA
>CAXTFT010000048.1:7784-22828 GCA_964243585.1 uncultured Terriglobus sp.
CGCACATCCACTGAACGCAGGCCATGATCGCGCGCCGCAGTGGCAGCATTCATGGCAGCCTGCTGCGCTGCGAATGGAGTACCCTTACGCGACCCACGGAAGCCGAGCGAACCCGAACTCTTCCACGACAAGGTGTTGCCCTGCTGATCGGTGATGGTGACGATGGTGTTATTGAATGATGCCTGGATGAATACAAGACCATAAGGAACGTTTTTGCGTTCCCGCTTCTTGAACTTCTTGCCCTTGCCAGTCTTGCCGGCTGCATTACTCTGCTGTTTCGCCATTTACTTGGTCGCTTTCTTCTTGCCGGCAACCGTGCCCTTACGTGGGCCTTTCCGCGTGCGGGCGTTCGTGTGGGTACGCTGACCGCGCACAGGCAAACTGCGGCGATGACGCAGGCCGCGATAGCTCTGAATCTCAATCAGGCGCTTGATGTTAAGACCGACTTCCTTACGGAGATCGCCCTCGATACCACCCTCCTGCTCGATCGCGCTACGAACCTGGTTCAGTTCGTCCTCTTCCAGGGTCTGGATCTTCCGGAGAGGATCGATGCCTGCCTTTTCCAGAATGCGGAGCGCGCGGCTCTCGCCAATGCCGTAGATATAGGTAAGGCCGATACGTGCCTGCTTGTTGTTGGGCACATCGACACCAGCAATACGTGCCATGTTGTCTTCCTCTTACTTCTTTCATTCGGCGCTGTCGCCGGAATGGTTGAGCGGAGATCCCCGGGTTCATCGCAAGCCTTGACTTCGGCTAACTCGCCCTGGAAGACCACTCCCGATCTTTGGGGAGTTGTGGGTTCCGCGTGTTCGGTGTTTGCAGACCGCGGAAGATTATCCCTGCCGCTGCTTATGCTTTGCGACTTCACAGATCACCCGAACGACACCTTTGCGGTGAACGATCTGGCACTTGTCGCAAATCTTCTTTACTGACGCTCTTACCTTCATTGCTTCCTCATAACTTCAGAGAGCCGCGACATCTCGCAAACCGTCTGACGTGCTACTCGCTACTTACTTGTAGCGGTACACAATCCGCCCGCGATTCAGATCATACGGGCTCAACTCGATGGCGACACGATCGCCCGGCAGGATACGAATGAAGTTCTTGCGCATGCGTCCGGAAACATGGGCCAGCACCTGGTGCTTATTCTCCATTTCTACCTTGAACATGGCGTTTGGCAGGGTTTCAACAACCACCGCCATCACTTCAATTGCATCTTCCTTCGGCAAACCGTCTCCTTGTACCGCCTGCGTGAGTCGCCTCACACAACTGTTACCTCGTCAGCACCACAGGTCCGTCTTTCGTGACGGCCACCGTGTGCTCGAAGTGTGCACTCATACTGCCGTCGACTGTGACCGCCGTCCAGCCATCCTTCAAAACCTTCACATCGGCTGAACCAGCATTAATCATGGGCTCAATCGCCAGCACCATGCCTGCTTTCAGCTTCGTCCCTTCAC
The DNA here is from genome assembly GCA_964243585.1 of uncultured Terriglobus sp. GTDB lineage: Bacteria > Acidobacteriota > Terriglobia > Terriglobales > Acidobacteriaceae > Terriglobus. The sequence goes on from CAXTFT010000048.1 coordinate 9,242, forward strand.
CGCGCCGACCAAAATTCGGCACCTGCGGGTCTTCATGCATGCTCTTGCCGATGCCGTGGCCTACGAAATCCCGCACTACACCGAAGCCCGCGCCTTCGCACAACTCCTGCACCGTGGCACCAATGTCACCGATGGTGCCGCCTACATGCACCGCCTGGATCGCCTGCTCGAGTGACGCTCTGGTTATGTCCAGCAGCTTGCGGGTCTGTGTGCTCAATGTACCCACCGGGTAGGTCTCTGCCGCATCTGAGTAGTACCCGTTCAGGATTACGCCGCAATCCACAGAAACGATATCGCCGTCCTGCAGCACCTTTGCAGCCGATGGAATACCGTGGATCACTTCATGATTTACCGACGTGCACAGGCATGCCGGGTAGTTGTTGTAGCCCTTGAACGCGGCTTTCGCGCCCAGTTCCTTGATTTTTGCCTCCGCGACGAGTTCCAGATCCATTGTTGTCGCGCCCGGTTTTACCGCGCCCCCAACTGCCTCATGCACTTTTCGCAGGATCGCGCCACTGGCGCGCATCTTTTCGATTTCCTGCGGTGTTTTGAGTGCGATTGCCATTGCGTACTTACAGCGCTCCCTGCCGCAAGCGCCTGAGCGCCGCGGTAATTCCTGCCGTCACCTGCCCCACGGCTTGTTCTCCATCCACGACCTCAAACCTGCCGAGGCCACGGTAATGATCGATGACAGGGCCGGTCAGGTCAGTGAACGCCTTCATGCGCTCTGTAAAGACCTCTTCCGTGTCATCTGGACGCTGAACCAGCGGCTCTCCATCCACATTGCAAACGCCGGGACTTACCGGCGGATTGGTGTAGATGTTGTAAATCTTTTTGGACACAGGGCCGGTACGCCTACCTGTGATACGACGTAACAACTCATCATAGCGAACTTCGATTGAGACTGCAATCACCGGCAGAGGACGCGATGCTGCGCCCTGCAGAATTTGTCCCCTAAGGAAGTCGTCAAGCCACTCTGCCTGACCTAAGGTTCTTGGAAACCCATCGAGAATGTAGCCTCGTTCGGCATCCGGCTCAGACAGGCGATCGGCTACCATCTCGTTCACAACCTCATCAGGAACTAACGTGCCTGCGGCAACCAACTCCTTAAACCGGAGGCCGACAGGAGTACCGCTGCGGATATTTTCGCGAATCAGGTCTCCCGTGGAGACCTGGGGAATGCCCCAGGTCTCCATCAGAATCTGTGCCTGTGTGCCTTTACCAACACCGGGTGCCCCTAACAGGAGCACCGGTCCAAGTAAAAACTCACGCACAAGCGCTATGTCATCCACGGGACGAGACACGCGCGCTTACCAACTCCGCCGGCCGCGCGTGCGACCGCTCTTTGGAGTAAAGCCGTCATAGTGGCGCATGATCAACTGCGACTCAACCTGCTGCACGGTATCCATCGCGACGCCGACCACGATCAGCAGCGAGGTGCCACCAAAGTAAAAGTTCACGCCCAGACCATTTGTCAGCCAGCTCGGCAGCCGGTCAAACACAGACCCCACCAGCCAGAGGTGATTCAGGTGAATACCTGAAATCAACATCTGCGGAATCAACTGGATGATGATGAGGTACACCGCGCCGACCAGCGTAATGCGTGTCAGGATGTCGTTGATAAAGTCGCTTGTGCGCCGGCCTGGGCGAATACCCGGAATGAAGCCGCCGTACTTGCGCAAATTGTCCGCAATGTCGTCGGGGCGAAAGACAATGGAGATGTAGAAGTAGGCAAAAAAGATAATCGCCGCAGCCGAAAGCAGCTGGTACCACGGCTCGCCAGGTTTCAAGCCGTCCGCAATGGTGCGAAAGAACGTATGGTTTTGTACAAATTGCGTGTTCGCGAAGAGCAGCGGTGCCGACAAGATAGAGCTTGCGAAAATGACCGGCATGACGCCGCCGGAGTTCACTTTCAGCGGCAGATGAGTGGATTGGCCTCCCATCATCTTGCGGCCAACGATGCGCTTGGCGTACTGGACAGGAATGCGCCGTTCGGACCGTTCAACATACACGATGAATGCCACGACCGCGACCATCGCAATGATCAGGATGGCAATCGCCAAGGGAGTAAAGCCTCCCCAGGCTCCATCACGTGCCTTCTGGTAAAGGTCATTAATGCCATTCGGCAGACCCGCCACAATGCCAGTAAAGATCAGCAAGGACATGCCATTGCCGATGCCGCGCTCAGTAATCTGTTCACCCAGCCACATAATGAAGGCAGTGCCCGTGGTCAACGTCAGGACGCACATGGCGATGAAGGACTTTGAGCCAATGGTGACCATGGGCTGGGTAGAATTCACCAGCGTCATGGCGATCGCGAAGGATTGAACAATGGCCAGCAGCACAGTTACATAACGCGTCCACTGGGTGATCTTGCGGCGACCGACCTCGCCTTCTTTCTGCAGCTTGGCCAATGGCTCGTAGATTACCGTAAGTAACTGGAAGATGATGGAGGCCGTGATGTACGGCATGATGCCAAGTGCGAAGACGGTCAGCTTTCGTAAAGATCCGCCGGTAAATAGATCGACAAGACCCAGGGACGATCCCGCATTCTGCGCAAAATACTGTGTCAGCAGGTCCGCGTTGATGCCGGGTGTCGGAATGTGCCCGCCAAGTCGGTAAATCGCCAGCAGGCCCAGCGTGAACAGCACCCGTGTACGCAACTCGGGAATACGAAAGATGTTGGCGATTTTATCGAACATCAGGCGGTGTGACCCATCTGGAGCCTTAGAGGCTCCCTACTCATGTGATCGTGATGGCGAATAGTGCGTCGCCATTCATGATGCGGTGTTACTTTGCTACGGGGAAAGGCCGAGCCTTACGGCCCGACCCGTCAGAATGCAATTGCGCAGACCAATCCTACGACGCAGCCTCGGTCGATGCGCCGGCGCTGCCCAGAACAATGGCCTTGCCGCCAGCCTTTTCGATCTTTTCCTGTGCCTGCTTCGAAAATTTATGTGCGTAGACCGTGACAGCTACGTTGATTTCGCCGTTTGCAAGTACCTTGATCAAAGCCTTTTTCTTCTTCAACAGGCCAAGCTCACGCATAGTCTCCACGGTCAGTTCGGTCTGGTTTCTAGTCGCCGCGAACAGTTCGATCGTGTCCAGACTCAGGACCTGGTACTCCTGACGAAAGATGTTGGTAAAACCACGCTTTGGGAGGCGGCGGTGCAGCGGCATCTGGCCACCTTCAAAACCGCGCATCATGCGTGAGCCAGATCGTGCCCGCTGGCCGTCGTGTCCGCGCGTTGATGTCTTGCCCATACCGGAACCCATGCCCCGGCCCACACGCTTCTTGTTACTGTTTGCTCCCTTGGGTGCGCCAAGGTTTGACAGGTTGAGTGCCATCTTGCTTTCCTCGCTTACGCCGGTTAATCCGACTCGCATTGCCGCTTTTCGCGGTCGCTAACTCATCTTGCATGTCAGCTGGGTTGGCGCCGTGTTACAGGCGCGAAATACTACTCGATGATCCGCACAAGGTGCGGAATGACCGCAACCATACCCCGGATGGAAGGGGTGTCTTCCCGCTCAACAATCTGGTTCAAGCGGGTAAAGCCCAGACCCTTTACCACCAGCTTATGCTTCACAGGCGTTGCGATCTTTGAACGGAAATACTGGATTTTGATCTTGCCCACTGCTTCTGCCATGACTCTCTCCGATGTTCCAGGTTCTTGTCAGAAGTCTTTAAAGACTAATCGCGAACCAAGAAACAGTTACTTACAGTTCTGAAACTTCCTTGCCGCGGAGCGCGGCGACCTGAGCCTTGTCACGCAGTTGCGCCAGCGCGTCAAACGTCGCTTTAATGACGTTGTGCGGGTTTGCGGAGCCAAGCGATTTGGTCAGCACGTTCTGCACACCAGCCGAGGTCATGACCGCGCGAACCGCACCACCCGCAATGACGCCCGTACCTTCCGGCGCGGGCTTCAGTAGCACTTGGCCTGAACCAAAGCGGCCCAGTACCAGGTGCGGGATCGTTGTTTCTGTGAGGTTCACACGGTGCAGGTTTTTCTTGGCGGCTTCGATGCCCTTACGAATTGCCTGGGGCACTTCCTTTGCTTTGCCGCTGCCGTAACCCACAATGCCCTGGTCCGCATCGCCGAGAACTACCAACGCCGCGAACGACATATTTTTACCGCCCTTGACGACCTTCGTCACGCGGTTGATTGCGACCACCTGATCCTTCAGATTCAGCTTGTTCGCATCAATCTTTTTACGCATTGCCATCTTGTATTTCCTCTCGGTCCCCTGCTCCGCAGAGCCACGGGAACTCAACCACTGGCGCACCGCGCCTGTTCCTGAAGCTGTGTTAGAACTCGAGACCCGCTTCACGAGCGGCGTCGGCAAGTGCCTTGACGCGGCCATGATACAGGTAACCGCCACGGTCAAAGACAACCCGGGTCACGCCCTTGTCCCTTGCGCGCTCGGCGATCAGCTTGCCGACAAAGGCTGCTGCACCGATGTTGCCGCCGGATTTCTTCTCGTCACCTTTTTTCGCAACCGTGGAGGCCGATGCAACTGTCGTCGCAGAGGCGTCGTCGATGATCTGCGCATAGATGTGGTTGAGTGAGCGGAATACATTCAGGCGCGGGCGCTCTGCCGTGCCGCTGACTTTGGCACGGACGCGTTCATGAACCCGCTTGCGAATCGTACTACGCTGTGTTGCTGTAATCATGTCTCTTCCTTCCCTATCGGCGCAGCCACCCTGTGGCCGCGTTCGGTTCGGTGGGTGCCGTCATCCTGTACGGCACCTCAGGTTACATTTACGACTGAGTTTGAGCAGGCCCGTGTTGCTAGCCAGCCACTGGAATCCAACCTGCCCTCGAACATGCGCAGAGCGCATCGAGAACGTCCTAAAGCATTACTTCGAACCTGTCTTGCCGACCTTCTTCTTCAGCTTTTCATCCGAGTAACGAACACCCTTGTTCTTGTACGGATCAGGCTTGCGGAGAGAACGCATGTCTGCGGCAATCTGGCCAACCTTCTGCCGGTCGATCCCGGTAATCGTCAGGTGAGTCTGCTTGGGATCGATCGAGACCTCGATGCCGGTAGGCAGTGGGAATTCGATTGGGTGAGAGTAGCCAAGGGTAAACACGACCTCGCCCTTGCCCTTCAACTCGGCTCGGTAGCCGATGCCGACAATGTCCAACTCTTTCTTCCAGCCGTTGGTAACGCCTTCGACCGCGTTGAAAACCAGCGCGCGCGCGAGGCCATGCATGGCCTTTTGAGAATCGTTGTCCCTGACCGCAAACAACTGACCTTCTTTCTGCTCAAGCCGGATGCCCGTGGGCAGCAGTGCGTTGACCTTGCCTTTGGGCCCCTGCACCTCAACAATGTTGCCGTTGACTATGTACTTAACCGTGGAGGGCATGGGAATCGGCTTTAAACCTATACGCGACATAAACTTTCCTTATGGCTTGCGAGTCTCGAGCCTGAACCTTTAGCTGGCAACACTTAGCTTCCGGCAACCCGTTCCACTGCAGCCAGTGCGATAACCATCGCACCTACAACAGACTCTTACAGCACTTACGAACGCGGACCTGGTAGTCTCACACGCAAAGCGCGTTGAGAAGGTATAAAGCACTACCAGACGTGCGCCAGAACCTCGCCGCCCACATTTTCCTTGCGCGCCGTGCGGCCCGTCATGACACCCTTCGGTGTTGTCAGGATAGAAATGCCGAGACCGCCCTGGACACGGCGGATCTCGTCACGGCCAATGTAAACACGCGAACCGGGCTTGGAAATGCGCTTCAGGTCGAGGATAGCGGATTCGCCCTCTGCACCATACTTCAGGTAAACACGCAGGATGCGGTGGCCCTCTTCCTCGGTCGCTTTGTAATTGACGATGTAACCCTCTTCCTTCAGGATGCGGGCGATCTCAATCTTCAGATTCGAGGCGGGCACATCCATCTTCTGGTGGCGAGCACGAATCGCATTGCGAACACGGGTGAGGAAATCGGCTACTGGGTCGGTCAGGTTCATACATCTTCTCTCTCTACCTCTCGTTTGCTGCGGGCATGCAGTAGCCGGCAGAACCTGCAGAGGATTTGCGTTGTGTGCAGCGGATCGCTTTGCGCGAGGTCCCCGCCCCACTGAATTGCATGACCGGCGCTTTTACACGTACCGGATCAAAGTTACCAAGAGCTTTTTACCACACCTGGAATCTCGCCCTTGAGCGCCAGACTTCTGAAACAGAGCCGGCAAATGCCGAACTTGCGTAGGAATGCGCGTGGACGACCACAGAGCTGGCAACGATTGTGCTGGCGGCTCTTGAACTTCGGCTTCTTCGCGTCCTTGACTGCTTTTGCTGTAGTGGACATATCTTCCTTTTATCTAATTCTAAAGCTATGCGCGAAAAGGCATGCCGAAGTGCTTGAGGAGGACGCGTGCGGAGTTGTCATCCTTCGCCGTCGTCACAATGGTGACGTTCATTCCCTTGAGCTTCTCAACCTTTGAGTAGTCAATTTCAGGGAAGATCAACTGGTCGCGCAGGCCAAGCGTATAGTTGCCGCGGCCATCGAAGCTCTTGCTGGAAACTCCCTTGAAGTCACGCACGCGAGGAAGAGCAACCGAAATCAGACGGTCCAAGAACTCGAACATCGACTCGCCCCGTAGAGTGACCATGGCACCAATCGACTGGCCTTCGCGCACCTTGAACTGCGCAATCGACTTCTTGGCCTTTGTCATTACCGGTTTCTGGCCGGTAATCTGCGCCAGATCGCTCACTAGAGGATCGAGAATTTTGTTGTTCTGTGTCGCCTCGCCGAGGCCCATGTTGATTACAACCTTTTCAATCCGGGGCACAGCCATGGTGTTCTCCAGGCCAAGCTCCTTTTGAATCGCAGCCTTCAACTCATTCGTATACTTCTCACGTAGACGTGCCACAATGTTTCTTCTTTCTCACGGTACCGGGGTGGACGCGAAGTCCGTGTACCGTTTCGTGGGGTGTTTCTAGATGTTTCTAAATTTATCTTTACGTTTCTTCAGCGCGGCTTGCCAGCTAACCGGAATCTGAGAACTTCAAGATCTGTTTAGCTTATTTGACCTTTGGGTAAGCCAGCACTTCGCCGGTTGTTTTGGCAAAGCGGACCTTTTTGCCTTCTTCAGTACGGGTACCCACACGTGTCGCCTTGCCATTGCCGTCAACCAGAGCCACATTTGACACGTGAACTGGCGATTCCTGCTCAGCGATGCCGCCTTTTATGTTGCGCTGCGGGTTGGGCTTGACGTGTTTTTTGACAATGCCAACGCCCTGGACCAGCACCCGATTCTTCTCTGCAATGACGCGAAGAACCCGACCTGTCTTGCCCTTGTGCTTACCCGCAAGGACGATAACGGTGTCATTCCGAAGAATACTCATACTTTACTCCTTGTCCCTCGTCCACTGGAGAAGGGCCTCAGCGATTCGCCGCGCCAGTCGGACTTTGTTCTTGCAAACGAAACCTTACTACCTATGTGAACCGAAATCGTGAGTTTCACGCGTGAACAGCACTTCAAGATCTCTAAATAACTTCCGGTGCGAGCGAGACGATCTTCAGGAACTTCTTATCGCGGAGTTCACGCGCGACGGGTCCGAAGACGCGTGTGCCTACAGGTTCGCCGGCATCGTTGATTACAACGGCTGCATTCTGGTCGAAACGTATGTAGGTGCCATCCTTGCGGCGCGCTTCCTTGCGCATCCGGACAATGACAGCCTTGACGACTTTGCCCTTCTTTACGGTACCGTCGGGTGTAGCTTCCTTAACGGCCGCTGTCACCACGTCGCCAAGACCTGCCTTCTTACCCAGACCGCCACCAAGCGGCAAAATTACCTGCAAACGACGTGCGCCGGAGTTATCGGCAACGTCGAGGATCGTACGCATCTGCACTGACATTGTTCTCTCCTGACCCATGGCAACCAACGGGCCGGGGACTCTCGTCCCGATCAACTTAGAACTTACCCTTGCTGAGAGGACCGGCCTCTGTGTCAGGCCGCTCGTCGAGCAGAGCGCAATACTCTTACTTAATAGCGGGTGCCGCTTCGCTCATCGACAACGAAGAGCGCCGAACAATTTCTTCGAGCGACCAACGTTTCAATTTACTGAGTGGACGACTTTCACGTATGCGAACTTGATCACCGACACGTGCGGAGTTCTGCTCATCGTGCGCATAAAACTTTTTATTTGATTTGACGACCCGCTTGTACTTCGGGTGAGCCTTGCGCATCTCCACTGAAACCACGATCGTTTTATCCATCTTGGTGGAGGTCACAAGACCAATCTTTTCGGTCCGGTGGCCAATCTTCTCAACCGGCGCCACTGCTACTTGAGTGTCTGCCATTTCCCTATGCCTTCACTTTCCGCGATTTCTTTACAGAGGCCGCATCTGCTACAGGAGCGACCGCATGTCCAAGTTCGCGCTGGCGCGCCACTGTTTTGAAGCGCGCGATATCTTTCTTCAGTTCGCGCAGCTTTGAAATGCCATCATTGTTTCCGAGGCTCTTCTGAAAACGAATGCGGAACAACTGCTCACCCGTTTGTGCTTCCTGCGACTTCAACTCGCCGTCGTTCAGTTCATGGATCTTGCTGAATTCCATATTCTCTCTCACTCAGCGCGGTTTCGCGCAAACTTTAGTTAAGCTGCAGCAGCAGCTTTCTCATTCAGCGTAACGGCGCCGGGCCGGGCAACAAACACTGTGCGCAACGGCAGTTTGCTCGAAGCGAGCCGCATTGCCTCTTTCGCAACTTCAAGCGTGACGCCTTCCATTTCAAAAAGCAGCTTACCTGGCCTTACCACGGCAACCCAGTGGTCCAGCGCGCCCTTACCAGAACCCATTCGAACTTCTGCAGGCTTCTTGGTAATGGGCTTGTCAGGAAAAATCCTCAGCCAAACCTTGCCACCACGCTTGATGTAACGCGTCATAGCAATGCGGCTAGCTTCGATCTGACGATCGGTGATGTACCCGCACTCGACAACCTTTAGACCAAAGTCGCCAAAAGCCAGCTCCGAGCCGCGCCAAGCTTTGCCACGCATTTTGCCTTTTTGCTGCTTGCGGTACTTTACCTTCTTCGGCATCAACATATACTGTGCTCCCAGCTGCGGCCTTGGAGGAAGTTAAACCCATCCAGTCTCCGCGCAACATCTTTTCTTATGGATCACAGGAGGTATTGGACCTCCCGCACTGATGATCAGCTTTTAGAATGCACCTGTCGACGTAACTACATCGCGACGCTTCTTCTGCTCGTAAATGTCGCCACGGTAAACCCAGGTCTTCACACCGATAATGCCGTAAGTTGTGTGCGCCTCTGAGAAGCCGTAGTCAATGTCAGCACGCAACGTGTGTAGCGGTAAGCGTCCCTGCAGGTACCATTCTGACCGCGCGATTTCATTGCCGTTCAGTCGGCCCGAAACGCGAACTTTGATACCCTTGCAGCCGAAGCGAAGTGCCGAGTCAACACTCTTGCGCATCGCGCGTCGGAACGACACACGCTTTTCCAACTGCAGAGCGATGTTTTCAGACACCAGTTGCGCATCGAGTTCCGGCTTATTCACCTCGAGGATGTCAATGAACACCTCGCGGCTGGTCCGCTTCTGAATGTCAGCCTTCAACTTATCAATTTCCGTCCCTTTACGACCGATGATGATACCCGGGCGTGCGGTGCGAATGATTAGGCGAAGCTTGTTACCGGGACGTTCGATTTCAACGGACGACACACCAGCAGCCTTAAGCTTTTCACGGAGTTCGATTTTGAGCTTCACGTCCTCGACGAGCAGCTTGTCGTAACCGCGTTCAACAAACCAGCGTGACTTCCAAGGCTTGTTCACGCCGAGGCGGAAACCATACGGATGGACCTTCTGACCCATAACTTATCCCTTCACTACGCGTCCGCGCTGTTAGCGAACTTACTCAGTACCTGCTCGACATGCGAGCGGTTGAATGACTCTGGTTGCGGAACCGCGAAGTCCTAAGCACCAGGCTGCTACATCGAACACACTTACTTGTTTGGGGCTGTTGCACGGCGGGGCCTGTTCTTACCTTCAGTAGCCTTTGAGCTACCACCCGCAGAGCCTCCACCCTCAACAACAGACTTTTTTTCCGCAATAGTCACAATGATGTGAGCCATGCGACGCTGGTAGCGGAATGCGCGGCCCATTGGGGCAGGGCGGATACGCTTCATGCGTGGGCCTTCGTTTGCCACAGCCATCTTTACTACTAGGCGATCGACGTCAAGATCAAAGCCTTTTTCTTGGCTGAGATAATTTGCGTTCTGCAGCGCGGAACGCAAGGCTTTTTCCACGACTGGTGCGATCCGCTTTCGCGTGAACATCAGGGTGTTCAGCGCATTTTCGACACTGAGACCCTTGATTGTGTCGAGTACCAGTTTCGCCTTCTGTGGGCTGGTTCGCTGGAAGCGCGCTTCCGCGCGGAATTCCCGTGTTGCACTCTTCTCGGCTGTCTTCGCCATAACTTCCTCAATCCGGCGACCGGTACAATGACCGGATCGCTCGCTAACTTACAGGCTCCACGTGAGCGTACGCCTATTTACCCTTTGCGGTCTCTGCCTTCGCAGCATGTCCCTTGAAGGTACGCGTTGCGGAGAACTCACCCAGTTTGTGCCCAACCATATTCTCCGTCACATAAACGGGAATGAACTTACGGCCGTTATGGACGGCAATCGTGTGACCGACAAATTCTGGAAAGATCGTAGACCTGCGTGACCATGTCTTTACCACTTCCTTCTTGTTTGCATCGTTCAGCACTGTAACCTTGGTCATCAGGTGCGCGTCGATGAACGGGCCCTTCTTCGTAGAACGTGCCATCTTATCCTCTCGCTCCCTGACTTACTTGCTACGGCGGTTGACAATGAATACATCTGTACGCTTGTTGTTACGAGTTTTGTAACCACGTGTCGGCTGGCCCCATGGCGTGACTGGATGCCGCCCGCCTGAAGTTTTACCCTCACCGCCACCATGTGGGTGATCGACGGGATTCATGGAGACACCGCGGTTGGCCGGGCGGATACCGCGCCAGCGGCTTGCGCCAGCCTTGCCCAACGAGATGTTTTCGTGATCGGTGTTACCCACCTGGCCTATGGTCGCCATGCAGTCCACGAGAACGCGGCGTGTCTCGCCGGAGGGCAGCTTCAGCAAGGCGTAATCGCCCTCCTTAGCAACCAACTGCGCAGAGGAACCTGCGGAGCGTACCATCTGCGCCCCCTTGCCAGGTCGCAATTCGACATTGTGTACGGTTGTACCGGAAGGAATGTTCTTGAGAGGCAGCGCGTTGCCAACGAGGATATCTGACTCGGGACCGCTCATCACCTGCATACCAACTCTAAGGCCAACAGGCTGGATAATGTAACGCTTTTCGCCATCCTTGTAACTAACTAAGGCGATCCGAGAAGAGCGATTCGGATCGTATTCGATCGTCGCAACCGTACCAGGAATGCCGAATTTGTCCCGCTTGAAATCGATGAGACGGAGCTTCTGCTTGTGGCCCCCACCATGATGACGCATGGTTAACTTACCGCTTGAGTTACGGCCACCCGTACGTGGCTTCACTGTGAGCAATGGCTTGTAGGGCTCACTGGTTGTGATGTCCGAATTCACCAGCTTTGACTGGAAACGCAGTGTTGGTGTGATCGGACGGAATGTCTTGATCGGCATTGCTAATCCCTTACTCCGCATAGCTTGTCAGGCGCGCGGCGAAATCTTTTCACGGGCTATGTTTCGACTTGCCCTGAGTTACTGCTGTTAAAGGCTGTTTACGTACTCCGGCATTTTTTCGCCCGGCTGCAAGCGGACATACGCCTTTTTCCAGTCGGGCTTGTAGCCGGTGAATTTACCGCGGCGACGCTCTTTGCCTACAAAGTTCGCGGTGCGAACACCGGAGACCTTCACTTTGAACAGGGTCTCGACAGCCTGTTTGACTTCGATCTTCGTTGCACCGCAAGCCACCTCAAATACAAGCGTGCCTTCAGTTTCCTTTGCGCCCATGCCTTTTTCGGTGATCAGGGGCCGACGAATAATGGTGTAGAGAGTAGGCATTATGCAGCCTCCTGATCGGTGCCCTGCTTGGCCAAGCGCCGGCGTGAAACGTTCTTCTTCAACACTTCCTGCAATGTTTCCATTGCGACCCGTGAAAAGATCGCGTGCTCGTAGCGGAGCAGGTCGTAGGGATGAACTTCGGAGCTTAGAACAAGCTCCACACCATCCAAATTGCGTGAGCCGAGAAACAAGTTTTCGGAAAGCCTCTGGCCGCTTTCAACCAGTAGCGCAGTCTTCTTCGCATCCAGCTTGTCTAGGGCTTGCCGATAGAGCCTGGTCTTGGGTTCCGCCACTTCGAGTGAAGATACGACGGTCAACTTTCCATCCTGCAGTTTGCTGGCAAGCGCGGAGCTAAGAGCGCCGAGCAGTTTTCTTCTAGGAAACTGGTAGTCGTAAGAACGGGGCTGCGGTCCGTGAACCGTACCGCCGTGGCGCCAGATGGGAGAACGCACAGATCCGACGCGGGCGCGGCCTGTTCCCTTTTGCTTCCACAGCTTCTTGCCGGAGCCGGAGACCAGCTTTTTGTTTTTAGTAGCAGCTGTGCCTTGCCGCGTGGAGGCACGGTAGTGCTTCACCGACTCCCAGAGCAGTGCCTTGTTGACTTCGACGCCAAACACCTCGTCGGCAAGCTCCAACTCGCCTACGATGCCCCCGTTGAGGTCGACTACATTGATCTTCGCCATCTTCTATCCTTTAGTGCCGTTCTATTGCGGCACCCTGATTCGATCTGTCACCCTGCAATCGAGTAAGCGCAGCCCACTCTGCAGACGATGCGGAAACACTCATTTACTTCTTTTTGCTTGGTGAAGCCTTCTTCGAAGCCTTCAGTGGATCAAGCGTGCTGGCACCTGCAAAACCACGACGCTCACGAGGAGGGTTTTTGGACTTTGAGACGAGGATGACGCCATCACGTGGGCCAGGGACAGCGCCTTCAACCAGCAGGAGATTGTCCTCCAGGTCAATGCCACGGATACGGAGATTGCGCACGGTAATCTGCGCGTCGCCGAAGTGACCCGGCATACGCTGGCCCGGAAACACGCGCGACGGAAAGGACGACGCACCGATGGAGCCCTGGATCTGGAACATATGTCCGTGCGACTTGGGGCCGCCACCAAATCCGTGCCGGCGAACAACGCCGGCAAAACCACGGCCCTTACTCTTGCCAACAATATCCACAAATCGCTCGCCGTTGAAGATGTCGACCAGCACGCGGTCGCCAGCCTTTACAGAACCTTCACCTTCCGCAGAGCCGGAGGTGGTCTCGATGTTAACTTCGCGGATCTCGCGGACAGGAGGAGCATCGCTCTTGGCGAAGTGACCCGTCATCGGCTTGTTGATCTTCGACGCCTTGACGAACTCAACGAGACCAATCTGAGCGGCGTCGTAGCCGTCTTTTGCCTGGGTCTTGAGCTGTGTGATGACGCAGGGTCCGACTTTAATGACGGTCACCGGATGCACTACACCGGCATCGTCAAACACCTGGGTCATCCCGATCTTCTTGCCCAACATACCTGTTACTGCCATAACTCTTCTCCTCATCATGCCTGCGAACATTCGCGTAGG
>CAXTFT010000049.1:0-22629 GCA_964243585.1 uncultured Terriglobus sp.
GTCCAGCCCCTCCTCGCTGAAGGTCGGCGGCATCCGGATGTCCACCACGGCCGCACCGGCGCCCCAATGGTCCCGAGCCTGTGCTGGGGTGAGCCTAAGCAGGCGCCCCCGGGCCTCGTCCAGCACGCGCAGGCCATGGTGCTTCTCCATGGCACCAACGATGCCGCGCAGCATGGTGGCGCACTGCACTTCGGTGGGCTCTTCCACCTTTACCACCTGAAAGCGGCGAGCCAAGGCAGCATCCTTCTCGAAAAACTTCTTGTATTCCGACCAGGTAGTCGCCGCGATGGTGCGCATCTCGCCGCGTGCTAGTGCGGGCTTTAGCAGGTTTGCTGCATCGTTCTGACCAGCCTGTCCACCGGCACCAATCATGGTGTGAGCTTCGTCGATGAACAGAATGACTGGATGCGGCGAGGACTTGACCTCCTGAATCAATCCCTTAAGCCTGTTCTCAAATTCACCCTTGACACTCGCGCCCGCCTGCAGCAGCGCAAGGTCAAGGCTGTGCAACTGCACCTGGCGCAGAGGCGGCGGTACATCACCTTCAGCAATGCGCATGGCGAAACCTTCCACCACCGCGGTCTTGCCCACGCCGGCCTCACCCGTGAGGATCGGGTTATTTTGGCGGCGGCGCATCAGAATGTCGACCACCTGCCGAATTTCATGATCGCGGCCAAGTACCGTGTCGATCTTACCGGCCCTCGCGTTTGCCGTCATGTTGACGGTGTACTGGTCCAGATGCGGTGTCTTCGTCGGGCCCTTTCGTTCGCCTTCTGTCGAACTCTGCGTGCCTTCGGCACCGGTAGCCTGCTGGGTCGCCTGCTGTTCTGTGGACGCATCCGTCACGGTATAGAAGTCCTGTCGCAAACCTTCTACCGGGATCTTTTGCAGCTCTTTGCCGGTATCTCGGGTGGCGCGCGCCAGTTCGTCGTTTGTTAGCAGTGCAAGAAAAGTAAAACCGGTGCGGATCTCTGACGCTCCGTAATCAATGGAGCCGATCGACCATGCATCGGTGAACATCTTCAGCAGCATGGGACTGAATGCCGGGCTACGGGCATTGCCGGTCTTCAAAAGATCCAGACTGCGTGTCAGTTCAGAAGTTAGTCGCGACTGGTCTATGCCGTACTGCTTCAGAATTAGCGGCACATCCGAATCAGGGCTGTCCAGCAGCTTTAGCAGATAGTGTTCAATCTCAATGTCGTAGTGCGTGCGCGACATGCATAGGCCGGCAGCGGCTTCCATCGCTCGGCGCGTGGTCCCGTTCAGTTTCCCAATCAACGACTTCAGATTTAGCGGCATGGTCTTTCGTCCTCTTTATGAACTCAATGAATCCTGTACATGGCCTCATCCGGGTCACGCCCGAAAGGTCTGTTCTTCAACCAGCTGGCAAAGCCAAGCCTCGCCATGCCATGCTCTTCCGATGTGAGTAGAACCGCAGGTACATCCTCTCGCAACAGAACGAGTTGCACAACAAAATCAAACTCCCGGCGGCCATAAAAGTGCAGCCATGCTGCAAGTTTTCCGTGGGCTGCCGCACCGGGTAGAAAATCAAGGTAGCGTGTCAGCGGCATGGGTCCAATCCGCACAGTAAGCGTGCCCTGCTGATCCCACACCTCGTCACCTAGCACTGTCGCAAAGCCCAGCCGCTCGGAATCGCTGCTGCCGTAGTTCAGGTAAGTGCGATCGCGTATGGCCAACCGGTTCCACGTTCCGGTAAATTGTGTCACTTCGATTGGTACGTTGAAGAAGTCAATGAGTATTTGTTTCAGTCCTTGTGCTGTTCGGCGGGTTTGCGCCAAGAGGCCTGCATAGTAAATCGTGGCTTCATCCTCGATCTGCATGCGTCCGCGCAGACCTTCGGTTCCCAACCCCAGCAGGTCAAAGAGTGAACGCGTGACAAGATCATCATTTCCACGGGACTGCTCATAGGCGATGTAGAAGCGGTACTTTTTCCAGCCACGATAGAAGAGCGAGATGATGCGGTGATTGAAGATATCAAAGAACTCGCCCATGGCGTAGTCCTTCGCCCGGGTACGTTCCAACAGCAACTCGGCATACGGATGAGGAAGCGGCCCATTCATGGTGGATAGCCCCATGAAGTTCACCGTAAGTCGATCGGGACCATCTTTCACTTCGGTGTAACTCTGTATTTCACTTGCGGGAAAACTAAGGGTCGTATGTACTCCGAACCGTGCGACTTCATCTGCCGGCGCAACAAAGATTCCAACCGGCCGCTTCTCCGGGTGCAGCCTCTCAAGCAGGCGCACCATTTGAAAAAAGCGCACTGGCCACGGATTATCGGCAAGCATGCGTGCCAGCGCCACGTTCGCGCGGGTTCGTGGAGGGCTTTGCTCTGCCGTGTTACCGCCGGTTACAGCAACGGACGGTTCCCTGCTCGTGGTGGCCATTCTCCCAGCGCCTCCTTTCGCAGGCTTGTGGTTATAGACAGCTGGCAGAAGCTGTTCATGGAGGTGTACAGCCCAAGAAACCGGTCCAGAACGGCGCCGAAGAGATAAGCACCCCCTCCGGAAAACTGCCGCTCGTCCATTTGCATTTGCACGCTCGTTCCCCGCGCCGGACTGCTACCGTGTTCACCACGGACCAGCGCGAAGTGCCGCTGACTGGCAAGGCCGATTATGCTGCCGATTTGGGTATCAAGTTGTGGCGATGTGCTGAAGTTGTGCAGCCGAAGGATCTCCTGCAACGCTGAAAGTCCACCCTCAGAAAGCGATAGGTGGTTGAGTGAGAGCTGTGAGATCAACCGCCATAACTGCCCTTTGCCGCGAGGCGGTTCATAACTCGGTGTTGGCCGGTGTATGGCACGGATGTTCTGCACCACACCATAGCCCTCTGCATCGAAATCACCGTCGCTTGCGTTGAAAGTCAGCCGCGAAGGCAGGTCGTGATTGCTGCAGGTACATTGTGCCGTCAACACTTCGGCGTTCGGCTCCGCAAGTTCGCCGTCAAGGTCGACAAGCGACAGGTAAATCTCAGAGGGCTGCCGTTCGCCAAGCGGAGAGTAGCGGCGAACACTGTGCCAGAAAACACCCCGGTTGGCTGACATGCTCTGAAAACGAAAGGCGTACAGCGGGTCGATCGGGGTCGTCATGCGGCGGCTTGGACTTGTGGCAAGCACACGGTCTACAGAAAAGACTTCCATCATGTGCTGATGGCGCATGTCGGGGATCAGTCGGTACTCATAGTTGGCATGCGATAGCAGAATGGGCTCTGCCGTATGGGCAAACAAATTAACGATCGGCGTGCATCCAAGCCGCAGTGTCGAAGCGGACACACCCACCTCCAACGCCTGAGAACGTTCCGGCCTCTCGAATCGAGAGATGTAGATAAGTATCTCCACCTGATCGGTCGCAGGCAGTGATCTTATAGCCTCAAGACCACGGAGCCTGAAGAAGAGAAACTTTTCAGGGAAACTGAAGTATTCCTGGATAAGACGGTACCCGTCAAACGATTGCCGTGGATACGGGAGCAGACTTTCTTCCTCGTCGAATCCGAGTGGCTCCAGGTCTCGGGCATCCAACTCGACGATCTTTTGCGGATGGCTTGGGTGCCGCGCCACGATGCGCATGCAATTACGCGAGAGCAGTTCGTAAAGGTTCAGCGTGACCGTGCTGTTACCGGCGAGGTAGAACTCAATCTTGTCAAGACCCACGGACGCCAAGGCAATATCCTCACCGGCACGCAACAGCACGCGAAGGACGGCAACCGCTCCGGGAACCCGCAGTGGAGCGTTGATTTGTTCAGCCTGCCGCCATGTGCAGTCCGCAATCGTCAGAGGCCATAATGTCACTGGATAGCTGGTGCGAAAACGGCATGGCATGCCTTCAACTTTCCGTTTTGTGACCAGCGGTGTTCCGCGTGGCACAACGAAGCCGGCACTCTGCTTCCCCTGCGTGGAGTCCACTTGAAACTCTGCCACTGACATCGCAGGCAGAGGGCGCAGGTAGTGCGGGTAGACAAGTTGCAGCAGGGCTGACGTGATCTCGGACAAATCATCCTCAAGCCGAAGATGGACCCGGGCGGCGAGGAAGGCAAAGGATTCAATGAGCCGTTCCACATGCGGGTCTTCGCAGCGGTCCTCTTCCAGCAGAAGGCGGCTGGCGACACGGGGATATTTGCCCGCAAACTCTGCACCAAGCTGACGCACATATGCCAGTTCCCGTTCGTACAGCTCAAGCAGATCTTCCCGCATTAGCTCACCGTATATTCACCGCTGGTGAGGTCCAGGACGGTATCGAACGAAATAGGCTCGGGTGCAGGATCAAGAAGAATTTGCGCTTCCACATGGAACCGCATGCGGCGCCGTTTCTCTTCATCGGAAGCGATCACAACCCGCACGTCGGTCAACCGCGGTTCATAGCGGATGATGCATTCGGTGACTGCCTGTTGCAGCCTGCGGTGATCATTGCTGGATGACAGGCTAAGAGCACTGGTGTCGAGCAGGCCGTAATGGATGACGCTGGCACGCGCCAAGGGAAAGCGGTCGATGCCTTCGATAGGGGGCTGACGTGTATTGAGCAGCCACTCCAGGTCCCGCTTCAACGAGTCACGGAAAAGCCGGAGCGAGTGCGACCTTGTGGCAGGACCATCTTCCCCGGTCGTCAACCGATCCAGCAGAGACTGCGTAACGAGTGTGTCGATGCCACGAGCCATGCAGTCCCCTAGATCACAATCTCAAGCGCGGCAGATGGGTCAAGGCGACACAGGCGTGAAAAAAGCGCTTCGCGATCGACGGGGTCCATGCTGCCGTTCTGCGATCGCAGCAGCAGCGCAATGGGCTTTGTGATGAGTTCCCCTGCCTCCCAGCTCTCCAGGTTGCGGCGCTCCATCTCTTCAATGAGTTCACGCAGTATTGGTGTGGCAATGCCGGAGTTGCCGGCGGCAAGGCACAACTCGGCGATCTGCATCCGCCTGCTGTAGCGCATGCGTCCGCTTGGCTGCTGCGAAGCGTCCTTTGCAAGCAGGGCAGTCGCCGCGCCCAACTGTCCCGCTGCCGCCATTGATGCTGCAGTCACAAAGGGGTCTACAACTTCATCACCATTGCCCGCCGGCGCAGGTATCGCTATGTGTACAACGGGCTGCATGGGTGCGGTCGCGGGAGTTGGAGCCGCAGCAGGAACGTTACTTGATTGAACCGTTTCCTGAATCCAGCGAACAGTGTCAGCATTCGCAGTAGCTGTGTCATCCATAAAAGTCCACTGCGGCATCTCTGGATATTCCAGCAGAATTCCCTGTACCGCCAGCACGATCATGGATGCGAAGGAGCCGTAACCGCTTTCTTTTGTAGCCGTCCACAGGTAACGGTGCAAGTCGAGCCAGGCACGTGCTGAGACATCCTGCAGAGCCGCCATACCGCGAGACAACAGGTCCGCCCAGGCCTTCTCGGCGCTGGCGAGCTTCATGCCCGATCGTATTTCGCTCGGAGGCGCCACCAGCACATCCAATGGCGGTTTCGCTCCATGCTTGCGCAATTCACCCCAGCGAATGGTGGTGTGGAGAAGGTATGGCACGGAACTACCCTGCCGCTGTGTATGCATATACGCCGCGCACCCTTGTACGCGAGCAACTGCGTCATCCCAGCTTTGAAGACTGCCTGTTACAGCAGATAGCGCAGCGGCAGGTACCGCTACGATGGCTGGTGATGGTGCTGCGACCGCAGCTGCCGGAAGGGCCACAGCCACCGTTGACAGCGAGACTTCGGCAGCGAGTTGCGGCGGCGCCTCAATCACTGCTTCAGGTTCAGGAACTGCTACAACATCCGGCTCGATCGCACGCTTATCGCTCAGCAGCGAATTGACGAGGTTATGTACTTCATCCAGACTGTCCCGCAGTTTCCGGTAGGAAGGCCCGTCGTCACGGTACTGCTCCTCACAATAGACGGCGAGTTCTTCCAGCACTTCACGGGCACTCTGCAATGCCTCGTCCATCGCTATATAAAACACTTTGGACGATGCTGCAATGCCGTCGTCGACATCTTCCGCGGTCAGATTTCCCCGTTTGAGGGCTTCCTGCCGGGCTTTGGTCTTGGCTTCGTTGTTTAGCGCATCGGCTTCATACCCAAGTGCACGCGCGCCTTTATAAGCGTGGTAGGTAATGCCGCTCTTGGTCAAAGGAAGCTCATAGACGAGACTTGCATAGCGGTTGGCCGCCCACTGCAGCGGCACAGCCCGAAGACCTACATCGTCTTCATCAATCTCCGGATAGATGGTGGGCCAGAACTCTTTCTGCAGGTCCCAGAGCAACGTAAGAACAGGCGCGATCAGGGGTGCGCCCTCGCGCTTGATATGTGCCTCACCCAACCAGACTGCGAGTTGCAGATCCTTCGACTTCGTCGCAAGCGCATCACCCGCGAGTTTCAACACCAGGTTCGTGTCCGCGCGCTTCGCCTGCCGTTCCCACGCACCCGATGGCAAGGTGCCGTCTTCCTCGGTACGTGCCTCTTTGATCTGGTCAAAGACCCGCTCATACTTCAGATTCTTTCCGGATGGATTTTCACCCGAAACAGGCGTAAGAAGGTCATCGCGCAATGGCACAGCTAAACCTCATCAACTGGAGCGGACGGGCTCCCGTTCACATCTGCATCCTGCGGAACACCTTGAAAGGTTAACTCGCGAAGCTGCAGCAACGGGATTGTTTGCCCGTCTGCAAGAAAGTTTTTCTGTCCCGCAGGTATGGCCCCGTGTGTCGCGTCTTCCACCCAGACAGAGGAGCGACCCAACCGGACCGCGTCATCTGGGTGTTTCCAGGAAAGTGGTGCCAGAACTGGTAGTAGTACCTGGCCAATATCCTGCAAGCGGAAAGCTTTGGTCGTGTGCAGGATGGCCGGTGCCCATAGCAGGTCACGCAGCCGGGCGGGTGGCTGCGTATCGATGCGTTCGATGTAGTGAAACGGAATCCATGTGTAGCTGCCGGCGATAAAGACTTCAAGGTTCGCACCAAGGCGATCATCTTCATCTTCAAAGGTCTGAAAAGCTGTTCCGTCGCAGACTCCGGATGGTGACGGGATCGCCTGGCTTTCAGGTAAGTCATTCCTTGCGAACATCTCTTCCCGTGTTCTCTGCGCATGCAGGGCAGCATGGTAGAGCATGGCACCCGACTCAGCATCCTTACCGCCTGAGGCCAACACGTCGAGTTGTTTTGACGCGCGGTCGTACTCCCCCGCGAAGCACAGAAGCTCGAAGAGAAAGGTACGACGCTTGATGTCAGCGGGCTGCTTGCGCAGCTCCAATCCAAGCGCCTCGATGGCCGGGCTCAATTGCCCGGCCTTGTAGAGCAGTGAGGCATCCATTATTTACGACGTGACATTTGTGGTGACGTCATATTTTGCTGTACCGGCATTGGTGACAGTACCTTCAGCATCCTGGGAGTAGTAATCCATCTGGAAGCTCTTATAAGTCAATGAGAGGCTAACCATTGGAACTTCTCCACTTGCGGAGTACTGCAGTGAAGAAATAAAGGTTTCTGTCAGCGCCAGGGTGAAGTAGTTTGCGTTCCCCGCGCCCGCTTTTACAGCTGACAGTACCGCCGTCGCAAAATGCTGACCCTTGGTAAGACCCTGCAAAAGTTTCGGGCTCGATTTGTCAAATTCGATCGTCAACGACAGGTCGCTCAGGCTTACCTTCCCCGCGCCGGACCCGGTTGTCGCACTGACTGTGCTGTGCTGCGATCCACCCCAGCTCCAGCTGCTTACCTGGATTTCTCCTGAGTGTTTGTCTGCAACGGCTTCACCTGGGACCGTTGCCAGTTTGAGGAAATAATCAACTGCCATGACTGCTCCTTAGTACTTCGGTTTGAACAAAACTTTCTAAGTACATTCCGTTACTTGCGTGCTGACTCCGGCAGATCGGCAACCAGACGAAGCGAGATGGTAAGTTCGTCCAATTGAAAATGTGGCTTGAGAAATGCAACCGCACGGTATGCACCGGGCTTCCCGGGGATCTCAGTGACCTGAATGGATGCTTCACGCAAAGGCAGCCGGGCCTTGGCTTGCTGTGAAGCGTTATCGTCCGCAAGTACGTACTGCGCGATCCAGCGGTTCAGGAATTGCTGACAGTCCGTCTGCGTCATAAAGCTGCCAACTTTGTCGCGCATCATCGCCTTCAAATAATGCGCGAAGCGTGACATGGCCAGAATGTAAGGCAGTTGCGCGGAAAGCCGGGCATTTGCATTTGCAGCATCCTTGTCATACAGCTTCGGCTTATTACCGGACTGCACGCTGAAGAAGGCTGCGTAGTCTGTGCCCTTGCAGTGCACCAGCGGCACCAAACCCTGGTCTGCAAGTTCCTTCTCGCGGCGATCAGTGATCTCGACTTCTGTCGGGCACTTCAATGCAACGTCGCCCTCGTCCGTCTTGAAGTTATGGGTCGGCAGCCCAGCTACCATTCCACCTCCCTCAACACCGCGGATCGCCGCGCACCAGCCGTACTTTGCATAAGCGTCAGTTAGCCGAGCACCTAATGCATATGCTGCGTTGCTCCACAGGTACTTGGAGTGATCGCTGCCGTCGACATCCTCTTCATAGTCGAAGGCTTCGACCTGCTTGGTGTCCTTGCCGTATGGCATGCGCATCAGTACGTGCGGCAAAGCAAGTGCGACGTAGCGCGAATCTTCCGATTGGCGGAATGACTTCCACTTGGCATACTCGGTCGAATCAAATATCTTGCCGATGTCCCGCGGCGAGCCGAGCTGCGTAAAGCTGCCCAGATTGAGTAATTCGGGTGACGCAGCCGAGAGGAACGGGGCATGGGCTGCGGAAGCGACCTGCGAAATGCGTTCGAGCAACTCAATATCTTCAGGTCCGCGGCCAAACTCGTAGTCGCCAATCATTGCCGCAAAAGGTGCACCACCGAAGACGCCGAATTCCTCTTCATAAACCTTCTTGAACAGGGCGCTCTGATCAAACTCCGACGCGCGCTGAAGGTCCTTCAGTAAGTCCTTTTTGCTGACATTCAGGACTTTGATCTTCAACATGTCGTTTGTTTCGCTCTGGTCGAGCAGGTACTTCAACCCACGCCATGTGCCTTCCAGCTTCTGGAACGAGGCGTGGTGCAGAACTTCGTTCAGTTGAAGTGAGATCAGCCGGTCAATCTGCGCGATACGGGCCTGAATGGCGGCCTCGGTGTCGCGTGTGACTGTGACATGACCTTCAAGTACTTCTGAAACGAACTGCTTGATGAGGTCTTTGCCACGCTCCTGGGAAGCAGAGTCGCTGCTGAAGCGTCCCTCTGCAACGATCGAATCCAGAAGGGAGGTCCCGGCTGTCTGTTCCTCGGTTGTTGCAGCTATTGCTGCTGGTGTGTTTGCGGTGGCCATTTACTTGCTCCCATCTCCGGTAAGTTCGGCACGAAGTTTGTCGCGCATTTCCGTGTTGGTGACAGCTTCAAACAGCATTTCGTCCAGCTTGTCATTTCCCTGCAGACTGCCTCGCAGATCCGAAAGCCGCGTTCGCAGGTCCAGCAGTTCCTTTAATGGCCCTACCTGCTTGGCGACATTTTCCGGTGAGAAATCATCCAGCGACTCGAACTTGAGGTCAACCTTCAACTGTCCTGCATTGGGATCGTCGCTCAGCTTATTGGCGACGGAGTAAGCAAGATGTGGGTTCATGCCCTTCAGAACAGTATCGAAATTGTCTGGATTGATCTCGACAAACTTGCGATCTTTCAGGGCAGCAAGCGGCTTCTCCGGCTGACCTGTTAGATCACCGAGTACGCCCATCACAAAGGGCAGTTCCTTTGTCTCAATTGCATCGCCAACTTCCACGTCGTAGGTGATCTGGACACGCGGGGAACGGACGCGATCCAGTTTATGCTGCGTACTTTCTTTAGCCATGGTGCCTCGCGAAAAGCGTTGAAATGACGTATGAACGGTGGCGTGGATGCAGAAAGGCGTTCCGCGCAGTAGACGTTGCAAGGACTTCCAGGGAGAACGTTACCGGCATGCACAGGCAGGCAGACTGGGAACGAGCAGAACTTTGGCTGAACATAATCGTTGGAATGTTGACTCCACGAGATTATGGGTTCGCCTCGAAGGCGTGTCAAGAGAGGAAATGATTCTTCCGAGACGGTTGAATTTCCGTCGTATATGCTGCTCTGCAGTCAGGGGTTTCTAACGTCATGCCGAAGCTGCTTCCGGTCGTCTGGTCAAAGGGCGTTTTTCTATCGCCACAGCATTTGCAATCGCAAGACAGATACTTCGAAGATCTGATGCGCTTCCAGATGGGTGCCATCAGCTTCAAGGGTTGGGGCTTCGCCCGTCTGCATGTGGATGGGGTTGCCCTCGCGGAGGGAGCATTGGCTGTCATTGCGGCGTCCGGCGTCTTCCCGGATAACTTGTCTTTCGACATCCCTGAAGCCGACGGCGCGCCGCTGGCAAGGCCGATCGAGGAATGCTTTTCAGATGGCCGTCAGCGTTGCCTGTTCTACCTTGCGGTTCCCGAAAGACGCTCGGCAGGGATCAATGTAAGCACCGCAAAGGATGGTGTAAGCGCACGCTTCTTCTCAGAGCAACGAATGATCCGTGACGAAAATAGCAGCACGCTCATGGAACGTCCGGTTGCGCTGGCACGGAAGAATCTGCAGATCGTAGCCGAGGGCGAGAATGTTTCCGGCGCTGTTCTACTTCCACTTCTTGCGATCGAGAAGACAGAAGGTGGCCTCTACCGTCCTGACCCGAAATACGTTCCTCCAGTGCTCGATATTCATGCCAGTGCCGTCCTGACCGGCATCGCCAAAGGGCTTGTGGAACTGCTTGTTGCAAGGTCGAGCCAACTTGCGGGCGCAAGACGGCAGCGGAATGATTCGCTCGCCGATTTCAGCGCGGCAGACGTCGCAAACTTCTGGCTGCTGTACACCATGAATACCGAGGTTCCTGGCTTTCGCCACATGCTGGATACCGAGCGTGTTCACCCGGAGATGCTGTTCCGTGCCATGCTCCGCCTGGCAGGAAGCCTGATGACGTTTTCCTCTAAGTACGACCTGCGCGACCTGCCGCGTTACGATCACGAATCGCCTGGTCAGGTCTTCGGTCTGCTGGATGCGCTGTTACGCGAACTGCTGGAGACCGTTGTCCCCAGTAACTTCATCGCGTTGCCACTCAAGCCTGTCCGGCCCTCCATTTACGCCACGGCCATTGACAAGGATCAATATTTTCTGAATTCACGCATGTACCTGGCCGTGACTGCCGACATCAAGCAGCCGGACCTGATCCAAAGATTTCCGCAGTTAGCCAAAGTGGCTTCCGCAACTCATATCGAGAATTACATCCGGCAGGCACTGCCCGGCGTACGCATGCTCCATGTAGCAGTACCGCCGAGGGCAATTCCTGTAAAGCTGCACTACCAGTACTTCAGCCTTGAGCAGGCGGGTGACGTCTGGGAGGCCTTGGTACGGACGCGTAATTTTGCCGTGTACGTCTCCGACGAAGTCGTCAACCCGCAGATGGAATTGATTATCCTGCTCTCCGCGGCATCATGAAGATTCGCTCGTCCATGCATATCACTTATGCCTCATAACAAGAACCGCAATCACAATTAATGCAAGCAAAAGAAGAAGATTCATGACGACCAACAGGATGATGAGTTTCTTTGACTTTTTCGCCCTTCCATCCTTCTCAGCTGCTTTCTCCGTGGAGGGCGCAAGTGCCAGTCCGGGAGCCACGGCAGCAGCCGCAGCCAAGGAGGCGGGTGCTACGCCTGCTTCACGCCGGGAAGACGCTTGCTGGACCCGTGTAAATTCGCTTTCCTGATACGCACCGCCACCTGAAAGCGAATAAGGCGCAAAGAACGCGTCATCTCGTGGAGGTGCTGGAGAACTGCTCTGCGCGGACGGTGTCAACGACTGCATCAACCAGGTGAAGTCGCCGCCGCCGGAAGCGGGCGGCACTTCGTGCGGTGCTGGTGAAGATGGTACCGCCGGCCACCCAGCTACGGATCCGCCCGGACCGCCCGGGTTAGCGAACGGCGAAGCCGCAGGCTGACTCGGCGAAGCGTTGGGCCTTGCCTGGAACAGCTCCGTGAATCCACCACCTTGCGACTCAGGCGTGTTCGAAGCGGGGCGCCCAGGCCATGCCGTGGCAGGTGGAGGCTGTGACGGTTGGGCCGCAAACACGTCCGTGAAGCTGCCACTCGGCGACGGCGGCGGACCGAACGCTGGCCACTCCTGGGTTGCAATAGCAGGTGCAGGCAAAGGCAGTGGTGGCTTGGGTGTCGTTGGCATCGCAGGCGCGAGAGGCGGCGCTAATGCTTCATCCCGCACCTGCGGCGGGGCAATCTGCTGGAAGACCTGCGTAAAGGAATCTGACGCTACGCCAGTTGACGGAGCTGATGGAACTACTGACGCGCTTCTGGACGGTTCAAACGATGCAGGTGGCGAGTGCTGAAATATCTGTGTGGAATCATCTGCTGCCGCAGGATATCTGCCCGGAGACACAGGTTCTTGGGAGGCTGTGATCTGTTGCACGAACGCCTGGGAAGTTGGCTGCGCCGAACTGGCCGGTGCCTGGCGAAACATCCTGTCAAAGTCGTCAGCAGGCTCTGCCGCCGCGCCTGGTCGGTGACTTGCTGCCGACGGGGAACGCAAATTTCCTGAGGGAGGTGCCGGAGTGGCTAAGTTCTCACGAGCGGCGATCGCGCTGAAGAACCGTGTGAACTCACCAGCAGGAGCAGCAAGCGGCTTGGCTGGAGCCTTGGACTCCGGCATTTGGCCGCTTGGCAGAGGGATCTGTGAGAACACCTGCGTGAAGTCACTGGGGGATGGATCAACCCCTCGCGGAGCGGCAGGCGTCACGCTTGCAGCGGGTTGTGGCTGGGTTACGGGCGCACGTTGTGCAGGCACCGGGTTTGGAGCGCTGCCTGCCCCAGGCAAAGCCTCGAAAATGAGGGTCGCATCACTGCTTGCAGCCTTTTGCGGAGCATTGGAAGTTGGTCCGCCGGACTCGGCGGAAGTTAGAAACAGCTTCGCGAAGTCATCTTCGGCGGACGCAGACGAGGACCGTTCACCGTCGGCGGTTACCGATTGTGGCGACGTCTTGGATGCGAAGATCTGGGTAAACTCACCCGCCGTAGACGATGACACGTCGTGCGGAACTTTGGGGTCTGGCTGATTTGAATCGCCGGGCACGTGACAAAACCTCTCCCATGAACTGGATGCAGTGTAAAGCGGCGCCGCCTGTTTCTAAAGAGCGAACCTTTGCCGTAGAGGCGTCTATACTCGCATCAATCTTCGTCATAGACCCGCACGCCGCGATGCGTTACGATTCCGTGCTGTAGCATCCCGGTGTCTCAACATCTTCGTCAACCCTCTACGGATAACGCATGCAATTGCTTTCCCATGTGGTCTGGTCCGAGGGCATGTACCTCAGTCCGCTGCATTTCCAGACACAGACGCGACATCAGGAAGACACACTCGCCTTCTTAATCTCGAACCTATGGAATCATCCATGGGGTCTGTCCTATCTTGAGCTCGACAATGAGGCTGTGCGTAACGGCAACGTCTACCTGATCCGTGCCACGGGTATTTTGCCGGATGGTCTGACCTTCGATTTTCCAGCGTCGGACCAGTTCCCTCCCGCACGAGCGCTGGGCGACTTGTTCTCGCCTACTGACGCTTCCCTTCTGCTGTACCTTGCCGTTCCACGCCGCTTAGGATCCGGGCAGGTGATCGACCTGGAGCAGCCAGCTGGTGGCCTTCGCTACAGCGTGCTAACGCGCAACGTTATAGACGAAACCAACGGCATGGACGCTCGCGATCTCGCTTTTGGAAGCAAGAATTTCTCAGTGATCGCCGAGTCAGAAATCACGCCGGAACTGGTCACCATGCCACTTGCCCGTGTTGTACGCGATGGACGGGGTCACTTCTTCTATGATCCGGAGTTTGTGCCACCGTGCCTGCAGATCGGCGCCAGCGACGCACTGGTGCTGCTGTTGAAGCGGCTGCTGGAGGGCATGCAGGAGAAGATTTCTACCCTCACCGCTTCCGCGCATAAGAGGACAGGATTCGAATCAGGTTCGTCGGCGCTGGATGTTGCAAATTACTGGTTTCTGCATGCGCTTTCGACTTCCGCACCGGTGCTGCAACACCTGTCGCGAACCCAGCAAAGCCGGCCCGAGCAGGTCTACCTTGAACTCTCCAGGCTGGCTGGTTCGCTGTGCACCTTTGCCGCCCAGTCCAGCGTTATGGACTTGCCGGCGTACGATCACCTGCGACCCGGCGACAGCTTCTACGCGCTTGATAAGCACATACGGCGCCACATGGACATTGTGCTGCCGACCAACTACGTGTCACTCAGCTTTACGCCTGCCGAACCTTACTTCTACGAGGCGGACGTTTCCGACGAGCGTTGCCTGCGACGTGCGCGCTGGGTACTCGGGGTGAGGTCTTCCCTTGGCGAAGCAGACCTGATTCGCACAACCCTGCGGCTTATCAAGGTCTGCTCAGCCCGCTTTGTACCGGAATTGGTCCGCCGCGCGCTACCGGGTTTGACGTTGAATCATCTGCCCGTGCCCCCCTCCGCGATTCGCGCCGAGGCAGACAAACAATACTTTTCATTGGAACTGGCGGGGCCGTGCTGGGACCACATTCAGCAGACACGCCGCGTGGGCGTGTACATGCCGGGAGAACTGCGCGATGCGGAGTTTGACCTGAACATCATCGTGGAGGCGAGTAAGTGAGCGATCCTGCAGGCCTGACGAAGAAGACATCCAATCTGGGTTCCTGCTTCCAGGAGGTGCTGACCGCAGTGCTACGCGTGCGCTCTCAGCGGCAGGCGGTGCAGAGCAATGAGGCATTCCGTACGCAGCTGCGACAACTGCTGCAGACCGCAATGAACGACGCTCGTGGGCTGGGCTACAGCAGTCAGTTCATCCAGATGGCTGTTCTGGTGTCTGTCGGTTTTCTGGATGAAACGGTGTTGAACCTGGGAACAGGCGTCGCTGCGGAGTGGGCCCGAAGACCACTGCAGGAAGAGTTGTTTGGTGGCCATGTTGCCGGCGAAACAGTGTTTGCCAATCTGCGGCAACTGCTGCAGCAGCAGGACTCGCCGGAACTCGCGGACGTGCTTGAAATCCACTGCATCTGCCTTGAACTGGGTTACAAGGGGCGTTACGCCTTCAACAATGGTGCGGAGTTGCGTCAGATTGTTCAGATGTGTCGAGAAAAAATCCTGCGCGTGCGAGGCCGGCAGCCGCTCTTCCCTGCTCCGCAATTACAGGCACCTTCCCGAGTCCCAAGCAAAGACCTGCTGGGTCGTGGACTACTTGTGGCTGCAGTTGTTCTTGCGGTAATTACACTTGCGGCCTTTACAGGCTATGAGTTTTCACTGGCGGCAGGCCTTTCACAGCTGAATAGCAGCTCCGCAGAAATGCGGTAGAGGAATCAATGATCCTGTACATCTGCGCCGCTCTAACTTTCCTGCTGTCTCTTGTGCTCGTATTTGCCATTGGCCTGGTTCTCTCATTGCACGGCGCAGCTCTGGTTGCTCTTCGAATCATTCTGCTGCTGCTGGGTGTTGCCGGGGCCACCGTCTTGGCCTGGCTGGCACAGAAACGTGCTGCAAGCGCCGGCAAGCGCGCAGATGGCACACCCGTAGACACCTCAGCATTGGATGCGCTGCTGCGCGAGGCGAACGGCAAGCTGGCAGCTTCGTCTCGTGCCAGCGCCAAGAAGCTTAACGATATTCCCTTGTTGTATGTGCTGGGCGAGGCCAACACCGCGAAAACGACGGCGATCATAAAGTCAGGTCTTCAGGCGGAGTTGTTAGCGGGACATGTCTACCGCGAAAAAGACATCATCGCCACTCCTGTTGCCAACATCTGGTATGGCGGACAAGCCGCCATCATCGAATCGGGTGAAGCTCTCAGGCAAACACCCGGCTTATGGAGCCGCATGGTTGCGCGAACCCGCCCCGGTGCCTTTCGAGCAGCCTTCAAAGGTGCGCCCTTTCGTGCAGCCATTGTGTGTGTCAGCTGTGAGCAATTCATGGGGCAACAAACGTCCGAATCGATGCAGGCGTCTGCCGCAGTACAGGCAGCTAGGCTGCGTGAGCTGTCCCGCCAATTGGGGACGCAGGTTCCCACGTATGTGCTGCTGACGAAGCTGGACGGCGTACCCGGCTTTGTTGAATTCGTCCGTAATTTGTCTCCGGAAGAAGGTACCGCGCTCCTTGGCGCAGCACCTGATCTTGTTGTGCGCGGATCAGGCTCACAGGCAGAGCATGCGCTTAGTGCCGCCTCCGCCGCCTACGACGAACTACTATTCTCGCTCTGTGAGGCGCGTCTGGATGTGCTGTACCGCGAAAGCGATCCACAGCGTCTTGGGCCTGCGTATGAGTTTCCCAGGGAGCTTCGCCGTTTCCGCAATCTGCTGAGCACCTACCTTGCCGAACTGGTCAGGCCAAGTCAGCTGGAGAGTAACCCTTACCTCCGCGGCTTCTATTTCACAGGCGTTCGCGCAATCCTGCAGCAACAAATTGCCGCCGCGCCTCAACCGGTCATCAGCGCGCCGGGAACTGCGTCCGACGCGACTGGCGTCTTCTCCGTGCCGCACAGGAGCACTCCTGCACCAGTGGCCACCCCGTCTGCCTTTGGCGAAAAGATCGCGCAGTGGACGTTCTTGCCCCACTTCTTTCCTGACGCGGTCCTGGGCGACAGTGCCGCACTGACCGCGACTTCGCAGACGGGCTATGGCAAGCTGTTTCGTCGCATGCTGTATGGAAGCACCGTTCTCGCGCTTTTGATCTACCTGGGCCTGCTTACGGGGTCATACTTTGCCAACAGCGCTCTTCAGAAACACATCCTGTCGGCTTCGGATTCTCTTGCCGCGAACACCGCCGGTACAGCAGGTCCAATCGGGACAGCGCCTTTGCTGCAACTGGATAACCTCCGGGCAGACCTGGTGCAGCTGGAGCGTTATCGCATCGAGGGCGCACCATTGTCGTATCGCTGGGGATTGTATCGCGGCGATACTCTGCTGGAACCTGCGCGCAGGGCGTACTTCGCAAACTTCCGCAACCTGCTGTTGAAGCGTACACAGAGCAACATCACAGCCCGCCTGGCTGCGCTTCCTGCAAGCCCCGGCACTGCTCTCTCCGCCGATGCGGATTACAACAGCGTCTATGCGTCGCTGCGCGCCTACCTGATCACGACGTCAAACGCCGAGAAGAGCACGACGGATTTTCTGCCTCCCGTGCTGTTGCGCCATCTCTCCGCCAGCGGGGCACTCAGCACCGCGGAGCAGAACACCTTGGCGGAACGCCAGTTCACCTACTACGCTTCGGTGCTGCCAATGGCAAACCCTTACAGCATGGTTCCAGCAGGACAGGCTGTCACCCATGCACGTGGTTACTTGTCGGCGTTTGGAGGATTCGAACGCATTTATCAAAGTATTCTGACTGCGTCGGCAAAGGCCGGGCCCTCTGTCCAATTCAACCTGCAGCACCCCGGGTCGGCTGAGACGGTAACAGAGCCCCACACGATTGCGACCGCGTTCACACAGCCGGGCTACAGCTTCGTGCATGATGCGCTTGATCATCCGGAACGCTACTTCAGCGGTGAAGCATGGGTGCTGGGTGACCAGGCACCGCCATCCATCGACACCGCTGCGATCAAAGGACAACTGGCCGCGCGTTACGCCAATGACTACATCGCGCAGTGGCGTGCCTTTCTGAAGGACGCGAACGTCGTTCGCTACACCAGCCTGCAGGATGCCGGCGAGAAGCTGGGCGTGCTTTCCAGCAACAGTTCACCGCTGCTTGCGCTCATCTACACAGCCTCGCGTAATACAAGCGTTCCGAACCTCCAGATCACATCGGCGTTTCAGGCGCCCCAGGCACTTGTACCCGGCGGCACGGAAGAGGTCTATATCGGCGTATCCAACAAGGCTTATGTTGACACGCTGCTGGCTCTAAACGGAGCCATTAAGCAGGCAACGCAGAGTCCCACTCCGAACGATCCCGCGGCTGCGGCACCAGTCAACTCGGCGGCTTCTGCGGCACAACTTGCTGCGCAGCAGGCAGCGCAGGCCTTCCATATTGACGCGCAGGGCCGAGTCGACAGCATCACGCTTGCCCTGATGCAAGCCCCAATCACAAATGCTGAGTCACTCGTTCACGGTCTGGGTCCCGCGCAGTTGAACGCGGGAGCAAAGGGCCTCTGCTCGGCCTTTACGGCAGTATTTGCGAAGGCACCGTTCAACGCAAAGGCGACAGCACAGGCGACGCCTGCGGAGTTGACGGCGCTGCTGCAGCCCGGCACAGGCACGCTGTGGCAGTTCTATAGCGCGAGTCTGAAAACATTGCTGGTACCGCAGGGATCGGACTATACACCTGCACCTGGTGCTTCAACGCAAGTTACGCCAGAGTTCGTGCGCTTCTTCTCCAAAGCCGCACTGCTTTCTCAAGAGATGTTTCCGCAGGGTGCAACTTCTCCAACGCTGACGTTTGATCTTCGGAACACGCCTGCGAGCGGCATACAGAGCACGGTGCTCAGAGTAGACGCGCAGGCGCTCAGCAATACGGAAGGCTCGAAAAGGTTCACGTGGTCTGCGCAGACAGCGAAAGAGGCCGGCCTGACTGCAAACGGCTTGCCTCTGGCATTCAATGGCACCTGGGCTGTCTTTGAGCTCTTCAACAAAGCTCGCGTACAAAAGAGCGCGAGCGGCGGGTACGAACTGGGCTTTCCGCTGGAAGTGGCGAACACCGTCGTCAAAGCGCCGGACGGTACGCCGCTGGTCGTGCGCTATGAACTCTCAGGGCCTGGAGCCGATGTACTCGCACCGGGTGCTTTGGCAAGTCTGCGCTGCGTTAGTGTCGCTGCTCGCTGACACCTGTGCTCCTTAGCGCAGGTAGGCTCTAAACGTCCTGTAGAGGAGCTGCGGCCGCAGATCACACCACCAAATCCCGCGCCGCCAAATCGCTTAGGGTGTCGCCCTTGGAACCGAGTTCCCTACTGGGTTTGTCAGGGTCACGGTCACCGTCTGTACCTTCGCGTCGGCATCACTCAGGTTGAACGTCTGCGTATACGTGAACACGGATCCAAGAGTGGAAGACGCAGCGGATGAGAACCAGTCATTGAAGATCGTCGTGACCGGCAACGATAGCGATGTAACGGCCAGACTGGTACCTGGGGCGGGTGTGAAGTTAAACGTGGCCTGCGAGACGCTCTTTGTGTTCGAGAATCCAACCAGCGTAACCGTGACCGTGGGACCAGACTGCGTGAAGCTGACGCTGTTTGCTGTCGGCACTTCCGCTGGTATGGTCACCGCCACGACGCGCGACGCGGCAGGCGTCACATCGACCCCGGCCGCATTCAGCGACAGGGTAAAGGTGGCAACTCCCGCAAGCGTGCCGGTCTGGAACTGGATCGGCGGGATGGCTGTTGTATTGGCAGGAATCGTGAAGGAATAAGTTCTGGAGCCGTTCGGGAACTGGATGGAGCTATCGTCACTTCCGGCAATGCCCGTTGGGGCAAAGGTCAGCGTGAGAACTCCCTGGATCGGCACCGGATAAGCATTCTGAAGCGCAAGGTTCAATGACGGTTGCTGTGCCGAACTGCCGGTGGAAGGCGCGGTAAGAGTCGCGGTCGCCGCAGGTGCTGACACCGGCAGCAAAAGCGCATTGCTTTCGAATTGCGATGCCGAGTCATATACGGTCACGCTAAGCGGTGTGGTAACAAGTACCGGCGGCAGCATTGTAGTGATCGTATTCGGGCCCCGCACCGCCGATGTAAGCGCGACGCCTCCGACACGTATAACGGATGTTGCTGTGAATCCGCTGCCACTGACAGAGACCGGCGTAGTTGCAGCGCTCAACATGACTGTAGCCGGATTCACGGTGCTAGCGACAAGTGGGGAAGGCGACACGGCAACTGTGCGGACTGCAGTTGCAGCAGAGTAGTTTTCATTGCCGGCCTGAAGAGCCGTAATAACAACCGATCCAGAACCGGTGTACGTCAGCGTTGAGCCCGTAACTGTTGCCGGGCCTGTTACCTGGTAGGTAACAGGCAAGCCGGAGCTTGCAGAAGCGGTCAACTGTACCGTGGCGCCCGGCATGTACGTTACAGGGCTCTGGGGTGCGGGAAAGCTGATGGACTGCGCCGCGGAGGCCACGTTCACCAGAAACACGCCGCTCACGGCTGGCGCATTGTTCGTGTCGCCTGCGAATGACACGGTCAGCGTCTGCAAACCACCGGCCAGTCCACCCACATTGAAGCTTGCAGCGTTACCTGCAAGCGGAACCGTGGCGGAAGCCTGTCCGTTGACATTCAACGTCAACGATCCTGTCGCTGAACTCACCGGACTGCTGAAGGCTGCGGTCAGCCGTTCATTGCCCGCGCCAAAGGTTCCCACCGTGGGACCGCTTAACAGAATGCCCGCGGTCAATGGCGGTGAGATCCCGGCGACCGTATTGATGGCGCCGGACACGATCGACCGCACACGCCCGTTGCGAGTATCCGCAAGCGCAAGAAGTCCATTCGGACCGGTGGCTGTGGCTTGCGGAGTATCCAGCAACGCCAAAGTGGCATTGCCAATGTCTCCAGCGAAACCCTGTGCCCCGGTACCCGCAATCGGATTCAGGCCAGCGCTAGAGAGCGACTGCACAACTTCGTTCCCGCTATCGGCAAAGTATATGTTGCCGAGCGCGTCCACGCTGAGTCCGCGTGGATTCAGCAAGCTAAGAGCAGCTTCTGACGCACCGGCACCAGTGCCCGCCACTGTTGAGATTACGCCGCTGGAGTTTACCCTGCGCACGCGTTGATTGTGCGTGTCGGCAATGTAGAAGCTGCCCAGGCTTACCGGGTCCGCAGCCACGCTGTAAGGGCTGTCCAGCAGCGCGGCCAGGGCGGGCTGGCCATCGCCGGCAAAGCCCTGCTCTCCTGTGCCGGCTACCGTGGTAATAATGCCTCCGGCAATCTTTCTTACCCGTTGATTGTTGGTGTCCGCGATGTAAAGGCTGCCGGACGAATCCAGGCTCACCCCCGTAGGCAGATTCAATTGTGCGGCGGCAGGGCTGCCACCATCTCCGGAAAAGCCTGCCGAGCCGGTACCCGCGACGGTATCAATTACACCAGCCGAAACCCTCCGGATGCGATGGTTCCGGCTGTCTGCGATGAAGATGTCGCCGTTTGTACCTATCGCAATGCCACTGGGCGAATCCAGCAATGCTCCGGTGGCTGTTCCACCATCGCCGCTGAAGCCCTGCTGCCCTGTGCCGGCAACTGTGGTGATGATGCCGAACACGTCCACCTTGCGCACTACATGATCGTTTCGAAGCGCGATATAAAGGTTGCCGACCGAATCATATGCAATGCCATCCGGCGCAGATGCGGTCGTAGTGGTCGCCTCCACGCCCGTCGGAATCGTTTGCTGTGCCGCGGCAGGACCCACCATAACGCAGACGAGCGGAAGCGACCGCGTTGCCCATCTTCGTGAGTGTGCAGCAAACATCAAGAGTTTCTCCGCATGAACCAAACTGGCGAGTGTCGACACATGTTCCGTGTAATGGCTCAACGTTCGAGCAAGGGCCAGCCCTTTCGCAACGCTGTGCTACAGCTTGTCACATTTCGCCTAGAAGTTATCACGGCACGTGGTCAAATTCACGCGGCAATCTCTGAAAAGAAAAGTTAAATCAGAAGGGTGTCAAACACTTGTGCATCGTGTAGCCTGATGGGCGTCGCCTTCCGAAACATCTACATGGTCTTGGGCGCTTCCACAAGCTTAGGGAGAACGCATGCTACCGAACCGATTTCGCGCGCCACTCAAAGTGAGCTCTGCAAACCCGCCAGTCGGGCCTGGACGGGTCCTGCATCGCGTGGCTCTTTCCGCAACCATCCTGATGGTTACGACGCCTCTGGCGAATGCATCCGACGCAAAGCTGCTTGCGGACTCCCACGTTAACGCGAACCGTTCCACCACAAATTACGGCACACTTTCCAACATCAGCGTTGGCGCGGGAACAACCGGTCTCCTGCGCTTTGATCTTACGGACCTGCCCGCGAACACAACCTCTGCGCAGGTAGCGAAAGCGACCCTGCGCCTTTATGTCAACCGCGTGTTCACACCCGGCACGGTCAACCTGTTTGCGCTGTCAGGGCCCTGGACTGAAAGTGCCGTGACCTTCGCGACGTTACCTGCGCAGGGAGCAGCATCGGGAAACCTGCAAGTGGTCAACGCCGGGCAGTTCATCACGATCGATGTCACTTTCACAGTCCAGGCTTGGCTGAACGCACCTGCAACGAACTTCGGGTTTGCACTGACTTCGAACGATGGCAATGTCCTCTTCGACTCAAAAGAGAACGACCAGACAGCACACAGTGCCCATCTCGACATTGCTATCGTTTCACAGGGTGCTGTGGGTCCAGCAGGGCCTGCCGGACCCACAGGAGCAACTGGCCTTACCGGCGCCACGGGTGCCGCTGGTCCTGCCGGTGTAACCGGACCCGCAGGAGCAACAGGCATAGCCGGTGTAGCAGGTCCCGTTGGACCAAGTGGTGTTGCTGGACCCGTAGGAGCAACAGGCATAGCCGGTGTAGCAGGTCCCGTTGGACCAAGTGGTGTTGCTGGACCCGTAGGAGCAACAGGCATAGCCGGTGTAGCAGGTCCCGTTGGACCAAGTGGTGTTGCT
>CAXTFT010000050.1:0-8417 GCA_964243585.1 uncultured Terriglobus sp.
CGTCACGTAACTCGCGAATCTCGTCGATGCCCCGATTTGTAGCGGCGTCAATCTCGATGACGTCTACGGCGTTGCCCGCACGCACCTCCAGGCAGGAGTCACAGATGCCACAGGGTTCCGGCGTGGGTCGCTCGGTGGAACCGATCGTGTTCCGACAATTCAGGGCCGAAGCGAGGATGCGGGCAATCGTCGTCTTACCGATGCCGCGGTGACCGCTGAAGATATAGCCATGTGCAATGCGGTTCTGTTCCAGCGCATTCTGCAGGGTGCGTGTGACATGGTCCTGCCCTGCGACGTCGGCAAAGCGCTGCGGCCGGTATTTGCGGGCGAGTACCTGGTACGGCATCTGTCTAGTTTACCGCTCCTGCTTTGACCTTTCTGCGTTTACGGAGAGTCATCGGCAGACCCAGCTTTTTGCGGCGCCGGATCTCCTTTTCGCTAAACATGGTGCCTCGGCAGGATTCCTTGCCGCAGTAGCAGGGCTGATCGTCTTCGTCGGAATCGTAAAGGTGGTATTCGTAGGTCAGCTCTTCACCCGCGGCAATGTTTCGCAGCGCCAGCACGAAGATGCGGCCGTCGTCTTCCTCCGTCTGACAGTTGGGTTCGCAGCAATGATTGATGAACATGGCAGTGCCGAATCCGTCAATGACGGTGTCGCGGTCGGCCACGCCGAACAGGTAGGTCACGTCACGGTTGCGGTATCGCTCATCGGCCTCCGACTTAGGCATGCGGGGACCGTCGTATTCGGCCACACGTGCCCCTGCACGAATGGCGTCCAGCGTATAGCAGCCGCAGCCATGAACCGGCGAGGATCGAAGAAAGAGTCGAGGCAGCATCGTTGCGCGAGTATATCGCGACGCCACGGTATACCCAGCTGTGACGTGTGCGTCTAAACTGCCAAGGAGGCAACCTCGGCCATGGTGGATCACCTCGGCGGTAAACCAGCAACGGCGTTGTCTGGCTGCGTACTCCTGCTGATACTGAGCAGCGGCATGGTCGGGTCTTCTGCCGCGCAAGCAGGCAAAGCTGCTAACTCGAAGTGCAGGCCAGGTTCAAACACGTCAACCTGTAATGCGAAAGACACAGGCACAACCTCCTCAGCAGGCTCGAACAGTGATCCAGCCAAGCCTCCCGCGGCCTTTCCGTTTCCCATCGAAGATTCGAAGCGTGGTGGCGGTGAGGGAGAGGGCAGCCAGCCAGTTACCCCTCCCAGGGACCTTCCGGCGATGCCGACCAGCGGCGTGCCGGACCCGCCCGCATCTTCCGAGCGTCCGCTGCAATTGCCGCCCGGTAGTTCAAGTTCCAGTGATCTTCCTGCTGCGGGCGAGGGCAGCAGTTCAAGCCGGACAACGGATGACGACGACGTGGCACCCACGACCGCAGCGCCCGATGCGCCGATTAGATCCTCGGCACTGAAAGACCTCGGCAGCCGCGGCGATAACTCTGAGGCACGCGCCAGGCTGGAGCAAACCCGCGTTGCTGACGATCTGAAAGTCGGCGGCTTTTACATGAAAGACGGCAACACCCAGGGGGCGTACCTCCGATTTAAGGACGCAGCAGACCGTGCGTCGGACGATCCGGATGTTCGCTTCAACCTGGCGGAAGCTGCCAGCAGACTGAACAAGCGAGACGAAGCTGTTCTGAACTACCGAGAGTATTTACGCCTGGACGCCGGTGGGGATCACGACAAAGCGACACGCCGGGCGCTGGGCAAGCTTGGAGCAACGGCTCAGTAGTCCAGCGAGATTAGTATGGCCGCGGCTGGCCGGCTAAATGTCGTCGTCAGCCGGTTCAACTCCTGCATGGTGGGGTTCGTGCAAGACCGGCGGGGTTTCTGCAAGCAGTTCCTCCACAATCTCATCCACAATCAGGTAGCGGCGTATGTATCGCAGCGGCTGAGAAGCGGCCGCCATCTCGCGCAGGTGGAACCCCCACACATCTTCGCGGCTTGAACGGCGCAGGTGCGCCTTTCGATCGACCTGCATCACCGTACCGTCGCGTCCAACGCGTTGAAAGACCTGTGCCGGCACCACAAAGGTGACACGCTGTCCGCTGCGCCAGAAATGCCTTGCAAACTCATGGGAAAACAGCAACAGATTGGCACGCTCACCGCGGCTTAGCCACTCCACTGCGTGTTCGGCACCAGTCCAGGGGATACCGGCGTTCGTCACGAACCATCTACGGAACTCGAATCCGTCGGCGCGAGCCTGTTGCACGAGAAGTTGAAGAAGCCGTGTGCGAGTCATGGTACCCGCCGCCTGTCTTATGTGAACAAACCTAGGCTGTGCCGGGTCATACGTCAAATCGCGAGAGCGCATATTCTGGATCTGTGATCTGCGTCTACCCAAATATGACCGTGCATGGTAACCATCGGCTGTTTCTGCTTCCAGCTGCCATTATTTGCACCCTGGCACTGTCTGCATCGGCTTGCGCCCAGAACACGTATCCCCTGAACCTTGATCCGGTAGTCAAGGACGGATTTCAGCACTTCTACAACCTGGATTATGACGGTGCCATGAAGCGCTTTGAGGAAGTTCAACGAGCACATCCGCAGGATCCAATGGCTGTTGCGTATGTGTTGATGGACACCATCTTTCGCGAACTCTACCGCCAGGACTTGCTGGATACCACGTATTACGCCCGCGAACACTTCCTCAGTTCCGGCCACAAGTCCGACGTGCCGAACGCGGTCCGGGAGCATGTTGAAGATCTGACGAATACCGCGGTACGGCTTGCCGACGTCCGCATCAAGGCGAATGGGAACGACAAGGACGCCTACTTTGCCCGGGGATACGCCCGCGGCATGCACGCTGCCTGGATGACCCTCGTCGACCACAGTTTCACAGGCGCTGCCCGGCAGGGCCTTGCCTCGCGCAACGATAGTGAAGAGGTTCTCAAGCTCGATCCAAACTACAGTGACGCAAAGATGGCGGTCGGCATCCAGCAGTTCGCCGTCGCCAGCCTGCCGCGCTTTGTGCGCATGCTGGTTGGCATTGCCGGGGTAGGTGGCAACAAGGAACAGGGGCTGGCGCTGCTGCGCGAGTCCGCGGCCCACGGCACGGCGACGAAGGTGGAATCGCAGACCGCACTTTCGCTCTTTCTGCGTCACGACCACCGCTACGCCGATGCCTATGCCGTTGCGCAAAATCTTGCAAAACAATACCCGCGGGATTTCCTGTTTCGCCTGGAGGAAGCCAACCTGATGAAGGATGCGGGACATGGCCCGGAAGCCATTGCGATCTACCGAGCGGTGCTCGACGACGCAGCGAAGCCCGGTTACTTTGTAGAGCCCCGGCTGCAACTCGCCTACTTCGGCCTGGGCGAGACGCAACGCGGCCAGGGCCTGATCAATGACGCTGTTATCAGCTACGTGAAAGCCGGCGGGCAGCCAAAATGCAGTGACTGGATGCGTAAGCGGGCACAACTAGCGGCTGGCATGATGTACGACCTGCTGCATCGTCGTGAGGACGCGCTTGCGCAGTACCAACTGGTAGCAGCAAGCGTCGGTGATCAGACGCAGGCTGCGGATGCGCGCAAGTACATGCGGTCGCCCTACACAGGTAAGTGATGGGCCAGCCGGTGCCTGCACACGTGCGGGAAATGTAACCGGACGGAACTTTGCGCTGGTTCCGGGCGTACCTGCATCGACCGCCGTATGCAAGAATGTGTACGGTTATGGCACAGGAGGCCCTTATGAATGGACAGCTGCTTCGTCCCCGGTATGACCGCAAGATTGCTGGTGTATGTGCGGCCTTTGCGCGCGCTTACGGGTGGGACCTGACCCTGGTCCGCCTGGTTGTCGTTGCGCTGGTGCTGTTTGGCGGAGGTGGCTTGCTTGCGTACGTCATCTGCTGGATCGTGATCCCGGAAGAGCCGGTCGCCCTGCCGCCGTACCCACCGGCGGCCTACCCCCCAAGTGGGCAATACCCCCCAGCAGCCTCTGCCCCGTATCCGCCTCCATCTCCGCCGTCAGTGCCGCCCACGGCATGATGGCTTCGCGACCTTTTACCTATGTGGCGGCAAGGCTGCAGTGCGACAGCGTTGACATGCTGTCGCTGGCGGAACAGTTTGGCACGCCCCTTTACGTGTACTCAGGCATTCAGATTGTGGCGCGTGCAGCCCTCTTTCAGGCAGCCTTCGCCTTTCAGCCGCACACGGTGTGCTACGCGGTCAAAGCAAATTCATCGCTTGCGATCCTGCGCTTGCTTGCAGCGAAAGGCTGCGGGTTTGATATCGTCTCCGGCGGCGAACTTGCGCGAGTACTTACCGCCGGTGGTGCAGAGGTCGCGCGACGCGTTGTCTTCTCCGGCGTTGGTAAAACCGCAGCCGAGATGGATGCTGCTTTGGCAGCGGACATCCTGCTGTTCAATGTGGAGAGCGAACCGGAACTGGCGCTGCTTGCCGCCCGGGCAACGTTCGCAGGGAAGCGTGCACGGATCGCTCTGCGAGTGAATCCTGATGTTTCCGCTGAAACTCACCCCTACATCTCCACGGGCCTGAGCGCGCACAAGTTCGGCATTGGCATCAAGCTGGCTCGTGCCGTCTACAGCCGTGCCGCCGCTCTGCCTTCGCTGAACGTGGCAGGCGTCAGTGTCCACATCGGATCGCAGATTCGGCAGGTGGAACCCTTTGCCGAAGCGCTCACCCGCACCCTCGCTCTGGTGGATGACTTAAAGTCTGACGGGCACAACATTCGCTACATTGATGCGGGCGGCGGGCTCGGAATTGAATACAGTGACCAATCCTTCGACGCAGGCGCGCAGGTGGAGCGGTATGCGCAGGCACTGAGCGTGGCGCTTGCAAGCGGTCCCCGGCGAGATCTGCACCTGCTGCTGGAGCCGGGCCGCTTTCTTGTGGGACAAGCCGGTGCGCTGGTCACTCGCGTGCTCTACCGGAAGGGGAATGGCGACACGCGCTTCGTCATCGTAGACGCTGGCATGAACGACCTGATCCGCCCCGCGCTGTACCAGGCTCACCATGAAATTGTCCCTGTCCTGCAGGGGGGAGCAGCCGCGACTGAGGAAGCGGATATCGTCGGTCCGGTCTGCGAAAGTGGCGACTTTTTTGCGCGTGGGCGGAAGCTGCCGCTGACAGTGGAGGGCGATCTGCTCGCCATTCTCGATGCCGGAGCCTACGGCCTGTCGCTCAGTTCGAACTACAACACGCGCCTGCGTCCCGCGGAGGTGCTGATCGAGGAGACAGGCCCACGCCTGATCCGCCGCCGCGAGACCTACGAAGAACTGTTCGCGCCAGAGATGCCGGGACTTGCATAGGAGCGGCACCACGTGTCTGCTTGTTATACTGCCGGATGTCGCGGGCCGGTTTCGGCCTGCTCAACGTGGAAAGAAAGTGCAGGGGAGTCAAAGATGTCAGGCCACAGTAAATGGGCGACCATCAAGCACAAGAAGGGCGCTACAGACGCCAAGCGAGGCAAGATCTTCACGCGGCTGATCAAAGAAATCACCGTGGCAGCGAAGGTGGGCGGCGGCGACCCGGACGGTAACCCACGTCTGCGCACCGCCATTCTGGCTGCCAAGGCTGAAAATATGCCAGCCGACAACATCAAACGCGCCGTCCAGCGCGGAACCGGTGAACTGGAAGGCCTCAGTTACGAAGAGATCACCTTCGAGGGCTACGGACCGGGCGGCGTCGCCGTCATTATTGAGGTGCTTACAGACAACCGTAACCGCGCCGTAAGCGAAATCCGTCACGCGTTCAGCAAGAACGGTGGCAACCTTGGCGAGACTGGTTCTGTCGGCTACATGTTTGCCAAAAAAGGCCTGATTGTTTTACCGAAAAAAGGTGCCGACGAGGACAAGCTGACCGAAACCGTGCTGGAAGCGGGTGCCGACGACCTGAGCGAGGAAGGCGAAAGTTGGGAAATCCTGACGGCTCCGAAGGAGTTTGAGCCAGTGCGAGAGGCCGTAACCAAGGCCGGATTCAAGCCGGAGCACGCAGAGGTGACGATGATCCCCAGCACCTACCAGAAGCTGGAAGGATCGCAGGCCAATGCCATGCTGCGTCTGCTGGAAGTACTGGAGGATCTGGACGATACACAGAACGTCTACTCGAACTTCGACATGGATGAGGCGCAGGTTTCGGCGTAGTCATAACGCAGAGCACAAGAGCAGGAGTGGCAAACGCGAGCCGCCGAAGACCGGCGGCTTTGCTTTGCAATCTGGCTCGTTTTGGGGGAGTATGGGTAAGTTTGCGGCAGGTTTCATCGCACCGCTCGCGTTGTTAGTCTTCCAGGTGACAGCAGGCGCGCAGGCGTTGTCAGGGCAATCACCCGTTCATGCGCAGGCAAACGCGCGATCGTGGGAGGCAGGTGTTGTGTTTCAGGGTGGCAAGGGCGTTACCGATCAGCGGGACGATTTTCGCTTCTACATGGCAGGTGTTCACCTCGGCAAGGTGCTGACGCCTGAGATCGGCAAGGGCGTCTTCCGCGGGAACTTTGAGTATGCCGGAGAACTCTTCCCCTACTGGCAGTCAGACACGCCTCGCTTTCAGCGGTACTCCTGTGTTCCAACGTCAAATCCGGCTGTTATCAACTGTGCCGGGCCCTACACCGTGGGCGGAACCTTTCACGGTGTCACCGCGACACCGATCATCCTGCGCTGGAACTTTACCGCTGGGCGCAGGATCATGCCGTGGGCCCAGGCGGCGGGCGGGGTCTTGTGGACGAATCATAAATACCCGGCATATGGCCAGGGACCTGTAAACCTCATTAACGACGGGCCGAATGCCGACGCAAGCGTGTGGAACTTTACACCCCAGGGCGGCGTTGGCGTGCACTATTTCTTGAAGCCGAAGCAATCTCTTGATCTGGGTGCGAACGGCGTGCACATCTCGTCTGCAAGCCTGGGAGACCGCAATCCCGGCGTCAATGCAAGTGTTCAGTTTTCTATTGGCTACAGTTGGTGGAAGTAGACGCGGACCCTACCGCGTATGAGTGGATGCAGTGATGGCAGAGTCGATTGTGGAGTGCGTTCCCAACTTTTCCGAGGGACGCGACAGAGAAGTTGTCGAAGAAATTGTCGGGGCCATGCAGGTGTTCGGCGTTAGCCTGCTGGACTGGTCCATGGACCCGGTGCACAATCGCAGCGTCGTCACCATTGCGGGCGCGCCGGAAGCAGTGGCGGAATCTGCCATTCGCGGTGCTGGCAGGGCTTCAGAACTGATCGATCTTACCCGGCAGAAGGGTGTGCACCCGCGGGTCGGAGCAGCCGACGTGATCCCTTTTGTGCCGGTGAGCGCTTTTACTTTGCGGCAATGTGCTTCGCTGGCGCACCATGCGGGACTGGAAATCTGGCGGAGGTTCGGCGTACCGGTGTATTTCTATGAAGCGGCTGCAAGACGTCCGGACCGTGTCCGTCTGGAGGATGTTCGTAGAGGTCAGTTTGAGGGTCTGCAGGAGGCTGTTCGAACTGACCCGCTGCGTTGTCCGGATGTGGGAACCTGTCAACTGCACAGCACTGCCGGTGCCAGCCTGCTGGGTGCCCGCGAGTTTTTGATCGCCTACAACATCTATCTCGACAGCACCGATCTTCACACGGCACGCGGCATTGCAAAGGCACTTCGGGCGTCCGGCGGTGGTCTGGCGGGCGTAAAAGCAATGGGCGTTCTCGTGAACGGACGCGCACAAATCAGTATGAATGTCACCGACTTTCGCGCGGCGCCCGTCTCACAGGTACACGGAACCGTCCTGCGACTTGCCCATGAAGCAGGCATTGCAGTTGCCGAGGGGGAACTTATCGGTTTGATACCACAATCGGCATACCAATCCGAAGCAGGTGGCCACACCGTACCGGAATGGGCGCGTCAAATACCTGGGCTCACAGTTGGAGAGAAAGTGCTGGAGCGCAGGCTGGAAACTCCACTGGCATGGCCCGGTCCCTTTAGCGGAACACAATAGAATGCGAATGTTTCGCATGGAGAAAATTACATGATGAACTTCAGGCAGGCAGTTACGGCAGGAGTTGGAGCCGGGTTGATGATGCTGGCTGGTTCAGCGAATGCGGCACAGCTGAGCGGTGATGCAAAAGCCTCGATTCCCAATGATCTGCAGCAACTGATCGTTGTGGATTATCGAGCCATGCAGGCTTCGCCCGCAGCGATGAACCTGAAGGAAAAGATCATGCCCCCGGAACTGCGACGCCTTGAAGGTGCACTGAAGCAGAGTGGCTTGAAAGTCGATCGCGATGCGGACACCCTGGCTTTTGCCGCATTCCGTGCAGGCGGCGGCAGCAGCAATACGCAAACCCGCACAGTCGGCATTGCGCAGGGCCAGTTTCAGACCTCCGGCATCATGACCACTTTAGGCAAGCAAAAAGTAAAGCCGCAGATCGTGCGCAACTACAGCATTTATCCTTTGGGAGCCGCAGGCTTGAGCGTCGTCTTTCTAAACCAGACCACCA
>CAXTFT010000050.1:8427-22102 GCA_964243585.1 uncultured Terriglobus sp.
CTGGCATCCGTAAAGTCCGGGCTCGATGCACGCGATGGCGTGGTCGCAAACATGCTGACCAATAGCGAGATGATGAACGAGATGAACATAGTAGACTCTCGCGCACTGTGGAGCTTGCTGGACCAGCGCGGTACACAGACCATGATGCGGTCGGTTCTTGGCGAAGCGGCGTCGCTTACGGATTACGACACGGTAAAGAATCGCATGAAGAGTTCGCGCTACACCGTTGATTTTGCGAATGGAATCCACTTC
The DNA here is from genome assembly GCA_964243585.1 of uncultured Terriglobus sp. GTDB lineage: Bacteria > Acidobacteriota > Terriglobia > Terriglobales > Acidobacteriaceae > Terriglobus. Next base: position 8,680 of record CAXTFT010000050.1, read on the forward strand.
GACATGGCCGTTGTGATGTCCGATACCATGACTGCGGCCACTGCGGCCACCTTGATGAAGGGTATGGTCATGATGAAGAAGACGCAGGGAACTGCCCAGGAAAAAACCGCGCTCAGTGAAACATCGGTTGATTCCAGCTCCGGCACCCTACAGGTGTCGTATGCCTCGTCTGAGGGACAGTTTTCAGAGCTTCTCAACTCACCGCTCTTCCAGCAGGTGGTGCGGTAGCCATGCGGAAGGAATGATACTGAATCTAAGCTGATCGTCCCTCTGCACATGCGGCAAGGATGCGGGCAACACTCCGTTCGCGCACTTCATCGGTCAGCTCGTACATCTGATGGTCTTTGTAAATCTGGATCGTCTGGCGTGTCGTGTCGACCAGAATTTCACAGTGATGGCACTCGCACAGGTGCGCCTTAATCTCGTCGAGAAGCTTCGGTTCGACTTCACCGTCAAAGTAGTCGGTCATCTTGGCGAGAAAATCTGTGCAGGTCACAGTTTTGTGCTCCCGTCCTTGCGCTTCATGTAACGACTCAGCCGTTCCCGCAACTGCAGTCGAGCACGAAGCAATCTCGACTTCACAGCCGGCACGCTCAATCCAAGTGCCTGCGCGGTCTCTTCCGTCGACAGGTTTTCGATGTCGCGCAAGGTAAAAACGGTGCGGAATCCCGGTGATAATCCTGCAATGGTGCGCTGCAGGATGCTGCCAAGCTCCGAGGTGCCGTATTGCTGCTCCGGGTCAGGCGTCCAGTCCGCAAAATCCCGTGGGATGGATCCCTCTTCCGTTTGCACATCCTGATCCATGGAGACGGTTCGGCTGGTCTTGCGCTTGCGTAGCCGCATCAGGCTTTCGTTCACCGCGATGCGTGTCAGCCATGTGGAGAATTTGCTGTTCCCCTGGAACTGGTCAAGTTTGGTGTACGCCTTCATGAAGACGTCTTGCGTAATGTCCTCAGCATCTTCACGGTTCTGGGTGATGTGCTGGGCAACGCGGAAGATTTGACGATCATATTGACGGACCAGCTTCTCGTACGAGCGCGTGTCCCCATGGCGAGCCGCGTCCACCAGGGCTACGTCAGGGTGTATTTCTTCAGTTCCGGGCTGTTCGATCACGGGCATTCGATTGTCCCAGTGTACTTGTCACGCCGCGTCTGCGGCAATGTATCGCACTCAAGTGGCGGACCGTCACGCGGTAAAGTATGCCGCGTAACCACACATGGTTCCTCAACCTGACGCGGGAGTTTACTTCCTGAGCTGCGGAACGTCATAAAGTGGAGACGTGAAGCACCTCATCTTATGCGCGGCGTTGCTCAGTGCCTTTGCACCACCTGACAAGGCAGGTGCCGCAGTCCGTCACACGCCTGCTCAAAGAAATACTGTAAAGCCCCAGGCAAAAGCCTCGAGTTCTTCCCGTCCTGCAGCAGTGAAACACGGTGCTGCGGGTGCGACTATCAGGGCCCGGCCCGTCAAAGGCAGGGCAGTCGCGGCAAGGGAGAAGGTTACGGCAGGCAAAGCATCTGGCCGGCACCCCGTGCATGTTCGAACAACCGTTGTGGAAACGGCGGCAACACCGCAAAGCCGCCGGCTGTTCACTGCCTTTACCTCGTCGGCGGCGCTACGGCCCATGGCACAACAGCTTGCGGCGTCGCGTTCGGCCGCTGCCTTTTCCGGCGTGCAGAGTTATGCCGCGGCAAACCCCGGCGAGGCTGCTTCTGCCGCCTACCTCGCCCTGGGTCACGCCTACGCTACGGACCGGCGCTATGGTGACGCGGTGAACAGCTACCGACAGGCTGCAGGCGGCGAGTCGCTCCGCGATTACGCCGAGTACCTGGGCGGGCAGGCGGCCGTGCAAAACCGCGACGGCAACACGGCCGTTTCGTTGCTTACCGGTTTTGCCGAGCGCAATCCCGGCAGCATCTTCGTCCAGAGTGCGCCAGTCGCGCTTGCCAACGCTTACCTGCTGAACAATGACGGGCAGAATGCATTGCGCGCGCTTGTCACCATCAGAGGGCAAAAACGCTCAGGCAGCGCGGACTACTTGTTAACCGAGGCAAAGGCGCACCAGGCCGCCGGTGACAACAGCGCAGCCGCGGCTATCTACCGCCAGATCTATGTTCGCCTGCCGTTTTCACCGGAAGCCGTGCAGTCGCGCGTGGCACTGCAGGCCATGAATGCGGGACCCTCCGCCGGTGAGCGCAAGTTGCATGCCGACGCACTTTTCAACGCCAAGCGGTACGGTGAGGCCGGCGAAGAATACCACTCCATCGAACGCGCAGATTCGACGCTTTCACAGGCTGACCGCAATGCGCTTGCGATCTATGCAGCCGTCTGCGACCTGCGTTTGAAGCACCTGTCCCGCCACGAAGCGGAAGCGCTGCCAGACACGATCGACGACAGCGCCGCGCTGAAGCTGTACATCCTGGCAGAACTTTCGCGTAATGAAGGCGACCAGGCTGGGCATGCGTCCATTCTGCAACAAATGGAAGAGCGGTTTCCGCGCAGCCGGTGGCTGGAAGAGGCGTTGTACTCCGGTGGCAACATGTACCTTATCAAGCGCAACGCGCAGGAGGCGATAAGCCACTACACCAAGCTGTTTGAACTTTTTCCGAACAGTACCTACGCACCCTCAGCGCACTGGCGAACCGCGTGGCTCAACTACCGCCTCCGAAATTACGCTGCAGCCGCGCGGCTCATGGAAGAGCAGGTTGCAAAGTACCCTTCCAGTTCCGAGGCACCCACAGCCCTGTACTGGCGGGGGCGGCTGTACGAGGAACCGGAGAAGAACCCGGAGCAGGCTGCAAACTTCTACACTGCTCTTTCCACAACTTATCGGAACTATTACTACGCCAACCTTGCGCGTCAGCGTCTGGCAGCTCTGGGACCGCAGCAGCCGGTAGTACCGGCGGCTGCGCTTGCATCGGTCCGCGCACCTGCACCCCCTACGTTGATCGCCGCACTGCCTGAGAACGATCCACACCTGATCAAGGCAAGGCTCCTGGCGAATGCGGCATTGAACGAGTACATAGCACCTGAGATCCAGGCAAGTGGCACCAGTTCTCAGTGGGGATCTTTGGCCGAAGCGGAAATTTATACGAGCTACGGCGAAAACGTCCGGGCGCTGCAGGCCATCAAGCGCAGCGGGCTATCGTTCTATACACTGCCTCTCAGCGAAGTCCCCAACGAGTACTGGCAGCTGCTGTTCCCCAAACCCTACTGGAGTGACCTGACTGCAGATGCTGCCGCGCAGGGGCTCGACCCTTATCTGGTTGCGTCGCTGATCCGCCAGGAGAGTGAGTTCAACCCGGGCGCGGTCTCCCGCGCAAATGCCATGGGGCTGATGCAACTGCTGCCCGCCGTCGGCAAGCAGGAGGCAAAGCGGCTTGGCATGCGAAGCTTTTCTGCAAGCAGCCTGCTTAATCCGTCAGTGAATCTGAAGCTTGGAACGGCAAATCTTCGGCAGGTGCTGGACCGGTACAACGGCACGCCGGAGTATGCGCTGGCCGCATACAACGCGGGTGATGTACCCATCCGAAATTGGATGGGGGAGAACAACTACAAAGACCTGCCGGAGTTTGTTGAATCCATCCCTTACACGGAGACCCGCGAGTATGTGCAGGCCATTCTGCGCAACCGCGAGATGTATCGGCAGCTTTACGGCGGCGGTTCCGGAACGGTACAGGCCAGGCGTTAGCCTGCGCAGATCCGCTTTTAACAATGTGCAGCGCACGCGAACCGCTCAGTGGAATGTCGATGCTCAATAAGTTCTAACAACACCAGCCTCTGATGTGGCGATACGCTGCGCTGCCTATGACTGCGGAGCTGCACGAAAGCATGTATAAGGGTCTGCCGCCACTTTCTCTAGGACGAGGAGTCTATGTCCGTTCTTGCCCTTGCCATGCCCCGGCAGCTCACGCATTTGCTGCCGGTCGACATACTGATCTTGGTGTTGTACTTCGTCATCGTTCTTTTCATCGGCTTCTATGTAAGGGGATCGACAAACACCAGCGAAGAGTTCTTCCTGGCGGGTCGCGAGATGAGTGCCTGGATCGCTGGCCTCAGCTTTGTGTCTGCCAACCTCGGTTCCCTTGAACTGATGGGCTGGGCCGGCTCTGCTTACCAGTACGGCATTCTTGCAATGCACTGGTACTGGATCGGTGCCATACCGGCAATGCTGTTTCTTGGCATCGTGATGATGCCGTTCTACTACATCTCAAAGACGCACTCCGTGCCGGGCTACCTGCAGTTGCGCTTTGGTGAAGGTGCGCGAGCGCTGAGCGCTGGTAGTTTCGCGCTTATGACCATCCTGATGTCGGGCGTGAATATGTACGCCATGGCGGTTGTCATGCAGACAGTCCTGGGCTGGAACATGACGTTCTCCATCTGGATTGGCGCAATTACGGTCGCTGTTTACGTCATGCTGGGGGGCCTGCGATCCGCCATTATCAATGAAGTCCTACAGTTCGTGCTGATCTGGGCAGGCGCCGCGCTTATCCCCATTCTGGGCCTCATCGAAGCCGGTGGCTGGACGAACCTGAAGGCACAGATCGCACGCAATGTGGGCAGCAACGACTACACGCATCTGTGGTCGACGCTTGGTACCTTCAAGGGCAATCCCATGGGCATTCACTGGACGGGCATCGTCTTCGGCCTGGCCGGTGTCATCTCATTTGGCTACTGGACCACGGACTTCCTGGTGGTGCAGCGCGTGCTGAGTGCGAATAACCTCCGTTCGGCAAAGCTTGCTCCCGTGATTGGCGCTGCGTTCAAGATGGCCGTACCACTGATCGTGATCGTACCGGGCCTGCTCGCGCTAGCGGTGTTGAAGAACGCGGACGGTAGCACCATGCACCTGGTCGCAGGCGACGTAGCGAAAGCCACCGGCCAGCACGCCTATGACGAAGTGCTCCCGCTCATGTTGATCCGATACTGCGGTCCGGGTCTGCTTGGATTGGGCATCACCGCCCTGGTCGCGGGCTTCATGAGCGGCATGGCGGGAAATGTCAGTGCCTTCTCAACGGTCTGGACGTATGACCTGTATGGCGCTTACATCAACAAGAAGGCAAGCGACAAGCACTATGTGGCCATGGGCCGCTGGTCCACGGTAATCGGCATGCTCATCGCTATCGCCACGGCTTACCTGGTGGCCAACGCAAGCTCCATCATGGACTATGTGCAGGCGTTGTTCAGCTTCTTCATCGCTCCATTGTTCGGCACGGTAATCCTGGGCATGTTGTGGAAGCGCGCCACGCGCGCGGGTGGCTTCTGGGGGCTGCTCGCAGGAACTGTCAGCTCCATCGGGATGTTTGCGTACGTACAGACCGGCGGGAAGACCGCGCTCGCACACATTGCCTTGTCCGCGGACGCGCAGCCCATGGCTGAGAACATGTACCGTGCGTTGTGGAGCTGGCTTATCTGTGTCGCTGTCACGGTTGCGGTGAGTCTTGTAACGGAGCCGAAAACAGACGCTGAGCTCAATGGCCTGGTCTACGGCGCAACCGTCATTCCTCATGATGGCTCGGTTTCCATCTGGCAAAAACCCATCTTTTGGGCGGGCGTGGTAAGTGTCGTATTTGTCGCATTAAACATCGCGTTCTTTTAGAAAACGTCGCAGGAGGGCAAGTATGGCGGAAGGTACAGGACGCGGCGAAGCACTCTCGATCTGGTTTTTTGTCGGTACCATGACGCTGATCTACGGCGTCGTGCTGCTGCTATACGGAGCCTGGGCATGGCTCGGCGGGCATGAGGCGCCAACGGTGTTGCACGAACTTCACCCTACCTTCTGGTGGGGTGTCCTGCTCACACTCTTCGGCGGCTTCTACACCTTGCGTTTTCGACCAAGGCGCGGCGACAGCGACAGAATCTGAGGGAGCATGGTGCCCGGGGCCGGACTCGAACCGGCACGGCCGGTTAGGGCCTGCGGATTTTAAGTCCGCTGTGTCTGCCATTTCACCACCCGGGCACACGCCTATTCTACCGGTCGCACACACGCTTCCTATCCAGCTAGTAGCTCCGTTGCACGACGTTTGCGCGCATCCTCTTGCGTAAGCCTTTCATCTCAGACGGTGAGTGGCTCGTCTGAGCGGGAGACAGGGATGCACGTTGTTGTGTTTGGTCTAACAGTGTCCTCATCCTGGGGCAACGGCCATGCAACGCTTTGGCGATCACTCATTGCAGCGATGCTGCGTAGAGGGCATTCCATCAACTTCTACGAGCGTGACATGCCTTACTATGCAGGCGCCCGCGATCTGAACACGCTGCCTTCCGGTGGGGAGCTTAGACTTTACGATTCCATGACGTCCATAAAGGCGCTAGCTCAGCAGGACCTTGCCGACGCTGACCTTGCTATCTGCACCAGCTTCTGCCCCGACGGCGTAGAAGCGGGGGAGTGGATCCTTAGTTCGCGCGCTGCTGTGCGCTGCTTCTATGACATGGACACCCCTGTAACCCTAAAGGCACTAACCGAGGACGCTACGCGCGCCTACCTGCCGCAACACGGCCTCGGTGACTTCGACCTGGTTCTGAGCTACACCGGCGGACGGGCACTGGATGAACTGCGGCTCCGCCTTGGTGCGCGCTACACCGCGCCACTGTACGGCTGGGTCGACCAAAAGTCGCACTATCCGGTACCGCCGGTTGAACGTTTCCGCTCTGCGTTTTCCTATCTCGGCACCTACGCGGCGGATCGGCAGGCTGCATTGCACGAGCTTTTTCTAAGGCCTGCGGCCGTGCAGCCCGAACAGCGGTTTCTTATTGGCGGCGCGCAATACCCGGATGCCTTTCCGTGGAGTGAAAACCTGTATTTCACACAGCACCTTGAGCCGGCCCAGCATCCTGCGTTTTTTTGCTCGGGTCGCGCCACGCTGAACATTACACGGCAGGCAATGGGGGAGTACGGCTATTGCCCGTCGGGCCGGCTATTTGAGGCAGCGGCTTGCGGTGTGCCGCTGTTGAGTGACACATGGCCGGGCTTCGACACGTTCTTCAAGCCGGGTGAAGAAGTGCTGTGCGTCAGCACAGCCGATGACGTTCTTCAGGGTCTGTCGCTGACCGACGTTGAACTCGGACGCATGGCACAACAGGCACGAGCCCGCACACTGGAACAACATACCGCAGAGGTGCGGGTGCGTGAACTGGAGCGACTGTGCGAGGCGGCCATGCATCACAAGGCGGACATTTCAGCGGCAGCACGCCAGCCTGCCGAACCGTACAGCGTGGCGTAAGGAGCAGGGTAACGATGTGGGGCATTATTCCGGCTGCGGGTGCGGGCAGTAGAATCCAGCCGTTGGCTTTCTCAAAGGAATTGCTTCCGGTCGGCAGCCGCGTGGAAGACGGCGTGGAGCGTCCCCGCGCGGTGAGCGAGTACCTCGTCGAGCGTATGATCCGGGGCGGCGCAGACAAGCTGTGCTTCGTTATCTCGCCGGGTAAAACGGACATTTTGCAGTATTATGGTTCGCGCCTGTGGGGGGCGGACATTGCGTATGTGGTGCAGCCTACTCCAGGCGGTCTTTGCGATGCGCTCTTCCGTGCAGTGCCGCTGATCGCCTCGAACGAGTCTGTCCTGATTGGCCTGCCGGATACCGTGTGGTCGCCGGAGGATGCACTCGCGTATCTGCCTGACGACCGCCTCTCCTTCCTAACGTTCCCGGTAGAACACCCGGAGCTGTTCGACGCCGTGATTACGCGGGAAGACGGCACGGTGTTGCGGATTGAAGTAAAGCAGAAAAACGCGGAGAGCCACTGGATCTGGGGCGCGGTAAAAATGCCCGGCCATGTCTTTCACGATCTGTACGCGCTTTGGTCCCGACCCGACCGTCGCGACGAGTACCTGGGAACGCTGGTCAACGCGTGGCTGGCAAATGGCGGCATTGCAGTGGGCGTACCGATAGGCGAAGATTACGTCGACACCGGCACACTGCATGGCTACCGCGCGGCGATCCGTCTGCTGGCCCGTGAGGCAGAAGAGGATATGCTGCAGAAAGCCGAAGCAGCAGCAAAGACGGCGAAACAGGACTGGAACGATGTCACCCGCTGAACAACCCTCGCTTGAAGAACGAATCGCCGAACTGGGACCCTGGTTCCACAACATGGTCATCGGTGGCGTGCGGACCGCACCGCAACACTTCCTAGGCGACTACCCCGCAGTCAAATACCGACACTTCCGCGACTCGATCCCAGCGGATCTCACGGGCAAGACCGTGCTTGACATTGGGTGCAATGGCGGCTTTTACTCGCTTGAAATGAAGCGGCGTGGAGCCGAACGTGTCGTGGGTATCGACACGGACGAACACTACCTACGGCAGGCGCGCTTCGCCGCTGAAGTCTGTGATCTGTCCATCGACTTTCTCCGAATGCCTGTCTGGCAGGTAGCCCAGTTGCAGGAGAAGTTCGACCTGGTGATCTTCATGGGCGTGCTCTACCACCTGAGACATCCGCTGCTGGCGCTGGACCTGATCCATGAGCATGTGGCAAAAGACCTGTTGCTGTTTCAGAGCATGCAGCGCGGCAGCCGCGAAATCGAGGCCCTTGACGAGAATTACGACATCATGGCTCCAGGCCCTTTCGATGCGCCGGGCCATCCGAAGCTGCACTTCATAGAGCACCGCTACTCGAACGACGTCACCAATTGGTGGATTCCAAATCGCGCCTGCACGGAGGCCATGCTGCGCTCGGCGGGCTTCAACATCCAGGCCCAGCCTGAGGATGAGGTTTACCTGTGCACGTGGCGGCCACTTGCCATACCGCCTGACGGCCCGCATGCTGTCTACCCGGCCTGTGCAGGATGAGCTTGGAAAGCGCAGCGGTGAACGCGGACATGCTGGTGCAGAACGCGGAAGGACTCCTTGAACGAAGGGATCTACGCGCTGCCGCTGAAGCCTTCTACCTCGCGGAGCAAAAGGGAGCAGATGCTGACCGCTGCTCCGCGGGCCGGTGGATGGTCCACATGCTGCAGGGTGACTTGCTGTCCGCCTGGCTTGAAGGGGATGCCATTCGAGCCCGAGGTGTTCCCGATCCAAACAGTTTCTGGCACGGCGAAAGCATTTCAGGGAAACGCGTGATCGTACGGTGCCTGCACGGCCTGGGTGACGCGGTGCAGATGCTTCGCTATCTGCCCGGGCTGTGCGAGCGATGCGCAGCTGTAACGGTCGAAGTGCCTCCCAGGCTTTTCTCCCTCGCACCGTTTTTTGCAGGCGCGGCAGAGGTCATCACGTGGGGCGACGACGCACCCATCGAATCTCCCGCCTGGGACCTTCAACTTGAAGTAATGGAGTTGCCTTATCTGTTTCGTACAGCTGCAACTGACTTACCAGTGGCACGCAGTTACCTGCAACTGCCGCAAAAAGCGATCCTGAAATGCCTGGAAGAGATGCAAGCTTCAGCAGTGCCTCGGGTTGGTGTCGTCTGGTCCGCCAGCGATTGGGACCCGACGCGATGCCTGCCCATGGATTGTCTTTCTCAGGTACTGGCTGTGCCCGGCATCGAGTTCTGGAATCTGCAGGGAGGGCGACAGCACATGCTGACAAGGGGGTCGGCCACACTGGCTAAAACTCGTGACGCTGCCCTCCTTGGGGAAGGGCTCGTTACACTCGCGGCCGTCATCGCAAACATGGACCTTGTCCTCACGGTCGATACCCTGGCCGCACACCTGACAGGTGCCATGGGCAAGACCGCCTGGGTGATGCTGCAATATCGCGCGGACTGGAGATGGATGCACGGACGGAAAGATTCACCCTGGTACCCATCCCTGCGCTTGTGGCGTCAGCCCTCGCAGGACGACTGGTGCAGTCTGACGGCGCGTGTCTGCGAAGGGCTGAGAAGTTGGCAGGAGACAAAGCGGTGAAGCAGACAGCCCCTCTCGCGTGGGACAGTTACGATGCTTACCTGTTCGATATCGACGGCACCCTGCTCAACTGCCAGGACGCTGTGCACTACTTTGCCTTCTGCGAAGCCCTGCAGATGCTATCGGGAAGGCCGCTGAACCTTGACGGCGTGGTGGCGCATGGCAACACGGATGTCGGCATCCTGCGGGATGCGCTGGCGCTTGCAGGTGTTCCGGACACAGAGTGGCGATTACATCTGCCGGAAGCAAGGGAACTCATGTGCAACCACGTGGAGCGCAACGGTGCGGATCTGCGAATTGACGCTTTGCCGCTGGCGCACGAACTGCTGCTGCACCTGCGTGGCAGGGGAGCGATGCTGGGTGTAGCGACCGGTAACCTGGAAAGAATCGGCCGGCAGAAGCTCGATCACTGCGGCCTGCTGCGACACTTCGATTTTGGTGGCTACAGCGATGCCTTCGAGACTCGAAGGGACGTCTTTGCCGCTGCGCTCGCCCGTGCGAAAGAACTGGCCGGGAAAGGCGCAATCGTGTGTGCCGTCGGTGACACACCCGCGGACGTGCAGGCTGCTCATGCAAATGGTATCGCGGTCATTGCAGTCGCGACAGGGGTGTACTCGCGGGAACAGCTTGCCGCGGAAAAGCCGGAATGGTGCATTGGATCCTTTGCCGAACTGCTGCCTTCTAAGTCGTCTCATCCGGCTTATTCAGCTGTGTCAGGACGGGAGTGAACGGATGATGTCTTCAAACTGCATGGCGCGGTGGTCCGAGGTATGCTCGGCCAGAATGCGTTCGCGGGCGCGCTGACCCAGCCGCGCTCGCTCTTCGTCAGAGGTCTCCTGAAGGACACGGAATACATCCTCCGCACCGGTAGCCAATAAGACCTGTTCACCCGGTGTCAGGAACTCCTCGAGCCCAACCCATGCGTCGGAGAGAATGGCCGCGCCGCACGCTGACGCCTCAAACAGGCGCACAGAGGGCGAGTAGCCCGCAACCACCATGTCGTCGCGCGTCAGGTTCAACGTGAAACGCGATGACGAGTAGAACGCAGGGTGTTCCGGCGGTGGCAGGTGCATGATGCGCCGAACGTTTGTCTCCCAAGTGGTGTCCTGGGGATACTGGGGACCGGCAACCAGGAACTCTGAAGCTGGAAGCAGCTTCGCAGCACCGTTAAGCAGGTTCATCAGTTTGGGCTGGCGGTCTGCCGCATAAGTGCCAAGGTAGCTCAGATCGCAGCGATAGTCGTCGCGCACCATCGTGGGTGCGTAAAGGTCTGCGTCAACGGAGCAGTAAAAGGGAAGCGCGCGCGGCGACCTGAAACACGTCTGCAGCTCGTCCAGGGCGGGTCCACCGGTAAAGCTCAGGTAAGCCGCGTAGTGTGGTATCGCTGCTCCATCCAGGTAGTGACAGCCGCCCTGTTTTCGCAGCCACGACATGGTGATCGGCGTGTCGATGTCGTAAAACAGCAACGGTCCGCAACCGGCAGCTAGCAGCGCTTCCGTTGCGGCAATCGCATCTGGAAAATAGGATCCGATAATCACCGCGTCAGCGTCGCATGCCAGCCCTGTCAACCATGTAATGCTTGGTTTCCATTCCTCGTAGAGTTGCACCTTGCAGTAGCCCGGTTCCGGCAGGTCGCGATTGCTGCGGTACCATTCGACATCTTTTTCGACAAATTCAATATGGTGGCCGCGCGCAGCTAGTGCCTTGCACAGCGAACGGTAGGTGGTCGCGTGCCCGTTGCCCCAGGAGGAGGTAATGGTCAGACCGAAAATGACAATCTTCATGCGACCGACTCAGGCAGGGCCGCACCGTATTGCTCGAAACCCGGGATCAGGCGCCACTCTGCCATGGTAGCCAGCGACTCGGTCTGCGCTTCCACATTACCCTGTCGTCGCGCCTGGCAATCGCGAAAGGCGTAGTCCGCCTGCGCAGCACGCTGTGCATAGGTGTGATCCCGCAGACCGCGAGCATGGAAGTCCGCTCCGATTCGTTTGCGCGTCGCGGTGCTATGGTGACGAAGTGCGCGCACTACGTCTTCTGCATCGCGCACAACCAGGATCTCTCGTTCCGGCACAAAGCAGTCGGACAGACCGGGCCAGTCGTCGCAGAGCATGCACGTGCCCGCACCTGCCACCTCGAAAACACGTGTGGGCGGCGAGAATCCAAAGTCGGCCATGGAAGCACGGTTGATGTTCAGCACCATACCGGCAGAGCAGTTGATCCGGTTGTGATCGGCGGTAGGCACATGGCCGACATAGCGCACATTTGGCGGCATGGGTTTGCCACCCCAGCCCTCACCACCCAGCAGGAACTTCTGGTCCGGCGCAAGCGCGGCGGCACGCAGAAAAAGTTCTTCCACGCGAGCTTCGCGGTCCGGCAGCCGATTGCCCAGAAAGCAGACGTCGCAGACAAATGACGGGTCCGGCGCAACCGGGAAGTGTGTCTCTGGATCAAGCCCGTTATACATGCTGTAGTAGGCACGCGCACCAAACCTGCGGTAGCCCTCGCGTGCCATGGGTCCACCGCCATAACTCAGGATGGCGTCGTAGCCGGGCATCGCCAGTGCAAGTGCGTCATTGCCATCGGCCTGCATACGATGGATTGTTGCCGGCGAATCAACATCCCAGATAAACGTCATGGCGGACTTTGAGCACTCAGCGGGAACCCGCCGTTCCAGCTCGCGGTCATCGCAGCCAATGCCGCTGTGCTTCACGACCACATCAGCCTCGGCAGCCAGCTTCAGCATGCGGTCCAGGTCGGCGCCACCATCCGTTTCGCGGGGCCGGTACACGAGCGACTTGACATAGCTAAAGTCGTCGTTGTCCCGGTGCTGCTGACGGCCATAGGCGTCCGGCTCTGCAAAGGTGATCTCATAACCCATCCGGGCCAGATACTTGTAGCAGCCGCGATAATAAGTAGCCGCGCCGTTCCAGTAGGACGAAACAATGCTGGAGCCGAAGGCAAAGATCTTCACCGAAACAACTCCTCCGCGATCTGCAGAAACTGCTGCGTGCGATGAGCGCAGGTATGGCGCTCCAGCACCGTCTCCAGCCCCCGGTTTGCCCGGGCCCTGGCGCTGTCCGGGTTGGTAAGCAGATGCTCGACAGCCCGCACCATCTCCGCGGAGTCGTGCGCCCACAGGAAATCACCTTCATGGAACAGGTCTTCCGAATCCTGCCACGGCGCTGAGATCAGCGGAACACCGCATGCAAGTGCTTCAAACACGCGAATGGTAGGGATGCCCGTCATGGCGCCCGAGTACTGCTGTCGCGGCACGTGCACTGTCAGGCGGGATGCTGCATAGGTTTCCGGCGCGTCAAGGTTGGGCAGGTAGCCGCCGTAGCTGACACCGGCCGCCTGCAGCGCGGCGAGCCCGTTCTCCGGGTAGCGTACGCCATGGATGCGGAACTCGTACCGTGGCAGCGCGGCAGCCGGGTCCAGCAGGAAGCGCCGGATTTCTTCAGACCGCTCGCCTTCGCCCCAGTTACCAATCCAGACAACGTCCTGCTGCTTTACAGCGGGTAGCGGCCGGAATAGCTCAACGTCTGCCGCTTCGTGCAGGGTCCAGACACGGTCGATACCGAA
>CAXTFT010000051.1:0-21931 GCA_964243585.1 uncultured Terriglobus sp.
GCCGACGCCGGCCTTTTCAGGGCCGCGCTCTACCACTGAGCTATCTGGCCTTGGGAGTGGATGCCACGATGGTATCGTGACGCGGTCCCTTGGTGCCGCTGCTGCTTTGCAAACAACTTTCCGAGTATAGCAATGGCACGCGGCAGTGCCAACTCCGGCGAGCGATCCCCGAGCAAGGAGTGCGACCTTTGCGTGGCTGACCTTCTGCTTTCAATGTCGACATAGCCTTCTCTTCCGCTATGCTAAGGCTCTCAATGGGAGGGTTGCCATGGCGTGGGCGACCCTGATTGCAGGAGATGCCGTTTGATGACATGGACATGGAAAGCCGCTTGCTCTCTCTCGCTGGCCGGCCTGCTATGCCTGCCCGCAGGCGCGCAGAAGCCCCGGACAGTGGCGACTGACAATGAAATGCGCATGGCTCAGCAGATGGAACAACTGCGTGTGAATCCACCCGCGCTGCACGCCTTGCTGCTGCGCATGCCAAAAGGCGGCGATCTGCACATGCACCTTTCCGGCGCAGTGTACGCCGAGACGTTCATCCAGAATGCGGCGCAAGATAACCTGTGCGTTGACCCGGTAAAGCTGGTGCTGCTGCCCAATCGCGGCCTGACCAAAAGCCTACCGCCGCAGCCTGTCTGCGTGGAAGGCACAATACCGGCGGCGACCGCACTAAAGGATCAAAAGTTATATGACGAGTTGATCGACAGCTTTTCCATGCGTGCCTTTGTACCCAGCGCCGGACGCAATGGACACGACCAGTTCTTCGCGACGTTCTCGCGCTTCTCCGGCACGGCAAAGACACACTTGGGAGAGTGGGTCGATGAGGTTGCCTCACGCGCTGCCGCACAGAATGAGCAGTACCTCGAATTAATGCACACGCCGGACTTCAGCGTGGCGCTGCGGCTGGCTGCGCAACATCCCTGGGAAGGCGATCCAGCACACATGCGCGACACACTGCTGGCGAATGGGCTGCGCGACAACATCGCGGCCGATCGTGCGGAGTTTGACGCCATGGACGCAACCCGCAAGACACGTGAGCACTGCGGGACTGCAACAGCAACGCCCGCGTGCAAAGTCGAAGTGCGCTACATCTACCAGGTATTGCGTTCCGCGGAACCTGCCCGGGTTTTCGCGCAAACACTACTGGGCTTTGAACTGTCCAGCGTTGATCCTCGCGTGGTCGGCATCAATTTCGTGCAGCCTGAAGACGCTTACCTGGCCATGTCGCAGTACAGCGCTCAAATGGCAATGCTGCACTACCTGCGCTCCATCTACCCGAAAGTTCACCTCAGCCTTCATGCAGGCGAACTGGCACCTGGCATGGTGCCGCCGGAGGGGCTGCGCTTCCACATTCAGGATGCCGTCATGCAGGCAGGAGCCGAACGTATCGGCCACGGTGTTGATGTGCTCTATGAAACAAATGCGAAGGGCCTGTTGCAAACCATGGCGCAGCGGCACGTCATGGTCGAGGTGAACCTGACTTCAAACGATGTGATTCTTGGCATCCGGGGAAAGGATCACTCGCTAAGCAGCTACCTTACGGCGGGCGTGCCGGTCGCACTGGCAACGGACGACGAAGGTGTGTCCCGCATCGATTTGACGCACGAGTACGAGCGGGCCGCGCTCGAGCAGGGGTTAACCTACCTGCAACTGAAAGCATCGGCAAGAACATCGCTCGAACATGCTTTTCTGCCGGGTAAGAGCCTGTGGTCTTCGCCGGACCAGTTTACAGCCATAAGGCGCGAATGCGCGGAGGCGCGAAACCAGGAGCCGGGTGCGTCCTGCGCGGCTTTTCTGGCAGGCAGTGAGCGGGCGCGGCAGCAATGGGAACTGGAGCGACGTTTCCACGAGTTCGAGGCCGTCCGGTAGTATCCTACTCTGCAGTGAAGGTTCAAGGTTTCCTGCTCACAATCGCACTTCTCGTCGGAAGTGCCTCGGCACGCGCGGCCAGTTTCGATTGCAGCAAAGCACAGCGCCCGGTTGAGAAAGCAATCTGCGGCAACCCAAAGCTCAACCTTGCTGATGGGGGCCTGGGACGCGTGTATCGTGATGCGTCAGGCAAACTGTCTAGCGGCAGCGTTGGATTGTTGAGGGCCGATCAGGTGCAATGGTTGGCGTGGGTACAGCAGTTGTGCCACGCAGACCAGGCTTCGACCTTTCCTGCGAATACTGCAAAATGCCTGCTGCCGTTGTACGGCGAACGCATAAAGCAGTTGCGTGGATCCGTAGTTCGCCGCGATGGGATCAGCTTTCTGACGCGGACGCAATACCTCGCTGCACCGGAGAACCAAACACCGGAGAGAGGGACCTCAGAGCATCCAGGTTTCGGCACCTTGCAGGCAAGCTGGCCGGTGGCTGACGCCGCCGATGCACAGTGGATCGCATGGAACAAGGCTGTAGAGATGCGGGCTCTTGCCATGACGGAAGGCGGAGATGCAAGAAAGAGGCCGCCAACGGAGTCTCCTACATGGACTGCGGAACTTGCGGAACAACAAGACACACGAGTTGTAGGACAGGTAAAGAGCCTGGAGCACAATCGTATCGCAGCCAGCCTGAACATTGAGACCATGGGCCACGGTGCGGCGCACCCGAACGAAGCATTCGAGACGCTAACATGGCTGCTGGACAGCAGGCGCCCGCTCGACACCCAGGACGTTTTTGCGCAGGGCAGTGCATGGAAGCCGCTGGTAGCAGCGGCGTGCTGGAAGGCACTCTCAACGGGTGAGCAAAAAAGCTCGATTTACCCTGAGGTCAACGGGCCGAATGCAAATCAGCTGCAAGACGTGATCAGCGCTACTAGCAACTGGACGCTGGAAGAGGATGGCCTGCACATCAGCTACCCGGAATACAGCGTCGCTCCCCGTGTGTCGCCGGTTGATGACACGGTCATTCCATGGCTGCAGTTGAAGCCTGTACTGGCCTCCGCTTTTGTCGCACCGTGACCAGGTTTGCTCTGATGGGCTTACCGGTCGAGTGCTGCTTCAATCGCGGTTGTAATCGCGAGAGAGTCCGGCAGCGTGTCCGGCGAGAAGCGGGCCAGCGGTATGCCATCGCGGCCGATCAGGAACTTTTCAAAGTTCCACAGCAACTCCGGTTCCCGGTTCGGCTGCACACCATACTTGATCAATCCGTCGATCATGCCCTGCTTGCCGTCACCTGCCGATTCAGGCAGAGCATCGGTCAACGCAGCATACAGTGGGTGCTTGGACGGACCGACGACCGTGATCTTCGAAAACATGGGAAAGCTGGTGCCAAAAGTCCCGCGGCAGAACTGCGCGATCTCCTCATTGGAACCAGGCTCCTGTCCGGCAAAGTCATTCGCGGGGAACGCGAGGATCTCAAGACCGGCTTCGCGAAAACGTGTGTAAGTTTTTTCCAGGCCGTCGTACTGCGGCGTGAGGCCGCACTTTGAAGCGACGTTGACAACCAGCAGTACCTTGCCACGATAGTCAGCAAACGTGACGACGCTGCCGTCGATGCGCGTCAAAGGAATGGTGTAGAGATCAAAAGCCATGCAGACAGGATAGCGGAGTCAGACAGCACGCGTCACTGCCACTGACAGATACGGATCGCCGCGAATACTTTGTTGTGAGCTTGCTATCGAACTAGAGAGCGACGGCAACCGTCTTCTGCCGCTTCTTCTTATAAGCAGCAAGATCATCCTGCCAAGAACCAAGCGCAGTGGCCAGAGGCGACTCTTCTTCACGCAGCTTCTCGCGCTGCAGCTTTGCAATCTGCTCACCGAAAGCGGATGGCTGTTCTGTTTTGTGTAGCGAATTTACCGCAGCCGTAGCTTGCGCAGGTGACGCCTCCATATCGCTGGCAGCTGCTGCAATCTCCGCAGCACCTTCCGGACGAAAGGATCGTGGCAGTTCATGCTCCTGAAATTCAATGCCAGAAGCAGCAAGGGTGCGTGCGGTCGCGGCGAGCGACTCCCGCTTGGTAGCCAGCTTACGGGTCGCTACATCACGCAGAGCGTCCGTTGCGAACACCTCATGCTTCAGCATGTGGATTAGCTTGCGGTCGTAAAGATCGATCTCGCGATGGAGATCGCGAAGAAAATATTTGTCCTGAACAACAGTACGCATCGTTGAGGGATGCTCCGAGGCCCGTAAGCCTTTTCTGGTTATGGAAGTGCGTCCGCTGTTCTGGGGAGAGTCTCCAGGGTCTACATGCCGGTACATTGGGGTCTGACATGCGGACCAGGTCGGTCCCGTACAACGTCCTGGCTAAAGCATACTCCCAAACAGCCAGCAGGTGCGGAGATCGGTGAGAGGCGCTGTACAAACAATCAGGGGCCGCGTTTGCTTGGCCCCTGATTTCTTGTGTCAATCCCGGCTGTCCCGCATAAACGCTAGGCGGGGCTGACGTTCTCAGCCTGCCAGCCCTTGGGTCCCTTGACCACGTTAAAAGTCACGCGCTGGCCTTCCTGAAGCGAACGGAAACCCTGCGACTGAATGGCGGTGTGATGCACGAAAACATCTTCGCCGTTATCGCGTGAGATGAATCCGAAACCCTTGGCGTCGTTGAACCACTTCACATTACCCTGTTCCATTTGCCTGTCCCTGACCTTGATGTGCTGAGTGTTTCGCTGAATTCAATACGGTTTTGCAAGTGCGTTTTGGGCAGGGCGAGCAAAGAACCTACATCGAGTTCGAACGATTGCGAACAGCGTACCACAGCAGAGAAACGATTTCCGCAACCTTTTTAGACACCGCGAGTCTAAGCGCCCGGCAGTTGCTTGAGCTGCCGTTCCAGCCCTTCCAGCGCCAGCCGAAGAGCAGCAACCTCCCCCTCCAGCAACTCGATACGCTCCCTGAGATCCGGGGCGGGAGAGGCGCTTGGAGAAACCGTCAGAGGTGTGGCCAGAGACGCGGGGTCGCCCAATGTGTGCGCATAGCGCTGTTCCTTTGCACCAGGCTGGCGAGGCAGTTGCACCGTTATAGAGTCCGGCCTGCCCTCCGCGGGCGTACTCATGCGTGCCAGCGCAGAACTCACGGCGTGGAGGTCGTCAAAGGTGTGCAGACGATCCGCCCGGCTGCGCAGTTCCCCCGGCGTTTGCGGTCCGCGCAGCAGAAGCAGGCAAAGCACCGCAGTCTCGTCACGGCGTAAATGGAACACCGTGCGGGCACGGTGCTCGTACCGCTGGACACGGCTGCCGTGGTCCACCGAAACCAGGTCAGCGTCCTCCAACGATCGCAATGCGCCGCGGACTTCGTCTTCTGCCAGCGTCATGACCGGGTCGCGCGAACTCTTCTGATTGCACGCGGCCAGCAGTGCATTTAATGACAGCGGATAGTACTCCGGCGTGCTGATCTCTTTCTCAATGAGTGCGCCAAGTATGCGGAGTTCCGTTGCCGTGAGTTGCATACGGTTATGTTAGCGGCGGGCGGCGACTCCTGCCGCGGCATAGATCGCTTCCATGGCGAGCATATCTGCCAGTCCGTCCTCGCCCGGTGTAATCGTCTCCGTCCCATCGCGCACGGCCGTAGCGAGCGCCTCCGCCTCCAGGCGAAAATGCGACGGTGCTCCGCCGGGAGTCTGCTCGTCTACCCGGCAGCGCCGCCCTGTCGATGGATCGACATACTCGCCGCGCAGGCGAAGTCGTTCGCGATGGCTGAAAGCCGGCGCCAGCAAGAGTGTGCCTCGCCTGCCGGTGATGCGCAGGGTATCCGCGATGTGCTCGCGGTACGACGAACGGCACGCCGCCGTGGCGCCGGACGGAAACAGGCTGGTCCACTGGATACTTTGCTCCAGGCCGCTGCCGTCACAGACGGCGCTCGCCGCGCTGACACCGGACGGCTCCTCACCCAGCAGATATCGAGCCGCATTCAATGGGTAGATGCCCACGTCGAACAACGATCCTCCGCCTGCAAGCGACGGATCGGCCCGCCAGCCCGGCTGAAGCCTGAAGCCAAAGCCGGATTCGATGCGGAGTGGTTCTCCCAGTATGCCGCTGCGGATAAGGTCGCGCGCACGTCCATGCACAGCAGTGTAAGGACAGCGATACGCAATGCTGAGCCGCACCCCGGCCGAGCGGCACGCGGCGATCATGGCCCGGGCTTGCTCCGGGTTGGACGCCATGGGCTTTTCGCACAGCACATGCTTGCCGGCCAGGGCTGCGCGCTGGGTGTACTCGAGGTGCATGCTTACAGGCAGGGCGAGGTAAACCGCGTCTACTCCAGGAGTGTCGCAGAGGGCGTCGAACTCCGCGTAAGAAAGCGCCTGGGGCACACGGTATCGCTTTGCGATGCTGGCTGCCTTCCCTGCATGACCGCTCACCACACTCACCACCCTGCAGGAGGGTGAGTCGCGCAGGGCATCCAGGAAGTATGTCGCGATGTGCCCCAATCCCACGACGGCATAGCCAAACGAGCGTGCAGGGCAGAGCGGCTCGTTCTCTGGCCTGCTCTGCCGAAATGGATTCCACAGCGTCATCTCATCTCCTGAACCGGTCACCCTCGCCAGCCGCGAAGCTCTATAGTGGCAGAAAAGGAGAGGCCGACGCGTTGAAGCTGCAACGAATCACGGCACAAGGCCGGTGGTACCCGGAGATTGACGGCCTGCGCTTTGTTGCCATCTTTGCCGTTCTGCTGGTGCACATTCTTGGTGTCACCCTGGACAGCACGTCCCGTTCGTTGGCCTTTGATCCGCGTTACGCTTCGTTCGTCCTCCACGGTGAACGGTTCGCCCGCGGCGTACAGCTGTTTTTTGCCATCAGCGGTTTCATTCTGGCGCAGCCCTTTCTGAATGAACTGGAAGATGGTGGACGCAAGGTCAGCCTGAAAGCCTTCTACATGCGGCGGTTGACCCGCCTGGAGCCGCCCTACATCCTGGCGCTGATGATCTACTTTGCGGGCTTTGTCCTGCTGCATGCGGCACCGCTGCGCGTGTTGTTGCTTTCGCTGCTGACCAGCGTGTTCTATGTGCACAACTATGTCTGGATCAAGCCCATCAATCCCGTGACCTGGAGCCTTGAAGTTGAGGTGCAGTTTTACCTGCTGGCTCCCCTGATCGCACGTATCTTCCGGATCGGGTCAGCGATGTGGCGGCGTAGCCTGCTGGCCGTCAGCATTGTTGTGCTGGCTTCCCTGCCTTGGCACTGGCTGGATCACCACGGTTTCATGTTTCCCATCTACGCGTGCTACTTCGTGGTGGGGTACCTCCTGGCCGATCTGCGCATCCACCTGCGGCCGGAGTGGTCGCACCCGTTATGGAACGCGGTGAGCCTGCTGTGTTTTCCCCTTTTCTTCCTTGTCGATGGTGGACGATTCGAGCGCCTGGTCCTGTCAGCATTGCTGCTGCTCTGCTTTGCAGGAGCCATGCTTGGGCCGCTGACCCGTCGACTGCTGCAATTGAAGTGGGTCGCGCTGTTTGGCGGCATGTGCTACTCCATTTACCTTTTGCACATGCTGGTGCTGTCGCTGGCCACACGGCTCACGCACCGGGCGATGATCTTCTCAAGCTTCTTCGCAAATTATGCCGTTCACCTGCTGCTGCTGGTGCCGATCGTTCTGCTTGCCAGCTTGGGATATTTCCTTCTGATTGAGCGGCCCTGCATGGATCCCAAGTGGCCGGGAAAGCTGCTTCGCGCAGTGCGGGAACAACGCACGGCAGCAATCCGATCTGTGTCCTAACCACTTCCACCAGTAGCAGCTCTGTTGCGAGTGCATTCCTGATTGTCGCGAGGTGGCGCGCCAATCGTCAGCCCTTCGGGTCGACTCTTCCCCCCACGCTCAGGTAAAGTCTGTTTTGGGACAATACATGTCTGTGTCAGAACAAATGCACCTGTAACCGCCACGGCCAGGCGATACAAAGATGTGGCAGCTACAAGACCAGTCTTCACGGAGCGTTCCTGTGATCGCAAGCAATTCCGGTATTTCTCGTCAGTTTCGCGGCATGGCGCTCGGCGCATTGACCCTTTGCCTTTCCGCTGCTCTGCGTGCGGATGAAGTGCCGCGGATCCCCACCGGACCAGCACCGCACACAACCCACCTCGGCATCCTGGACACCTTTCGCCTGAAACTGCACCACCTGCATACCGGCGAGTCGATTGATGTGGCCTACAAGCAGGGTGGCCAGTATTCCAGCATGGGAATGGCGATGCTGAACCATTTTCTGCGGGATCACCGCACCAACGACGTAGCAAATTACGATCCCCGTGAGTTCGACCTGCTGCATGCGCTGCTGGCCAAGCTTCACCGGCCGGGAGCGACCATCGACATTGTTTGCGGCTACCGCACACCGGAGTCCAACGAGTTCCTGCGCACGCGATCCTCTGATACCGGCGTTGCGGAAAACTCGCAGCATACGGTGTCCAAAGCCATTGACATCCGCATTCCTGGTGTCAGCACCCGTGCCCTGCGCGACGCGGCGCTCAGTCTGGGCATGGGCGGCGTCGGTTACTACCCCCGCAGTGGCTTTGTGCATGTGGATGTGGGCCCGGTACGGCAGTGGCAGTTTGGAGCACCGGCACAGCACCTGTATGCCTCCCGTGGAACGCGCGCGCATCGCCACCGGCACAGTGCCTGACGTATCGAAATCAACGACAAACGGCGGCCTTGGGCCGCCGTTCTTATTGCAGGGCTTAGATGGTCGGGACGACAAGATTCGAACTTGCGACCTCACCCACCCCAAGGGTGCGCTCTACCAGGCTGAGCCACGTCCCGACGCAAACTACTGTCTGTGTCAGACAGCAGTACCGCTTTCTCACCAGCCATAGTGTACACCGGCGCGGTGCCGGGTTAGCCGCCGCCCGCTATTGAGGCCCGGTGCGGCTACGCAGATGCAGCCGGTAACGGACGCCCACACTGACCTGCATCGGGTGAAAATACGGCGACAGGTAGGAAAACCGCCAGCGTTGCCGTTGCACATCGGCCTGCAGACCAAAATCCCTGGTCAAGCGGTAGTCCACGCCGCCGCCATAGCTGCGGATGGCGGTGTAATCGCGCATGTAGTCCGGGTAGGTGGGATTGTTAAAGCTACCCCGGCCTATTCCAAACATGTACTCGGCATAGGGCTGCAGGCGGTACCGGCTGAAGCTGACGCGTGGTCCGCCTGCGAGTGACGACTCATTCAAGACATCGGAATGCGACGTAACGCCACGCACCTCAAGGCCCAGGTCAGTGTAGGGCAACACACGGAAGCCGTTAATACTGCCACCGGCAGTTACACCTACTGCTCGGGGCGTGCCGAGAAAATCAGGGCGCACATACGACAGCATTCCATAGAAGTCGATACGCACGCGTTGCTGTGCGGTCTGCATGGCCTGCGCGTGCAGAGGATGCGAAGCAAGGCCGAGCAGAACTGCTGCTGAACTTGAAAGTAAGACTTTGATGTCGATCAGCATCTCCGGATCATAACGTCACATGTTTAGGGAAAGCATTTCCGGGATATTGGTAAAATCGCCAGCCGTGCCGATTTGAATCATGTAATTCCTACCTGTCACCAAGGCATGAACGCTTACTCCGGTTCGGGTATAAGCGTCACCGTACGTGCAGCGGCAGTAACATAACGATTAAGTAGATAACCTGCAGGGTTTTACAAGTTGAACGGTACCACCGCGGCATGGTCGCAGTAGCATAGCAACAGTGCCGTCCCATACTGGAATTTTGCGACTACAATCCCGGAGGCACACGCCGCCGTGGGTCTTCGGCGTTCTTTACGGCGGCACATTCAATGGCTTTGTGGCGGTTGCGCTGTCACAGTTGCTGCCGCAGCGCGGCGTGTCGATGCAGCGCGAATCGGAGATAGTTGCGCTCATCCTGACTGCAAGCTATGTCAGCTTTCTGCTGACACCCGTCGTAGACTGCGGCCTGCCTCGACGAACCTGGGCCATGCTGCTGGCTGGCCTTGCCGCGGTTTGCCTAGGCATCTCTGTCCCCATGCTGCAGGCTGCAACGGTACGTGGCGGACACGGCACTGGGACCGTCACGCTGATGCTTGTGCTGTTCACAGGCTACCTGTGCAACCAGATGTATACGAGTTCCATCGGCGGCATGGTGCCAAATCTGGTCGCGCCATCGAAGCATGGCGCGGTGTCAGCCTGGATGAACATCGCTTACCTTGCATGGACCGGTGTGGGTGGCGAGCTCGCGGTGTGGGAGGTTCGGCACCTGTCGTTGTTTCGAGCCTCGCTACTCGTACCATTGCCCATCGTGCTTGGAGCCGCGCCACTCTTGTTCCTTCATGAGGAGCGTAGCCTGCGGCCATTCGGTCAAGCCATGAGGCAGCTATTTGCAAACCTTTGGACAACCGCGAAACAGCGCAACTATCTGTTTGCACTGCTGGTCTTTGTGCTGCCTTCCGCTACATTTGCACTGCAAAACTTGTTCGGAGGCATGATCCAAAGTTTCCATGCAGAGGCGCTGCCAGGCTACCTCTCCGTGGGTGCAGTGTTCACCATGGCATGCGTGATTGGCGCCGCACTGGGCGCGCCACTCAGCAGCCGTTACGACCGCCGCCTGTTGTTTATTGCGCCCGCCATACTTGCCGCCTTCAGCTCCCTCTTCATGTCATTCGGACCACATACGCCATGGGTGTTTGTGGGTGGCATGCTCTTCTACAACCTGATGGCGGGCATTAACTACACTGCGACGAGCGCGCTAGTCTTCCAGATTGTGGGCCGCGACAACCCCCTGTCGGCGACGCAGTATTCGGTCTGCATTGCCGCGGCAAATCTGGCAATTGCAAGTGCCGTATACATGGACGGGGTGGGCGCAGGTCACGCTGGAGCGAAGGGATCGCTGCTGGTCGATGCGGTGTTAAGCCTCGTGATCGGCTCACTGGTTCTGGTGTTGGTCTATCGCTTTGGCGGTGGATTTCCGCGGTCCCCAGGCAACGAGGATGATGCTCTGATTGGGCCGGGCGCGAAACTGGCGTAGAGCAATCTTTAGCCGAAGTCCCTGCCTCTCCTAATGCCTGGTTGAGAAAAGGCGAGCAACGCAGGAAGTAGCCACTAATTTCCTGCGGCAATTGCTGCAACAATGCGATCGATTGCTTTCTGGTCTTCACTGGTTTGTGGAGTGTGTGCGTTGACCATGACGCTGAAGATGAGCGTCTGGCCACTGGCGCAGTCGATGTAGCCGGAGAGTGCGCGTGCCTCGCCCAGCGTGCCGGTTTTTGCGTACACGTGATCTTTCAGCGGAGCGTCAGGAAATCGCCCACGCAGCGATCCATCCTCTCCACCAACCGGCAGCGATGCCTTCCATGCCGCTCCCCATGGTTGTGTCACCGCATAGCTCAACAGCTTCGCGATGGCACGCGGCGTGACCAGATCGTGACCGCTCAAGCCGGAGCCGTCGAAGAACATGAAGTCTTCACCGTCAATCTTTACCTGCTGCGTGAGCCATGTGCGCAGCACGCGTTCGCCTTGCACGGTGGTACCGGTTCCAGTGATGAACAAACCTAACTGTCTAAGAAATAGTTCTGCGTGCTGGTTCTCCGACGTCTTGTTGGTGATCGCGATGTCATCACCCAACAGCGGACCGATGTGCTCTGCAAGTACATGCGTTGCGCAGTCAAAGCATGTTGGGGACGCAAGCAAAAGCCTGCGTGTTGGCGAGACCGTCAGCCTGTCGAGTGGTGCGACGGAGTGCCGGGTAAAGCTGGTCTCGTAAAACTCCGCATGCTTCGCCTTTGCCGCGCCGGAGATTGCAATGCCCCGCTTTTCCAACGCGGTTTTCAGCGCGAGTGCGGCATACTCTGCTGGCTCACCGATGCTCATGTCCTGCTTGTAAGCAGGCGCATCTGCCGCAAGCGTGCCATAGATGTGGATGACTCGTGAGCCGATGCCCCGCTGGATATCCAGTGCGGATTCGCCACCCTTTGCGACCGTCTTCGCCTGCATGTCCATGGTGTAAAACGGCAGCGCCGGGTCCGTTGTGACCGTGGGCGCATCGCCAGGGGATGCACCGGGACGAACGGTCAGAGCAAAAGCATTGTCGGCGATCATCAGCGCGTTGATTGGCGCGCCGTAGTACCAGGGCGTATCGTTGATGGACCAGTCCGCGGGGTAAGGATCGTTTGGCATCAGCGAGTCATCCCCAACAACGTCTCCCTTCACGCTCGTAACGCCTGCGGCTTTAACCTTATCGGCAAGTTCGTCAATGTAGCGCAGTTCGTCACGGTGCGGCGAGGGCTGACCGGGTACAGGTCGCTGGTACGGTACAGGGCGACCGGAGAGGTTCGCATCGCCCACACCCTTCAGGACGAGGTCGCCGGTAAACACGCCCTTGCCGTCGTAGTTACCGCTGCCGATGACACGTGTGACCAGCCGCTCATCCATGGGCAGCAGCGCCATGGCTGCGGCCGTTGTGAACAGCTTCGCATTCGAGGCTGGCTGAAAAAACTGCCCCTCGTTCAACGAAAAAATCGGCGTTCCCTCAAGCGTGGTGACCGTCACGCCCCAGTGCGCCCGGCTTACCGCGGCTTCGTTCGTAATGGCGGCAATCTGCTCACCAAACAGCACTCCGTTTAGTGTTGTTGGTTCCGAAATGGCCTGTTGCGCGCGTCCTATTGCCTGCAAGGAAAGAAGCAGCAAAAGAGCAGGCAGCATGCTGCCAGATAGAGATCGATCCATGCGCACGAGTGTAGCAGCGTGCCCTAAAACTTGTGGAACATGAAGAACGCTCCGCCCACCAGGCAGCATGCGGCAACGCCATGGTTCCAGTGAAAGCGTTCGCCAAAGTAGAGGGCCGCAAACACACCAAACACCGCAAGCGTAATCACCTCCTGCATGACCTTCAGTTGCGCTGGTGAAAACCTTTCAGCACCCATGCGGTTGGCAGGCACCTGCAGGCAGTACTCAAACAAGGCGATGCCCCACGAGATAAGAATGACCTTCCACAACGCCGTCTGTTTGTACTTCAAGTGTCCGTACCATGCAGCGGTCATGAAAATGTTGGAGGCGGTCAGCAGAAGAATAGTTCCCATGCAGGGACTGATGCGGAACAGCCAGTGAATGCTGCCCTTTGCGGATCGTTACCTGCGGCACATGCGCCTGCATAGAATGGCCGGTATGAGCTTTCTAAAACGTGCTCCGTACCATTGGCTTCTACGCACGCGCGCTCTTGCCCTCGGTCATCGAACACTTGTGATGGGCATAGTAAATGTCACGCCTGATTCATTCAGTGACGGTGGCGAATATGCCACAACCGAACAGGCCGTCGCGCATGCGTTGCGATTGCTTGAAGAAGGCGCGGACATCCTGGATATTGGCGGCGAGTCGACCCGGCCCGGTTCAAGCGCGGCTACCGAAGAGGCTATCTCCGCGGCAGAGGAGCAGAATCGCGTGCTGCCTGTGATTGCCGGGGTTCTACAGGCCCGCCCTGACGCTGTCATTTCGGTCGACACCTATCGATCCGCAACGGCCCGTGCGGCTGTGCTGGCGGGCGCGGAAATTGTGAACGATGTCAGCGGTGGCTTGTGGGATCCGGCGATGTTCACCTGCTGTGCGGACCTGCGTAGCGGAGTGGTACTGATGCACACGCGTGGCCTGCCGTCCGCGTGGGCGTCACAGTCATCGCTGCCGCACAATGCAGTGGCTGCCTCAGTACTCGCGGAGTTGCGGGAACGCAGAGGTGCAGCGGAACAGGCCGGAAACGCACGCGATCGCATGGTGGCTGATCCCGGCTTCGGCTTCGGCAAGCGCGGCAGAGAAAACTGGGCTTTGCTTGCAGGCCTTTCATCCTTCGCGGAACTGGGTCTCCCACTCCTGGTGGGGCTTTCACGAAAAGGTTTTCTCGTCTCAGCCTTGACACCTGCCGAAGACTCAACGCGGACGCGTGATGAGAGGACGCATGCCGCAAATATCACTGCGATCCTTGCCGGCGCGCGCCTGTTGCGTGTACACGATGTACGCGGCGCGGTGCGTTCGGCTTCCGTGGCGGACTCTGTTCTTAGCGCCGGTACATAGGACTCATCAATGAATCGGCTGTTTCCAAAACGATGAGGGATTGATCCCTAGCGGCCCTTGCTGAGCCGCCGGTAATACTCCGCTACCGAGTCGTTGTAGCCCGCAGGCACGGTATATGACTTACCGGTGTGCGCGTCCGTGTCGCCTGAACGCTGCAACTGCAGTTCCAGTTTGTCGACCGCGCGCAGCACTTCACTGTGCATCTGCTCAACAACTGCGGGATTGCCTGGAAAGCGGCTCGGATCAAGTCCCTGCATCTGCTTAGTCAGTTCAGCCACTTCCTTTGTGGCTTCCGGATCGCCCTTGACCATGCCACGTAACGCCTGCAGTTCGCGCATGCTCTGCTGGAAGGTGCGTTCCGTGTCTGCGGGGTTGCCATCGGTCCCCTTCGCGCCATAGTGCTGACCACCTTGCGCATAGCTGTTATTGCCCGTATTCACATTGCCGAAGGCATCACTGTTATAGCCTCCTCCGCCGCTGCGCCGGGCAATGTCGCCGCTGCGCCCGGGTCCATCCAAGCCTCCACCGATGTCATTGCCGCGCGTGAAGCTGCCGCCGCGTCCATTACCTGCCTGCTGGCCCTGCCCTTGCTGCTGACCCTGTCCCTGGGCTCCGCCCTGTCCCTGTCCACCGGCCTGGCCTTGGCCCGGCTGTTGACCCTGCCCGGACTTAGCACCCTGCCCATTGCCCACGGTCTGCTGTGGGTTCCTGCCTCCCTGCTGATTTCCAGCATCAGGCTGTCCGGCATCGGTGCGACCGTTGCGGCCCGGTTCCTGACCGTTCGCTCCACTACCCGGTAGCTTGCCGCTAGGATCAAGTTGGCCCGCAGTGCGTGCGCTGCCACGACCCGCCCGCATTGCTTCCAGTTGACTGCGCAGCCGCTCCACCTGCCCAAGCGCCGCCGTCTGCTGACTGGTATCAGAGCCTGGGCTTCTTCCACCCGGGGCTCCACCCTTGCCCAGCGTCCCCTCTGCCGCGCGCAGTTGCTGGCCCAGTCTGGCGAGGCCATCTGCTATCCCCTTCTCGGTCCCGTTCGAATTGGGATTGATGCCGCTTCGCAGCCAATCCGCCGTGCGTTGAACGTGATTGTCCAGATCAGCCTTGTCCATCTCCGTCAAGGCGTCGCGCAGTTTCTGTGAAGTCTCCGGCTGGCTGCCTGCCATCTGCCGAGCCGATTCACGCATGTCGCGCTGCAATCTTGACAAGCTGTTTGACAGCTCCTGCCGGTCTGCAGACAACTGGTTACGTTGCTTAACCTTTGCCTGGTAACTGTCCGCGTCAAAGTTCTGGTTTCGCGTGTCGCGCGTGTACTGGTCAATGCGTTCAGACTGCGCACGCTCCTCGGTCTGCAGACGATCGGCTTCGTGCGACATGGTACCCATCTTGTTGCCCGCAAGGTCCTGCTGCGCACCCCCCATCAGGCCGGTGGCTTCGCGCAAACGCTCTGCTGCCTGCCGCTGCGCGTCGGCCGCGCTGCCCTGTGTGCCGCCGCTGCGCTTCATAGCGTCTTCAGCAGACCGCATTCTGTTCAGAGCCTGCTCAATGCGCTGGTCCGATGTGGAGCCTCCACGGCTTGCCTGCTGGCGCGACGACTGCCCTGGTGAGCCAGACTGGCCTGCCTGCGCACCTCCCTGTGAACCTTGCGATCCGGATGCACCCTGCTGCTGACTGGACTGGCCCTGTTGACCACTCTTGCCCTGCGAAGACTGGCCTTGCTGTCCGGATTGTCCCTGCTGACCGTCCTGCTTATTCTGCGCCAGCTGTTCCATCTGCCGCTGCAACTGCTCGGCCTCGCGTCGCAGCATCTCCTGCTGCCAGCGCTCCTGCAGTGCCTGCTGGGGATTTTTCTGCTGGTTTGCAAGCTCTTCCTGCCGCTTTGCAAGCGCGTCCAGCTTGGCAAGTGCGTCTTCGACTTCCTTTGCCTTCTGCTCCTGCGGAGAGGACGTCTTTGCCGTCTCGTACTGATTCTTTTCCGTATCCAGTTCTAAGTCGAATAGGCTGGCTAGGTCGCGGCCCGTGCTGCCGCCTCCACCACCGCCGCCGCCCTGCTGGCCAAAGGCGACCTGGATTTGACGGAAGGTAGCCTCTGCGCGCAGCAGCGCCTGAAGAGCCTTCTGCTCAGATTGCAGCGCATCCTGCCACTTGCTCGCGTTCAGCTTCTCTGACGCAGGCAGCATGTTCTTTGCAGCTTCCTGCATGTCTTTTTCAAAGGTGGTGAACTCCTCGTTCGCTGCCGAAAGATCGCGGCTGTTGATGCGCGTGGACAGAGCCATGACCTGGTCCCGCAGCTTCGATTGCGCGCCACCCAGGAAGTCACCCTGCGCCTTCGCCGTCTTGTCGGTCGCGCCCTTGTTGTTGATCTCTTTCCACGTCTCGGCGATCAATTCCTTTTCACGCTTCGAGATGTCCGTCTGGTTGCCGCCACCACCGCCTCCGCCACCACCACCCTGCTGCGACTGTGAAAACTCGCGCTCAAATGGGTCAGCCTGAATGAAGCTGATGTCCGTCTTCGCCTCGGCATGACCGTCCTTTGCTGTCGCATAAACACTGACCAGGTCGCCTGCCTGCAACTTAAAATCTTCCAGCCGCAGTGTGTAATTGCCATCGGCGTTCCGCGCACCTGGCTGCTTCAGCATGGGCACGTCCTTGTCCATGCCGCCGTTTACCGAGTAATGCAGGTGCATGTCGCGAAGGCCAAACTGGGCCGAGCCTTTTACCCTTAACGTGACCTCTTCAATCGGACTGGCGCGGTAGTCGCGGCCCGGCTTCTCCAAAGCAATCTGCGGAGCTTCTGCTTTATCGGTGGCGATGAAGTAATCCTCTGACAGGCGCACGGACTGACCGGAATCAGTCGCGGCGACATGGTACGAGCCATCTTTCGCCATGGGCACGGTACCGGTGTATCGATTGCCCTCGCCTCCGGTCAGATGAATGGTCTGACCGTTGTCCAGCAGCAGGTTGCCATCCTTCAGCGGGCGGTCCATCTCTATCTGCAGCTCTGCGCGCGTGCCTTCAATCGCACGCAGGTCGCCTGCATGATCCTCTGTCTGCATCTTTAACCCGGTCCAGGCAGGATAGTGATAAGTCACCTTTGTTGATTTCACTGACGGCAGATCCACCACGCGCACCTTGTAGTGTGGCGAGGTAAGCGGACCAGCGGTGACGTAGTATTCGACATTTTCAGGCAGGCCGGTAAAGACAAAGCCGTAGTTGCTGCCTGTGCCAACCTGCCGCTGCATTGCCACCGGTTCCCATCCGCTGGCACTGTTGAAGTGCGCGAAGATCTGCACCTTGTCAGGATGTAAGTTTGTCACTTCTGCCGTGATTAGTTGATCGCTATTACGGCGAACGGCGACGTCGCCCGGCGTGACGGTCAGCACGTAGAGCGGCTCCGCCGTCTTCTTTGCACCCGTCCAAAGCAACGCCGCACCGTAGCCCATGTAGCCAGGCGCGGCAAATACCATCCACAGCAACACGCCCAGGCAGACGAGACCCGCAAGGCTCATCCCAAGCAGCAGCGGCGTGGGCGCAAACGACGATGCAGGAGCGCCGTCAGCGCGACGCAGCGTGTCGGCGGCCAACAGCTCCAAGAACGGGTCCGCGCTGCCCGCCTGCCGCTGGTGGAAGGTGGTCAGGCTATCTTCAAGCGCGGGAAACGCCGCCTCAGCCCGGCGCACAGCACGCTGGCGCGACAGGCGCAGCAACGGCCAGACGATACCGAACGCAGCCGCTGCAGCCGACACAGCAACGAGCACAAGACGTGCCTTGCCAACGCTGCCCGCGGGAAAGGCGTAGTGGTTCAGATAGACAACAAGCAGCGCGGTGCATACGAGCGCAGCGCCGAAGAAAATGGCTGCGCCACGCAGCCCTGCGCGAAGCTGCAGTGTGCGGCGCACGCGCGCGATGTAGCTGTTGAGTTCGCTTGCTTTGCTCATGCGTCCTCCCGCTGCGTGCCCATGTAGTTGCTGGCCAGCGCAATCTCAGCCAGCGCAACAGCAAGTGCAAGCAGCATAACGTACCACCACAGGCTTACAGGCTGGTACCTGGCCTCTACGGCTGCGGCATTTGCCGACTGTTTCGTGTCATTGGAAGAGGTGGCGTTGCTGCCGCTCCAGAGTGCCTGCACATCTGCCGGCATCGACTGCAGATCGCTCTCAAGCCGGTCCGGGTTGACACCGATCACGGCATCCTTGCCGTTGGCGAAACGCACATGGTAAAACCCCGCGCGGTCCAACCGAAAACCCTGTGCGGTTCGTGCCTGTGCCAACGACAGCGGCCGCTTACCTTCAGGGTCCACAACCTCCGCGCTCGCCACAGCACCAGTTGTTCCACCGCTCGCGCGTAGTTGCACAAAGCTGTCGACGCGGCGTGACCCGCTGAGCCGGTCCGTGCCGGAAAGGTAGCGCGCTGTGCGATCGACAAATGCAACAAAGACCGGGTGCAGGGGAAAGTCGTTCGTCAGGTTGTCAAAGCCCGTGGTGAAGACCAGTACATGACCTTCACCGCTGCTTTTCTCCAGCAGCAGCGGTGTGCCATCACTCAGCTTCGCCGCAATACGCGCGCCAGCGGAATCCACCACCGCGGCGTAAAGAATTTTGGTTCCGGCCCACCCACCATTGTCGCGTCCGGGCTGCGCATCTTCCATGGCGGGGTGGGTAAAGTCCACCTGGCCTACCGCTGCGGCACCGCTACCGGCTCGCGCGTATTCATTAACCTGCTTAACCTGTGATCCCCACAGGGGTATCGTCGCATGCTGTGCCGCACCGGTTCCCAGCGCGATCAGGACGCTACCTCCCTTGTTGACATAGTCACGCAGATTGCGCTCGAAAACGGACGGCAACACAACCGCATCGGCCAGCACCACGAAGGCAAAGCGCGAAGGATCAAGATCGCCGGTCTGCGCGGGCGACGCCGCTTGCATGGTAAACGAAGCCTGCGCTGCCGCCGCAAGCGCCGCTCCGAAGTAAAGCTCAGACCGCGTGTCGCCGCTGGTCCGTATGAAAAGTACGCGCTCCGGATCGGAACGCCGGATGCCAAACAGACTTGCGTCGTCGTTCGGGAAAGCATCCTGCGCGTCGACGCGAACTTCACAGCGGTTGAAACCGTAACCGATGTCCAAGGGCGAGAACTCTACCGTGGCACGGCCGTTCGCGGGCACATCGACGCGCTTTGTACCGGTGCTCCGGCCATTGACAATGAGCGAGACGCTCTTTGATACGGCCGACGTATTCAGCCCCGCAATCACGGCCAGCACACGCGAGCGCTTCGAGTCTTTCAAATCCGCCAGTTCCGCGGGCGCAGCAATACTTGCGACTGTCCAGTTCGGCGCTGTGGTAGCGCTTGCCACGGAGTGGACTTCAAGCTTTGTTTCTGCGGGCAGCACCATGTCGGCAAAGTTCGCGGGCATTGCAGACTTCTGCATGTCACTGAACAGGTGCAGATCAGCGGGGCCATGCGCTCCCTCGTGCAATGTGCGAACAGCGCGGCCAAGCTCGCCGAAGCTGGCATGACCGTCACCCGGCTGTACGCCCTCAAGCGCATTGCGCAGCTGCGAGATGTCGCTCTCCGGCTCCGTCAAAATCTGCACCTGTCCACCGAATGCGATGATCTGCGCCTTTTGCGATGCAGGCTTTCCGGCAAGCAGCGCGAGCGCCTGCCGCTTTGCATCTGCGAAACGGGTACCCGCGCGCATACTGAAACTATTGTCGAGCGCGATCAGCAGAAGACGCCCGCTTGGATCACTTGCAGGTCGCCGTATAAACGGGTTCGCAAACGCAAGCACCACCAGCAGCAGCAACGCAGCACGCAATGCGAACAGCAGCAGGTGTTTCAGTCTGCGATGTTTCGTGGAGCTTTGCGTGCCACGCTCAAAAAACATCAGCGAGCCGACAGGTCTGGGAACGGTAATGTGCCGTCTCAGCAGGTGCACAAACACAGGCACGCCAAGCGCAAGCAAACCGCCAAGAAACCACGGCGCAAGGAAGCCCATCTACTCGTCTCCTCTGACACACAGCTCATGACGGTTAGGCTGCCTCATCAGTTTGCCGCCTCGCGCAGCGTCAGGTACTCGCGCAGTGCGCTGTCCAGCGGCTGGTCTGTCACCAACAACCGGTAATCCATGCCGGCTGCGCGAGCCTTTGAACGCAATGCCTCTACGTGCGCATCTATTTTTTCGCGGTAAGTGGTCTTCGCATACTCGGGAATCACTTCGATCTTTTGCTGTGTTTCAAGATCGACCAGCACCGCGGGGCCGCTCATCATGGGGCGCAGTTCCTGCGGGTCCAGGATGTGGAACAACACAACTTCGTTGCCGTGGAATCGCAACGGCTCAATGGTGCGGACGACCAGATCGGGATCCTCAAAGAAATCAGAGATCACGATTGCGATGCCGCGCCGGTGCAGCAGTTCCTGAAAGTGCTTCAACGGCTTGCCAAAATCGGTGCGCGCGCGCGGCTCTGCGCTTTCAAGCCCGGCCAGCAGCCGCGCAAGCTGCCCCTGGCGTGCTGAAGGCCGGATGTACTCGCGGACTTCGTCGTCAAACACGATCAATCCCGCGGCATCTCGCTGGTTCTTGATGGCGAGATAGAACAGCGAAGCAGCAATAAAGCGTGCATAATTCATCTTCTTCGGCAGGCTCGCTTTGCCAGTGCCGCCGCTGCTGTATTCCATGCTGTTACTTGCATCCAGCAGGATGGTCAACTGGCTGTTGGTCTCGCCGCGGTATCGCTTGATGTAGGTGCGATCTGTGCGGCCGTACAGGCTCCAGTCCACATGCCGCAGATCATCGCCGGGTACGTAGGCGCGGTACTCCGCAAATTCCTGGCTAAAGCCGAAGTCAGGCGAGCGGTGCAGACCCGCAACGAAGCCGTCCACCACCGTCTTCGCTAAAAGATCGAGCGAAGAAATGGTACCGAGCACTGCGGGATCAAGGAAGCGCTGCATTCTTAGTCCTTTGGCCGCTGCACATGCGCGATGAGACGGTTAAGAATGTTATCGGTATCAATGCGCTCAGATTCCGCATGGAAGTTCAGCAGAATGCGATGACGTAAAACAGGGGTAGCTACGGCGCAGATGTCTTCATACGCCACGTGATAGCGCTTGCGTGAAAGTGCACGTGCCTTTGCAGCCAGCACGATGAACTGCGCCGCGCGTATGCTGCCGCCGTAGCTGACGTACTTCTTGACGAAGTCGGGAGCATTGTCACTCTTATGTCGTGTTGCACGAACTAAATTGACCACATACTTTGCGAGCGACTCAGCAATCGGGACCTGGCGCACCAACTGCTGAAAGCCCAGCAGTTCTTCTGCATTCGTAACCGGAACAATCCTTGGAATACGTGTAGCCGTGGTCAGGTCTACGACTTTCAGTTCGTCATCTGCACTCAGATAATCAAGTATCGAGTTAAAGAGAAAGCGATCAAGCTGGGCTTCAGGCAGTGGGTAAGTGCCTTCCAGTTCAATGGGGTTCTGCGTTGCCAGCACAAAGAATGGCGCGGGTAGTGTGTAGACCTGCCCGCGCACCGTGCACGACCGCTCCTGCATGGCTTCAAGCAGTGCTGCCTGTGTCTTGGGCGGTGTGCGGTTGATTTCGTCGGCCAGCACAAGATTGCCGAAGATCGGTCCCTGCACAAATGTCCATTTACGATGGCCGCTGACCGCGTCTTCCTCAATGATGTCGGTGCCGGTGATATCTGAAGGCATCAGGTCGGGCGTGAACTGAATGCGGCGAAACTGCAGTCCCAGCGCATCAGCAACGGTTCGCACCATGAGTGTCTTGGCTGTGCCGGGCATGCCAGTCAGCAGCACGTGACCGCCAACAAACAACGCGATCATGACCTGATCAAGCACCTCGTCCTGCCCGACGATCACCTCGCGCACCTGCTTCACGATGGCCTCGCGAACCGCGTGAAACCGCTCGATCCGCTGCTGCATCTGCGCCGCATCCGTATTCAGTCCGGCAAAAGAACCCATCTGTACTCCCCCCGTCAGTTTGTTTTCCCGCTCTGGTTCAACTGCA
>CAXTFT010000052.1:0-4175 GCA_964243585.1 uncultured Terriglobus sp.
TCCGTCCGCAGGTCCTTGTACATGCCGCCCTGCACAATGCCGTAGAGCTTCTGCCGCTGTTCGCCCAGGCTGCTGTACCACGGCACACGGTGCGCATTGGCATGAAAGTGCCGCAGCGACCGCTCGGCCCAGGCATGGGTCAGGCCCATGCTGTCGCGCGTGCGTTCGTAAGTGGCAGGATGCTCCGTGCACTCGTCAAAGGCCATGAGGATGTCGGCACCCAGCGCAATCTGCACGTCGATGGAGTGCTCCGGCGAGAAGAAGTGCTTCGATCCGTCGCGGTGCGAGCGAAACTCCACACCGTCCGGCGTCACCTTGCGCAGGGCGGCCAGCGAAAACACCTGGAAGCCGCCGGAATCAGTCAGCATGGGCCGATTCCAGCTCATGAAGCGATGCACTCCGCCCGCGCGCCGGATCAGTTCATGGCCCGGGCGCAGGTACAGGTGATACGTGTTTGCAAGAATGATTTCCGCGCCCCGGCCATCATTGCCGATGCTCTCGAGCGTGTCCTGCGGCACGGCCTTGACGCTTGCAGAGGTGCCAACCGGCATGAAGACCGGCGTCTGCACCGTGCCGTGTGGCAGGTGCAGCGTGCCCCGCCGCAGCGCATCCTGTGTTCCATAAAGTTCAAAGTACAGCGACATCTCCCTTCGATTGTAGAGAGCAAGCCGCTTCGGTCCCTGTACCGTGCTGTTACCGCTTCTCCAGCGTGGTGAGATGGTGCACGTCATGCCCGGCGATGATCTCCACCGCGGTCCACAGCGTCAGGTCGCCAATCTCTGGATGGTGCCCCGTCCGTTGCTTATCTGCCTCGGAAAAGGTCTCGATCAGTGCCAGGTTCCAGGTGCGGAGTGCTGTGAATGCCACCAGGGCGGCATCCGCTGTGTACTTACTGCTGTCGTAAGCGCGCGCCCACGGGTCCTGCTCGAAAGGTTGAATTTGCGGGTGGTCCGCACCGTAAAGCAGCCGCAGACGCCACGCCCAGGCAACTTCGCAGTCGGCAATATGACACAGGGTTTCGCGCACACTCCACTTGCCCGGTGCGGGCTTGGTACTGACTGCCTCCGGTCCAAGCCGGTCGACAACGGCGCGCAGCCTGGCCGACGTGCCGCGCATGACCTCTGCCGGATCCTGGCCTTCGACCAGGTGCACATAGGGACGGATAATGGCGGTTTCTTCACTCATGCTGCGTTGGATGCGCGGCAACCAGGCAGCTATGTGCCATTCACGCGGCACACGAGGGGAGGATCGCGCGTCCAACGGGCATGAGCCTTACCGCACGCCGGACGTTCGCCTTTGCCGCTTTCCCCATAGCGGCTTTCTTGTTGTCACTTCCCGCACAGGCGCAATCGGCCACGGCCGCGCAGCAGCATCGCGCTACCAGCACGCCTTATTCCGGCGACCTGTCGATCTTTGAGGAGCCGAACCGCGATCAAAAACTGCAGATCGATCGTGTCATGGACATCCTGCACATTTACAACGGCAAGGCGGTCGCCGACATCGGTGCGGGCGGCGGCTGGTTTACCGTTCGGGCTGCAAAGCGCGTGGGGCCGGTCGGCGCGGTCTATGGCGAAGACATCAACGATCCTGCCGTGAAGGCGATCGACCAGCGCGCCGCGAAGCAGCACCTGCCGCAGGTGCATGCCGTGCTGGGCACACCGGACGACCCGAAGCTGCCCGCACCGGTCGATGCCGTGCTGCTGCTGAAGGTCTACCACGAGATTGCAAACCCGGTACCATTCATGCGGCACCTGCATGACTCGCTCAAGCCCGGTGCTCGCATCGGCATCATTGATCGCAACGGCAATGGTACGGATCACGGACTGGCGCAGAGCATCCTGGAACGCGAAATGACCGAAGCAGGCTACCGCGAGATTGAGCACTACGACTTCACCAAGGCCGATGGGCAGGACTATTTTCTGGTCTTCGTCGCAAAGTAAGTTTTAAGGTTCTGGAGTAAGTTATGTCGAACGACGATCCTTTCCACTTACAACGCTTTGTTGACGCGCAAAGCTCCACTTACACTCAGGCGCGTGCAGAGTTAACCGCGGGTGAAAAGCGCAGCCACTGGATGTGGTTTATCTTTCCGCAGATCCAGGGCCTTGGTTTCAGCAGCATGGCCCAGCGCTACGCCATCACCGATCTTGCCGAGGCCAGGGCGTACCTGGCGCATCCGCTGCTGGGCCCTCGGCTCCGCGAATGCACGGCACTGGTCAACGCGGTCGAGAAGCGCACGCTGGAGCAGATTTTCGGCTACCCCGATGATCTGAAGTTCCACTCCTCAGTCACGCTGTTTGCCCAGGCAGACGGGGATGAGTCCACCTTTCATGCTGCCTTGCACAAATACTTTGGCGGCAAGCAAGACTCTGGGACTGTACGTCAACTGTTCCAACGCTAAGTGCCTCACGCCTGGCGGGTGCGCGAGCTCCGTCAAGGTTGCGACATACAAGAATGCCGCAGATGTTTTCTACGGAACACTGAAGCGCAGGATGCTACCCGTGGACCGACACCTGCGTGCTGGAGAGCAGCTCACACTTATTGACAGACAAAGCTGGTGGTAAGCATCACGGAAGCGCTGGCCGGACCTTCCCCAAAGCGTATCCCGCTCAGCTCCAGATTGATGAGGTTGGTGTAGTACAGGATGGGACCCTGAGCGACGGTACACCGGCTCATAGCACTGGAGGCGACATTTACCGTGCAGGACAATCCGGTGATCACGAGCCCCTGGTCCGCGTTGTAGCTCCTTACGGCAACCGTGATCGCGCTGCCCACCGGAGCGCCATAGAACATGACGTTGAAGTTACCGGCCGTGCAGTCCTGCGGTACCGGCAGCAGCACGGGCAGGGAGGCCGTCGAGAGGGTAGAGACGCCGGTCGGCTGGATGTAATACGAGCTGCCGGAACGGACCGAACCTGGAGTAAAGGTGGTACTTGCCGACCAGACCTGCCCACCCACAGCGCCGGTCGTGCCGGGCACGCCCTGGAGTCCCTGTATCCCTTGTGCGCCCGGCGCGCCAGCCAACCCTGTTGGACCCGTGGCTCCGGTTGCTCCTGTGGCACCCGTCTGTCCAACGGGACCCTGCGCCCCGGCTGTTCCCGGTAGACCCTGCGCACCCGTCGCGCCCTGTGTCCCTGGGGTACCCTGTGGACCTGCTGGGCCTTGCGCACCTATTGCACCTGCGGGACCCGCAGCCCCGGTGGGACCCTGTGCGCCAGCCGTCCCCTGAGGGCCTTGCGCGCCCGCAGCACCCGTCAACCCTGTTGGACCCTGCGGACCAGCTGGACCCTGCGGACCAGCTGGACCTGTGGTGCCGACGCTCGTGACGGTCACATCCAGGCGTGGAGCGTGGCCGGTCTGATCGTTCTCCTTTGAATCCAGCAACAAGGAGCCCGCCGTAGAGCTGAGCGCGAGACCATAGTTGGTAGACGCCGCATTGACCCAACCCTGCACGGTGGCCGTGACATCCACGGTGACGTACTGCCCTGCCTGACCTGGCGTAAAGGTGGCCACGGCGGTACCCGCGCCCGGTGCCGTGCCGTAGGTCACTGCCGCTTCGCTCCATGGGGATGTGACCGGGAGCACCGAGACCGCGCCGGGCGTGAACACGCGGTTGACAAACACCGTGAGCGTGGCTCGCGCAATCTGGCTGCCCGTGATGCCGACCGGCAGCGAGCCGGTGTCGAACTGCAGGTAAGCAGTGCTGCCATTGCCGACATTCAGGTTTGAGAGCGTGCCAAAATTCGTAGTGGTTCGCGCGGAGCTAACATGAGCGTCTCCGGTCAGCGTCAGCTGGGTCGCGCTCGCTACCGCAGAGGCAAAGAGAAAGAAAATTACACCGAGAGATCGCAACCAGCCTGACGTTCGCATTCGGGACACACTCACAGGGTTGGCCAGAGCCAACAGCGTTCTGGCTCGTGCAGGATGACGATTGGCACGGCATGGCAGGAGTATCACGTACGCCGCACGTCTTCAAGCGCGTTTTCTGCATCTGGCTGAAAGCGTTGAGCCGCAGTCTGCAGGATTACAAACACATTGTTACAAAGGTGTACACTCCGCCCGTCGGCTCTGTTGCAGCATTTCTGCAGAACATACCACCCCACCAGAAGGATCTTCCGCATGCGCAAACATCTCTTTACCTTTGCACTCACCCTTTTGTGTGCTGCCCGCCCGCATGC
>CAXTFT010000052.1:4185-6489 GCA_964243585.1 uncultured Terriglobus sp.
GCCCATCCGCGTTGCCATCGTTGGCCTGACGCACGGCCATGTCAAGGGGTTTCTGCACAACCTGCCCACCAGCACCAGCGCAAAGCTAGTTGCGATTGTGGAGCCGAACACGGCACTGGCAAAGCAGTATGCTGACCAATACAAGTTGGATCCGTCGCTGTTCTACACCGACGAAGAGGCCATGCTGAACAAGCTCCATCCGGATGCGGTGCTGGGCTACGGCACCATTGCAGAGCATCGCCAGGTGATCGAGATTGCCGCGAAGCACGGCGTGAACAGCATGGTTGAAAAGCCGCTGACCACCACCGTGGCGGACGCGCTGGCCATTCGCAAAACCGCACGGGAACACAAGGTACAGGTGTTGGTGAACTACGAAACCACCTGGTACAACAGCAACGCCGAGGCGCTGGCCGAGATCAAGGCAGGCAAGCTGGGCACCGTGCGCAAGGTGCTGGTGCGCGACGGCCATGAGGGTCCGAAGGAGATCGGCGTCGGACCGGAGTGGCTGCCCTGGCTGACCGACCCCGCGCAGAACGGTGCGGGCGCACTGTTCGACTTCGGCTGCTACGGCGCGGACCTGATGACCGTAATCGAGGGCGGTAAGGCACCTGCCACAGTTACGGCGTTCGCCCAGACGCACAAGCCTGACATTTACAGCCGGACAGAGGACGACGCCACTGTCATCCTGGGCTATTCCGGCGCACAGGCCATTCTGATGCCCTCATGGGACTGGAGCTTCGCCGTCAAGAACATGGAGGTCTACGGCAATCAGGGAGAACTATTTACCGTGGCCGGCAAGGACATTGTGACCCGCTACAAGGGTGACAAGGCTGAGTCCGCGGCACACGCCGCTCCGGCGCTGCCGCAAAACCAGAGCAACTCGCTCGATTACCTGGCCGCCGTGCTGCACAAGCAGATCGACCCGGCGGGCGACCTGTCTTCGCTGGAAACGAACATGGTAGTCGTGCAGATTCTGGATGCGGCGCGCGAATCGATCAAGCAGGGCAAGACCGTTACGCTGAAGCCCCTGCCGCAATAAGGTGTTGCAATCGACGTGTCATCCTGAGCAAAAGCGAAGGTCCCTGCGCGGTCCGCAGCGGCACGGACGCTTCGGACCTCCAGCCGAAAATCCTCTAGCCACATTGCGCAACCTAGCTCGGCGGGATCCTCGCTGAGCTCAGGATGACGGCTCACTGGCACAGTCATGGAAAACATCGTTGGCCCGACGGCGCTATCCTGATTCCGTCAAGGAGTTTGAATGAAAGCGCTGATGCTGGAGCAGTACGAAAACCTCCAGGTGATCGACATGCCGGAGCCAACCTGTGCGCCGGACGAGGTGCTGATTCGCGTGGTGGCGTGTGGCATCTGCGGCAGTGACGTACATGGCTATGACGGTGGCAGCGGACGACGCATCCCGCCCATTGTTATGGGTCACGAAGCCGCTGGTGTTGTCACGCAAGCTGGCGCGGACGTAAAGGACTACAAGCCCGGCGACCGCGTTACCTTCGACTCCACCGTGTACTGCGGCCAATGCGAGTTCTGCCTGCGTGGCGAGGTCAATCTGTGCGACAACCGGCAGGTACTGGGCGTTTCCTGCACGGACTACCGTCGCAACGGCGCCTTTGCTGAGGTGGTCGCAGTGCCCGCGCGCATCCTGTACCGGCTGCCGGAGAGCTTTCCTATGGAAGAAGCGGCCATGCTGGAAGCGGTCTCCGTGGCGTTGCACGGCGTACGCGTTTCGCGGTTGAAAGGCGGCGAATCCGCCCTGGTGATCGGCGCGGGCATGATCGGCCTGCTCACCGCGCAGGCGGCACGTGTGGCGGGCTGCGCGTCCGTCACCATCGCCGACATTGATGAAGCGCGACTGCGGATGGCCGTCGAAGTGGGCATCCCGGACACGCTGCAGCTTTCCGGCAGTGACCTTGTTGGAGAGATCCTGAGGCGCACCGGCGGTCGCGGCGTGGACGTGGTGCTGGAGGCCGTAGGCCGGGCCGAAACGGTAGTAGCCTCCGTCGACTGTGTACGCCGCGGCGGCACGGTCACGCTGATCGGTAACATTCAGCCGGAAATTCCACTGCCGCTGCAGCGAGTGGTCACGCGCGAGATACGGCTGCAGGGTTCGTGTTCCTCAGCGGGCGAGTACACCGAGGCCATCCGGCTGCTTGCTTCCGGTGCCATTACAGTCAAGCCGCTCATCTCTGCGGTGTCTTCGCTGGAGGAGGCCGCTATCTGGTTCAAGCGCCTGCACGCGCGCGAAGCGGGTTTGCTCAAAGTCGTGGTCACACCCGGGAAGAAGGCTGTCTG
>CAXTFT010000052.1:6499-21751 GCA_964243585.1 uncultured Terriglobus sp.
AGTGCTGGCACGCCCCAGGCCATTCGCGGGGGAACGAACGAGCATCGCCCTGTTCCTGTTGAGTGCCGCAGGAACTGTGTGTTATCTCTTCATGGCTTCTCGCGGAGGTTGGAAGATTCTCGAGGAGCAGGCTGCAGGCATCGATGTGACCACGGGAGAGCCGTTCGTGTGGGCGTTCCATGTCTTTCCGATCTACGCGTTCTTCTTGCTGATCCATCTTGTTTGGGCCGTGTTCCTTCTGCGAAAGCGTCACGGGTGGAGTGGTCAGGTGTGGCTGATGACGTTGTCCCTTTGGCTTGTCGCAATCCGGATTGATTTCTCGCATCACTGACCTGCCAGGCAACGCGTCTTTACTGGCGAAGGACCGTGGTTCCTCGCGGGAGGCACGCTTCGGCAGGTTCTTAGGGTTTCGGAAAATCCTGCTTTCCCATCTCCCGCATGTGTGATATTCCATAACTATTCACTTTTTGTCCGATTGCTTCATTTCCAAATCACCTGGAAGCCGTTCCGCATCCTGTTTTTAGCCCGGAATCGCTGCCGTTGATGCGGTGATCCGAGCGCTCTGTGGAGTTGAAGAAGTACATGGAACCGAAGTCTTTCCTCACTGTCGCCGCGCTTTTGGGAAGCATCAGCGTGGCGGGCCTGTGTCAGCAGTCCGCGCCCGCCCCCGTGCAGCCTGGTGCCCCTGGCGAACCCGCCAAGACTCTGACCTCCGTTACGGCTCAGCCCGCGCCAAGGCCGCCCTCGGAGGCGGATATCCGCTTTATGCAGGACATGATCATGCATCACGGCCAGGCCGTGGAGATGACGGAACTGGCAAAGACCCGCGCCAAGGATCCGGCCGTCAAGGAGATGGCGGCAAAGATCGACCTCTCGCAGGGCGACGAAATCCGTTGGATGAAGCAGTGGCTTACCGAGCGCGGCATCGCGCCGGAGACGATGGACGATATGCCCGGCATGCACATGGTCAAGCCTGTCGCCGTGGAGCCGGACGGTACACCCGTAACTCATCTGGGCCATGAAAATGCCGACCACACGGCACATACCAATGGCGAACAGGCCCGCATGGCCGAGATGAACCACGCACAGATGGATCATGACGACATGGCTGGCATGGACCACTCGCAGATGAGTGGTGACATGGCTGGCATGCACCATGATGCCAAGCCGGCGTCGAAGACCGATCCCCAAGACGTCGCCATGATGGTCGGTATGCTGACGCCGCGCCAGATGGTGGCACTGCGTGCCTCCACCGGCGCACAGTTTGACCGGTTGTTTCTAACCGGCATGATGCAGCACCACGGTGGCGCGCTGGTGATGGTAAAGGACTTGTTCCAGCAGCCGGGAGCAGGGCAGGACCCGCAGCTCTTTGACTTTGCAACTGACGTAGACAACACGCAGTTGGCAGAGATCGACATTATGAAGGGCATACTTCGAAAGGTGAACCCATGAAGCACTCCGCTCTGATTCGCACGGTGGCCTCTGCCGCCGTGCTGACCTGTTCGCTACCGGTACTTGCGCAGATGGACCATGAAAAGCCGGGGTCTCCTGTGCCACCCACGGTCTACGTCAACCCGCGCGCGCCTGAGAGCGACCCCCGCGTCGGGCTGAAGGCCGGCCTGTATGACTCGGGCACGGCAGCCAAGGGTCTGCAGATGATCACCACCATTGCCAAGCCCACGGGCTTTGCGCCGGACGAATCGAAGATCCCGGCGTGGGAAGATGCTCCTGCCCCGGCTCCACGTGCAGCGGGCGCGCCCCGCGTCGCCCCGGCTCCCGCGCCTTATGGCACCACCAACTCCGACCTTGCGTTCAAGGGTAAGTACGTCTTTGTCGGCAATTACTACGGCATCAATACCTACGACGCCAGCGATCCGGCGAAGACCAAGCTGGTCACCAGCATGGTATGCCCCGGCGGTCAGGGCGACGTTTCCGTCTACGGCAACCTAATGTTCATGTCGGTTGAGGCTGCAAACGGCCGCGTTGACTGCGGCACCAACGGCTTTGCCTCGCTGGAACAGGCCGCCGCCGCACAGCGCGAGATGATGGCCAGCGCCGCCACCATGACGCCGGAAGAGCGCATGAAGATGATGGCGAAGCGTCCGCCAGAGCCAGCGGAAAAAGACCGTATCCGTGGCATTCGCATCTTCGACATCAGCGATGTGACCAAGCCCCGCCAGGTCAAGGACGTGCAGACCTGCCGAGGTTCGCACACCCACACCGTTGTGGAAGACCCTAAGGACAAGAACAACGTCTACGTCTACATCTCCGGTTCGGCCGGTGTGCGTGACGCGAAGGAACTGGGCGGCTGCTCTGGCGCTGCACCCGAGGAAGATCCGAACACGGCACTGTTTACCATTGTGGTCGTCAAGGTGCCGCTTGCGCATCCTGAGCAGGCTGCCGTGGTTTCCAGTCCGCGCATCTTTACTGACCCGGAGACGGGTAATGTGAACGGTCTGTGGAAGGGCGGTAACCACGGCGAAGGTACGCAGACTACCAGCGCGACGCGCGGCTGCCACGACATCACGGTGTACTCTGCAGTTGGCCTGGCGGCG
This sequence comes from uncultured Terriglobus sp., assembly GCA_964243585.1. Lineage (GTDB taxonomy): Bacteria > Acidobacteriota > Terriglobia > Terriglobales > Acidobacteriaceae > Terriglobus. The sequence continues at coordinate 9,055 of CAXTFT010000052.1, forward strand.
GGTGCATGCTCCGGTAACGGCATCCTGCTCGACATCTCGGATGTCGCCAACCCGAAGCGGCTGGATGCAGTCAGCGATGCGAACTACGCGTTCTGGCACTCTGCAAACTTTTCGAATGACGGCAAGTCTGTCCTGTTCAGCGACGAATGGGGCGGAGGCGGCCAGCCGCGTTGCCGTGCGACCGATCCCATGCAGTGGGGCGCGGATGCAATCTTCTCTATCGGACCTGATAAGAAGATGAAGCTGCAGTCTTACTACAAAATGCCAGCATCCCAGACCGACCGCGAGAACTGCGTCGCGCACAACGGGTCTGAGATTCCGGTCCCTGGCCGTTCGCTCCACGTGCAGAGCTGGTATCAGGGCGGTATTTCTATCGTTGACTGGACCGATCCGGCACACCCCATGGAGATTGGCTACTACGACCGGGGTCCCGTCAGCGGCAAGAAGTTTGCCATGGGCGGCCAGTGGTCCACCTACTGGTACAACGGCTACATCTACGGTTCTGAGATCGCGCGCGGCCTGGATGTCATGAAGCTGACTCCTACTGAGTTCATGACGCAGAACGAGATCGATGCCGCCAACCAGGTGCACTTCGACACGCTGAATGTGCAGGACCAGCCGCAGGTAAAGTGGCCCGCGACGTTCCTCACAGCCAAGGCGTACCTTGACCAGCTGGAGCGGGATAACGGACTGCCCACGGCCAAGATCACGGAACTGCGCGCTGCCATCGATAAGGCCACCGGTAACAAGAAGGAAGCCGGCAAGCTGAAGGCGATGGCCCCAATGCTTGACCAGGCGGCAACCTCGGCAAAGACACCTGCCGATGCGAAGCGCCTGCATGGCCTCTCCGAGATCATGACCAAGAGTGGCGATGCTGCTCCGCTGTCAGTCGCAACCCTGTAATTCTGCCTCACGTAAAAGAGCGGCACCTTCAGGTGCCGCTCTTTTGCGTGCTAGCTCCGGCAATCAGTAACCGGTGCCTCGTCCCGGCGTTCTCTGATGTACGCGGCTTTAACCCGCGTACATGCTGCTTCCGTATGATGGGAGACGCATGAAAGCCTTTGTCTCTGCGATTTCCGCTGCTCTTTTCGTCTCGCTATCGTGCTCCGCGCAAGATGCCACCACCCGCCTGAATCAGATCCAGGTGATCGGCACACACAACAGCTACAACAATGGCTTTGCACCCAGCGAGGCAAAGTGGCTGCAGGCGCAGAATCCAGATGCGTATAGCAAGCTGGAGTACTCACACCCGCCGCTGGCCAAGCAGTTCGACGGCGGTGCGCGGCAGATCGAGATCGACATCGCTGCCGATCCGCAGGGCGGGCGATACGCACATCCACGCATTGTTGAACTCGCAAAGGAAGCCCATCTGCCCGCCGACCCGGATTTTGACCCGCAGCACCTGATGGACAAGCCCGGTCTAAAGGTACTGCACGTGGTGGACGTGAACCAACGCAGCAATTGCCAGCCCCTGGTCGAGTGTTTCAGGCAGGTGCGCGATTGGTCCCGCGCTCATCCGCAGCACGTACCCATCTTTGTGCTGCTTGAGAACAAGACCGGTGCGACCAAGAATATTCCAAATGGAGCGGTGGCGCCGCAGTTTGCCGCCGCCGATTTCGATGCGTTGGACGCGGAGATAAGGTCAGTGTTTTCGCCTGCCGAGATGATCGTGCCTGACCAGGTGCGCGGTTCGTACCCCACGCTTGAAGCGGCAGTGTTGGCGGGCAACTGGCCCACGCTGGCGGAGGTTCGCGGCAAGGTAGTCTTCCTAATGGATCAGAAGAAGTCCGGACCCATCTATGCAGCAGGCCATCCCTCGCTGCGGGGTCGTGTGCTATTTACGAACGCGACGCCCGGCGAACCCGAAGCTGCCTTTGTCGAGCAGAACGAAGGCACGCCGGCCGCCATCAACGCGCTGGTGAAGAAGGGCTACCTCGTGCGCGCCCGCGCCGACGCAGATACCGGCGCGGGCCGCACAGGTGATACGCATCGCCGGGATGAGTTGCTGAAGAGCGGAGCGCAGTTCATCAGCACGGATTACCCTGCGGGAGAACCATCGAAGTGGACGGGGTACTCTGTTGCGTTGCCCGGCGGTGTGGCTGCGCGGTGCAACCCGGTGAATGCGCCGAAAGGTTGCGTGGACAATACGGTGGAGCCAGCAAGGTAGGTAGAACCCGCAAGGAGCTTCTTACTGAATCCGCTTGGAGAGTTCTTCGACACGGCCTTAGAGCTTTTGCTCCAGACCAAACAATCCCTAAGCTGCGGCACCCTTCTGTGCCTCCGTAAAGATTTCAACCAACCGGTTGGCAATCATCCTGTCTTCGCCGTCCTTGATCTGCCAGACGGCGAAGCCGAACACCTGCGGGTCGCGTGGAGGCCTGGCTGGACGCGCCGGTGTGTCATTCGCCGGCTTCGCTGCGGCGGGTGCTCCACCGCCTGCGCCGGACTGGGCTGCCTGTCCACGATCGCCTTCCTTGGACGGCTGCACGCGACGGCCACGCATGCCGGAGGCACCCGCGCCCATGCTGCCGATGCCAATGGGCCTGGTGTCGGCAAGCGCCTGCATCACTTCCTGCCCGGTCATCTTCAGCTTTGGGTCGATGTGCCAGGAGTAGGTTGGCGTTACATTGCCCAGCGCTTCCGGGTTGAACTGCCGCGGCAGTGCGGTAACACCAAAGCGTGCGACCGCGCGTGAGATAGTTGAAGCGCGCTCGTCATACATACGTAGGGTCGCATCGTAATCCTGCTTGACGAAGATCTCCAGCGCCTTCAGCAGCCCAAAGATAGTTTCCTTACCTACCTTGCAGCAGCGTCCGATGCGGTCTTCCTGCGGGCTCATGTTCAGCAGCGACCATCGGATGAGTTCTTCCTTGCCGATCAGGATGCCGGACGCCTGCGGTCCGCAGATATCTTTGCCGCCGGAAAATGTAGTCAGATCAAAGCCCACAGCAGGGTACTCCCATAGGCGCGAGACAGGCGGCACGTCCGCCGAAGCATCGTTAAAGGTGTACAGGTTGTGCTCGCGCGCAATGGCCACCGTCTCCGGCCCGCTCACCTTGCCGCGGTCTGACAGGATGTTTGTGAAGTGGATGGCGACTGTCTTCGGATTGATGGCGGCGATCATCTCCTCGCGCGTGACGACCTCGACCAGCTTTGCGCCGGTCTGGCGTATCTGGTGATCGAAAGCGTAGCGGTGTGACTTCTGAATAAGGACTTCGTTGCGCGGGAACTTGCTGGTGTCCGGTACGGCCACGAGACGATCTTCCAGGTCCTCTGTCATGAACGCGCTGTAGCCAACCACCATGGCCGCTGCCGCGCCGCCTGTGACCAGGCCCGTGTAGCCGATGGGTGAACGGCAGAGATTTGCGATGAACTTGCCCGCGGCTACCTCAAGCTCGTCGATCAGCACAAAGTGTTCGTTGCCGCGGCGGATGAGTTCCATCACTTCCGGCTTCATCACGGAGCCGCCAATGACTGTAACGGTGCCGTTGATGTTGACCAGCGGCGTCACGCCGAGTTCGGCATAGATGTTGCCGGTCGATCCCAGGCCCGACGTGATGGGGCAGATGGGCTGCCCGTCAAGCATGGGCACGATCGGCTTGTGCTTGCCGAAGGCATGCGCTTCGCTTTCCAGGCCGGGCGAGAAGGCGTTGCCGGTCACTGCAGCTAATGCGGAAAGAAAGGTGCGGCGGCTCCAACCCGTACTCCAGTTCATGACAAAATCCTCTATCTGAAAGCTTAGTGTGCAACGGTGTAGTTGTGCTGTCCTAAGGCGGAAGACCTAGTGCGTGCCGCGCTGGTCCTGCCGATCTTCGTAGCGTCATCCTGAGCGACGGGAAGGATCCTGACGAAGCCCAGAACAGGCACAGCACCCGAATAGTTTCAGCAAGAAGCTCCACGCCTGTGTGCGGCTGCAGAGTGCCTCGGGATCCTTCGCTCTGTTCAGGATGACACCATAGATGGACTGCTACTTCAGCAGCACCGGCTCACCGTAAATAGTCAGCAGCGGATGCATCAACACCGCACGCACTTCATACTGCTCGCCCGGTGCAGGTTGAAAGTTTGCCTCGTAAGCACCGGGGCTTGCTGCGTCCTGAGCAGGCAGGTGCGTCCACGCGTGCAGGCGCGACTGCGTGTCCTCTCCTGTGACAATGCGGTAGTCAAATCCGAAGCGCGCACCCGGCGTCACCGCCATGTCCTGCCAGTCGCCACGCAGCGTCACGGTAGTGCCGTTGCGGGTCGGTGGCAGTGTATGGACGACAGGCGGCGTAAAGGCCTCTTCCACATCCGTCAGCGTGATGACCGACGGATACGGCCACTGGTCGCTGTCACGCAGGCGCTGCGCGCGCACCACGCGGACGTGCAGGCCATCGGCCTCCTGGTGAAAGGTGCTCTTGGCGTTGATGTTGGGGCGGTACTCCACCAACTGATCGTTCTGACCCAGCACGCCGACGGTGGTCTTTGCAGTCGCGCGTACAGTCTTCAGGACGAACTCGCGCGCGGTACCACGCCGCCACTTCGCGGTGTTCTCTTCACCTTCCACAATGGCATAGAGCGTGTGTCTATCTTTGGAACGCGTAAACCATAGGTCGCCCTCGTTGGTCACCACCCAAGGCCGCGTCGCGTAGATCGCGTCGCCGTTGAGAAACATCCACGAGCCGAGCGTGCGGATGCGCTCTTCCTGTTCGCGCGCCAGCGATCCGTCCGGCTCCAGCCCAATGTTCAGCAGCAGGTTGCCACCGCGCGCACGCGTCTGCACCAGGATGTGCAGCAGGTCCTCGACAGACTTGTATTTCTCATCGGAAGGCTGGTAGCCCCATGCCGTGCCCAGCGTCATGTTCGCCTCCCACGCACCGGGCAGGGGAGCGCCGGGGACGTTCTGCTCCGGCGTCTCAATAGCACCGCGGGTCACGACGGTTTCGGGCTGCAGCTTCCATGCGATCTCGCGCAAGCCTTTCGCCTCGCCGTCGAAGAAGACGACTGAGACAGGTCCGTAGTCCTTCATTAACTCCGTGATTTGTGCCTGATCGAGAGCCAGCAGGCCGGGATTTGCGCTGGGCTGCACGCCGGGCACCAGCCGCTGAATCTGCTTCCTGTTGTTATGCAGCCACAGGAAATCGTCCGGTGAAAAATACACGCCCGCCGCAATGCCCTGCGAACGGAAAGCGCCGAACAACTGCTGCGTGATGTCGCGGTGATAGGGCGTCTGCATGATGTTGAACGGCACCGTCTTTGTGTTCCACATGCTGAAGCCGCTGTGGTGCTTGGTGGTGAACACCATGTAGCGAAAACCGGCCAGCGAAGCCAGCCGGGCCAGCCCGTCCGGGTCAAGATGCGTGGGGTTGAAGGTCTTCGGCAGATCGCGGTAGTAACGATCCACATACTGGTCGCTGGCCCCTGCAAGCGAATGGCTGATGATCGTCCCAAGCTGTGAGTCGGCGCTCCAGTGGATGAACAGCCCAAGCCCCTGGTCGCGAAACCACTCGAGGCTCTCAGCTCGGTTGCCCAACGGCTGTGATTGCTGCGCCGTGCCCTTTGCGACCACAGCCAGGCTGGCGAGGAAGAGACACGACAGGCGTAACCAAGAAGCAAGCCGCAGCATGTGTGCTGATCTTACCGAATGTTACCTGCACATTGGAGTGCCGCCAGGGTCGGTATCAGGTTGGTTTCAAAACACAGCAAACGAACCACAAATAGGCCAAATGTCCTTGTTGCAGTTGCGTTAAAAAGGTACATTGCATTCACAAAGACATTTTTAGAGAGCCACCCGCACCGGAACGAACGGGAAGGTGGCCATAGAACCACTCTCAGGGGGCGTTAATGAAGCACAAACATATCTTTCTCACAGGATCGCTGGCCATTTCCATGTCGGCCACCATGCTGCACGCGCAGACCATTTCAGCCGGTGTAAACGGTACTGTGACAGACGCTTCTGGCGCTGTTGTGCCCAGCGCAAAAGTGACCGCCACGAATGTGGCCACCAATGTGTCGCTGTCGACCGTGACCACCAAAGAAGGCATCTACGTCATCCGCAACCTGCAGGTGGGCCAGTACAAGCTCATGATTGAAGCTCCCGGCTTCTCCATTCAAACGCTGGGACCCTTCACGCTTGAAACCGGCCAGGAGGCAAAGGTCGACAGCAAGCTGGGCGTTGAGGGAAGCAACACCGCTGTGAATGTGACCAGCGATGTGGCCCCACTGTTGAATACCGAGAATGCCACGCAAGGCGCAACGCTGGACGCCAATGCAATCGCGGCGGCTCCGCTCGTGGGCCGCAACTTTACCGGCCTGACCCTCTTTGTACCGGGTGCGGTTACCGCCTCGCCGGCCAGCTTTACTGTAAGCAGCGCGGATAATGCCGGCAACGCAGTCGAGCGCAACGGCAACGGCACACTGGCCTCGCAGAACGGCAACCGGCAGGAAGCAAACAACTTTCAGCTGGAAGGCATCGAAATTAACGAAACCATCAACAACCAGCTCGGCTATAACGTCGGCGTGGAAGCCATCGGCCAAGTGCGTGTCATCTCCGCCAACGCCAATGCCGAGTTCGGCAATGTGGGCGGCGGTCAAGTCATTACGCTGCTCAAGAGCGGCACCAACAGCTTTCATGGCAGCGGCTTTTTCTACCTGTCCAACTACAACATGGACGCCAACACCTACGAACGCAAGCACGTGGCAGCCGGCTCCGCACCTTTGCCCACCACGCCATACACCTACTCGCTCTTCGGTGGTACGTTCGGCGGTCCCATTATCAAGAACAAGCTGTTTGTCTTCGGTGACTATGAAGGGCGGCGCTACCACTCAGCTGGTACCGGTTTTGCCTCTGTCGCAACTGCTAAGATGCGCGCTGGCGACTTTAGTGAAATCGGAATACCGCTATACGACACACAGGCACCTGGTCAGCCCCGCTACGTGAACAATCAGCTTGGTACACCCATCAACCCGGTGGCGCGCTACCTGTACGCTCATCCCGAGTTCTATCCGTTGCCCAATCATGCGCCCACGCCGGGTGGCTTGGCGACGCAGAACAATTACCAGGCACCTAATAAGACGAACCGCTACGACGACCAGTTCGACGTCAAGGTAAATTACAACCTGTCGCAGCGCGATACGTTTTCAGGCAGTTATTCGCACGCTCTGGCGGGTGATTTCACCACGCCCGTGCTGGCCATCAGCTTCCCGGGCGTTAGTCGTCTACCATTTCAGAGCTTCTCCTTCGACCACGTGCACACTTTTACGCCGCGCCTGATCAACGACCTCAACATTGGGTTCTCCCGTGTTGTATTGATTGGAGCCAATACCAGTGACAGCACTGGCGCATTTGGATTGAACGGCAACTCGGTGATCGGTATCGCCGGCGTTTCGCAGCCACAGCCCGGCTTCATCGGCCAGCAATTTACTGGTAGCAATACGGGTAACCTCTCCACGCTCGGTAATATCTCGACCGGCACCAACTACTACGAAAACACCTTCAGCTACACCGACACGCTGACCTACCAGTTGGCCCGGCACACGATAAAGGGCGGGTTCCAGATTCTGCGATACCAGCAGAACACCTTCTACCCTGGAAATGATGGTGCCGTAGGTCGTTATGAGTACAACGGCCAGTTCACAGCGCAGAACGGAACCACCGGCGGCTTCTCGCTTGCCGACTTCAACCAGAACCGCATTTACACCCGCGCTATTGGTGGCGTTACCGGTCTGGCTGGGCAGCGGCAGTTCCGCAACTCGGCCTTTATCCAGGACGACTACAAGGCCACGCAGGACTTGACCGTCAACATCGGCCTACGCTGGGAGTACGACGAGCCGATCTACGAGGTGAACAACAAGCAAGCCAACATCGATGTTGCGACGAAGAGGGTTGTGCTTGCTGGCCGCAATGGCAATAGCCGCGCCCTGTTCAATGGAGTGTGGACCAACTTTATGCCGCGTGTCGGCTTCGCCTATAACGTAACTCCGCGAACAGTTCTGCGTGGTGGCTACGGCATCACCACTTACTTTGAAGGCACCGGCGCAAACCTACGCCTGAACTTTAATTACCCCTTCCAGAATGCCTTTACAGCGACGGCGGCCACACCATCGGCAAACAGTGGCGGAACACCGTTCACCGCGAACCAGGGCTTTGGCACTACGAACACGTCCTGCGACATCACCACCAGCACCACACCCTGCACCACCACCATCCGCGCGTGGGATCAACACATCAAGCCCATGTTTCTGCAGGAGTTCAATCTGACGACTGAATTCCAGGTCAGCAAGACGGCATCGCTGACCGTTGGTTACCTGGGCGAAACGGGCCAGCACCTCGTCATCGCAGGTGCCGGTAACTCGCTGACTAGGCCGTGTGTTGTGAACGGTGTCCCACGTGATCCCAATGATGTGAGCCTTGCAACAGCCTGTCCTACGCCGTATCAGAACCTTGTCGGCCAGACTGGTTCCGTGGTGTTCACCAATTCCAATGGTATGGAGAACTACAACAGCCTGCAGACCACCTTCCGCCAGCGCGTCAGCAATGGCCTCGAGTTCCAGGCAAATTACACCTACGCCCGTGCCATGACCAATAGCACCGGCTTCTTTGGCGCACAAGGCATCAACGGCCAGTCCGCCTATGCTCAGAACTTCTACGACAACAGCGCGGAGTATGGCCCAGCGAACTCGGACGTGCGCCATGCGCTGAATGGGCATATGAATTATGCGCTGCCAGTGGGTCGTGGGCAGAAGTTCGGCTCAGGTATGAACCGCTTTGTCGATGAGTTTGTCGGCGGCTGGAACGTGGCAATGACTGCGTTGGTGTACACCGGTTTTCCTGTCAACATGAACGCAAATAACGTGAGTTATACCAAGAACAACTCCGGGCGTGCAAATTACCTCCGGCCCATGAAGCACACGGGCAGGACGGCTGATCGCTGGTTCGGTACTGACCCGTCCGCGACCCCTTGCGGCGTGACAGACAATGGCGTGTGCGCCTACGGCCAGCCGGCAAACGGCACCTACGGCACGGCTCGCGTCGATTCGGAGCGTGCGCCGGGTTACCAGGCTGCGGATGCATCCGTCTTCAAGAACTTCAATATCACAGAAGGCCAGCACATCAGCTTCCGGGCGGATGCGGCGAACGTCTTCAACATTACGTCGCTCGGCAACCCCAACAACAACACGCAGTCCGCGCAATTTGGCCAGATCACAAATTCCAGGTCGCAGCAGCGTCAGTTGCAGCTGTCGGCGAAGTACGTATTCTAGGCCGGACACAACAACGAGAAAGGCCCGGCTAACTGCCGGGCCTTTCTCGTTGTTGTACTCAGCACAATTGCTGGACTTCTGTCAGAGATTTCGATCAGCGATCAAGCTGGTTTGTGTAGAAACGGTACTGGATTGTCCAGGATTGGCTTTGGCCAGGTTCCACGTGGATGGCGATGTAGCCTTCGGGGCAGAAGGTCTTTGGTGTGGCCCATAGATACATCTTTGTCAGTGGGGCGTCAGCGGTTTCGCGGACGCTTACACCATGCGGTTTGTCTTCGAAGGTGAAGTCGAAGTCTGATGGTGTAGTGGAGAAGCCGGTGATGTAAGCGCCGAGGCCGTTGCGGCGTTCCAGCGGCGCTGTCATGCGAATGGTGTTGCCGTCGATCTTCGCCGATGTGGGCAGCGGCTTGTCCGGCACGGGAGTGAAAGGCAGGCGCAGTTCCATGCCAGGTCCGGTGGGTGCGCCATCCAGCATGAAGAAGTCGTGGTTGTAGACGGCGGTTTCCAGCGGCTTCTGCCCAGTATTGCGCAGGGTGTGGCTTAGCGTCAGGACATTGCCATGGCCGTCAAGCTTCAGCGTCTTCTCGTACACATAGGCGTAGCCGATGGCGGAGTGCAGTTCCTGCCGAAAAACAATCGAGTTCTTTCTGGTCTTGACAGTCCATTTTCCGCCGTCAAGGATGGGGTAGGCTCCACCAAAGGTGTAGGGCTTCGTATCGACGCGGCGCAGCACGCCTACGCCAATCTTCAGAAAGGGGTCACCCGGTTTCGCTTCGTCATAGCCGATTTCGCTGGTCGGGTGGCGGAACTCTTCCGCCGGTCCGGTCACGGCGTCACTGATGTTGGGATCATAGCGGTCGAACCACTCGCCAAAAAAGGTATGCCCATGCAGCGAGGCGCAGCCTACGATGCCAGCCCAATCAAAACGCGCGCCTCGGTAGTAGCCAGTCTGCGCATCCGGCAGGAAGACCACGGCGGACAAATCGCCGCTGCGCAGCGTTGCCTTGGGATGATCGCTGTGCGGCAGTGTGTCACACGGGTTTGCCGTAGTGGCCTGTGCAGAAGCTATCTGGCAGGCAGCCAGGCCGAGCGGCAGCAGGCAGGACCGGAGAAGGGTAGTGGTCGTCCTCAAAGCGGGCGCACCCGTGCATCCACAGGACCTGCCGGACGAAAGACCAGGCTGACACCATTCTGCACGCGGGCCACAGCCTCCAACGATGCCGCCATACCGTGTACGAGATCGAATGCTGTCTGCCGTACTACACCCGTGCGGACGTCAAGGCCGAGTAGATGTCCAGCGTCCGTCGCGAAGCTGAGCCGCTGCCCAATCTCATGAAGCTGCGTGTGACGCGACAGAAGCCCGATTGCGGGAGCGATCTGGAAGACAGTGGTCGAACCCTCACCTGAGGCGAGCAGGTATCTGCCCTCTGGTGCCAGCACGATGGATTGCGCCTGTGACTGTTCAAGGAAAATATCCTTCAGCCGTACCAAGCTCTTGCCTTTCAGCGTATAAGTGGTGATTGTGCGTCCAGTACGGTCCAGGGTGTAAATGCACTTTCCGCAGGCTGAGACCGAGATCTGAGTGGCACCGGAGCCTGGGTGCACGCGTTCGCGGTGCTGCACTGCAAGTTTGCTTCCTTGCAGCTGAAAGCTGGTCAGGGACTCCTGACCATGATCCACAGAAAGCAGGTTGCCGTCCGGGTGCAGAGCAATGGCGCATGGGGCTGCCACTTTTGCGCCTTCGCCGTCGCCCAGGCCAAACTCCTTGCGAATCAAGGCTACGGGCAGCAGGTTACCGTTCGCGCCGACCGGCAGCAGGTTGTACATGCCGCCGCGCTCCGCAGCGATAAGGAGGTGACTGCCGTCCGCCGTCAAGACCGCGTCGCGAGGATGAGTGGCTGACAGCGACAGGGGCTGCGTACCCAGAGGAACAAGCTGCCCGCCCTGGCCGTCAATCGTGTATGCGCTGACTGCGCCGCGCGGCAGGTGGTTCCACTCCGCCACATCGTGCAGAGCATAAAGCACCGGCAGGGAAGGATGCAGCAGCAGGCGGCCAGGAGCAGCAGCCGGCAGCGACTGCGTACGTCGCCAGCCTGAACCGGAGACGCGATAGACGTGGATCCCGCCGGGGCTGCCTTCGGCCGGTGCACTGCCGATAAAGGCTAGACCAGCCAGTGAAGCCGTCTGCGTTGCGTGTCCAAATCGCGGCAATAAAGATGCCGCGGCAGACACGGCCAGTGCCTGGGAAAACTGCCGGCGGGTCCAACCCTGGTTCTTTGTCATGTATAGCTCTCCCGGCGGCGTCTCAGGCGCGAACGGCCATGCTGTTGTGGAAGATGTTGTTGGGATCGTACTTTTTCTTAACGGCCTGCAGGAAGGGGTAGAGCCCCTTGTCGCCGTAATAGAGCTCGGGCCAAAACTTGTAGCGGGTCATGTCCTGGTCGGGATAATTGATATAGCAGCCCTCGTAGAACTCGCCGTGGAAGGGCGTGCCCGCATACTTGCCCGTGACATTCGCGGAGTAGATGTCCGTGTACATGTCATCGAAATACTTCAGCCGGGCCGCATCCTCGTCCACATTCTGCCAGTACATCTGGTACTGCAACTTCATAACGGAGCCGCGCTGCGGTACGGCCGTCTCCCGCGCCAGGGCAGCATTGTTTGCGGCACCGCCATAGGAATCTACAGCGATCACGCAGCCGGTGTTCACATTGGGGATGTCGCGGGTCAGCCACGTGTACATGCGCTTCAGCTCTTCTACCGTGAAGTTCTGCTTCATGTAGCAGGACTTGTATTTGCCGCGGGTAGAGCCGTAGCCCTTGATGCCGCCACTGTTGCCGTCCACCGTTGCTTCGAGCCATGGCTTGGTGTTAAAGCGGTGCTTGCCTTCTACGCAGGGTGCCTGCTGAAAGCGGCCGCCACTGGGTGCGTGCGCGCTGGTCTGCGGGTCCTTCAACTCCGCAATTTTTGTGTCGCACTTTAGAAACAGGTCCAGAAAATCAGAGATGATGCTGAGATCGTTCTTGCCGTCCATGTCATGCCATGTTGCCGACACATTCATGCGGCCGTTTGACGTGCGGTGTGTCAGGCCCATCATGGTGAACATGGGCCAGGTGTCCGGCTCGCGCCCGCGCGTCGCGAAGTAGTGACCATAGGTCATGGCGATGTCAATAAACTTTTCTTCCGTCATGGTGTCCCACGGGAAGGAGATGCCGCCGCTGGTCAACTGTTTTGGAGCAGCCGGCAGCTTGTCGAAATAGAAATTAGTAATGACACCGAAGTTCGCGCCGCCGCCGCCACGCAGCGCACGGAACAGGTCAGGATTCCTGTGCCGGTCAGCATGACGCAGGTTGACTTTACCATTGTGCTGCACAGTAGCAATGTCGACACCTGTCAGCAGGTCAATCGAAAGCCCCTGCTGGCGCGTCAACAGGCCGTAGCCGCCGCCGGAGATGTGGCC
>CAXTFT010000053.1:0-21297 GCA_964243585.1 uncultured Terriglobus sp.
GCCGGAGATCTGGCTGAAGGCAGAGAACGAGCAACCCATCGGCAGCTTCAAGCTGCGTGGTGCGTACAACAAGATCGCATCGCTTTCGCCCGAGGACCTGAGGCGCGGCGTCATCACCTACTCCAGCGGGAACCATGCGCAGGGTGTGGCATACGCGGCACGAGCGCTGGGCACAAAGGCCGTCATCGTCATGCCGGAGAACGCGCCGCGTATCAAGCGTGAAGCAACGCTGGCACTGGGTGCTGAGGTGGTTCTTGTTGGTCCCGCCAGCAAAGAGCGCAAGCTGCGCGCGGAGGAACTTGTCGCCGAGCACGGCTACGTCATGGTGCCGCCCTACGACGACGACGACATCATCGCAGGTCAGGCGACCTGCGGTCTTGAGATTGCGGAACAGGCTCCTGACGCAGATCTGGTTCTGTCACCGGTGAGTGGCGGCGGGCTCCTGAGCGGAGTGGCTAGTGCGCTGAAGCTGTCCGGCGCGCGTGCGCAGGTTTGGGGTTGTGAGCCGGAACTGGCAGGTGACGCGGCAGAGAGCTTTCGTAAGCACGAACTGGTCGAGTGGCCCGGCACGCAAACCACACGGACCATTGCAGATGGTCTGCGCACGCAGAGCCTCGGCCAACGTAACTTTCACCACATCATGCAGTTTGTCGACGGCATTGTGACCGTCACAGAAGAGGAGATTCTTGACGCCGCACGCGTGCTCCTGATGGCGAGCGACACCGTTCCAGAGCCGAGCGGAGCCGTTACGCTGGCGGCGGCACTCTTCCATTCTGACAAACTGCCGACCTCGCAGAAGATTGTCGCAATCGTCAGCGGCGGGAACATTGATCCCGCACTCAGAGATGAACTGATGACGGCGGAGGCGTAAGGTGACTGCACGCCGCGCTGCCTCGTCTAAACGGAGTATGTGCAAGCTGCTCTGCCTTTTGACTCTCGCTTTTCCCCTCGCTTCGCTGGCGCAAAAGAACGCGCCGGAGACGCCAGACGCTATGCGCGCCACCGTACTGAAGGTGGCCGATGTGTATGTTGCCCCCGACGCTGAATCGCAGAAGGTCTCCGTCGTCACACCCGGACACGAGGTTGTCATCACCGAGCGCTCCGGACCCTGGGTCAAGGTGTTTGCCAATACGGACATTCAGGAGGAGAAAGCTGAAGACGAGCCGGAGTTCTCCACGGACGCCGCATCTATCCCACGTGCGGGCTGGATCCGCAACAAGGGTGTGGTCGGCCCTGCAACGCCAAACGGCGACCGGCTGATCTACGGCGCTGCAGCCAGCATGGAGGCTGCGGCAGGCGAACCGCACGCGCCGAAGTCAGCGGCCGGTGCAGCACACCTGCTCTACCGTCGCGCCGCGGAGTACTTCCCCTCTTCGCCGCTCGCGGGTGAGAGCTCGTGGCGCTCTGCGGATATCCGCTGGCAGGAGGACAAATTCGACAGCAAGACCCTGCCCTCTGCCAAGGACATGGACCCGGGCCTTCGCCCACAGCTGTACACAAAAGGTCTGCAGAAAATCGTAAAGAATGGCAGTGGGAAGTATCCTGCGCTGGCCGCCTTTGACCTGCTTGACGCCAAGCTGTGCGGCGACTGGCAGGGCCTGCCCAAGTGTCCAGAGATGGAGAGTGGCTTATACCAGAAATATGCTGAACAGTTCCCGGACGGGCCCAAGACGGCCGAGGCGTTGTGGGACGCAGCGTATCGCCAGGGCGTGCTTGTGACCATGTACACCACGGAAGAAAACAGGAAAAAGGCAGACGCTGCGGCACAACGCGCGCACAACCTTCGCGATCAACTGGTAACGCGCTTTCCTGCCAACGACTACACGGCGCGGGCAGTCAGTCTGGTATACAGGGTGGAGCAGGGCATTGCGATCTATGGCAGCGACCGCGACTGATCTCGATGCTACTGCAGTCCTGTGAAAGACCGGTGCATCCGCGTTGAATGACTATCTTCTATCTGTAATTCTTGGCGTCGTCGAGGGGCTGACTGAGTTCCTGCCGGTAAGTTCCACGGCGCATCTGCGGCTGGCTGAAGCAGCATTGCATGTCTCACTGGCAGACCCATTCTGGAAGATGTACACCATCGTCATTCAGCTTGGCGCAATTTTCGCTCTGCTGCTGTTCTTTCTGTTCAAAATTATCGGCTACATGCGAACCTTTCCGCGGGGTGAACGGGGCAACAAAACGTGGCTGACGCATCCTGTTTCACTTACGTTGATTGCCTTTGTCTGCACGGCCATACCAGCTAAATTGCTCACAAAGAAGATCGGCGAAAACCTGGAAAATCTTACCGTCATAGCTCTCGCTCTGCTGGTTGGCGGCATCGTGATGTGGGTTGTGGATATCTGGGCCAGCAGGCGCGAGCCGGACATTACGCACGTGGAAGAAGTAAATCTGCCGCAGGCCGTGTGGATAGGGCTTTGCCAGGTACTGAGCGCGGTCGTGCCGGGCACATCCCGCTCTATGACAACCATTGCCGCCGGTCAGATTGCCGGCATGGACAGGTCATCCGCACTTGAGTTTTCGTTCCTGCTGTCGATTCCAACCATGATCGCGGCGACAGGTTACTCCTTGCTAAAGGCCGTCCATCCCAGCGCAAAGGACATCGCTGACGCCGGTGGAGCCACTGCGCTGACGCCGCTGGTGATGGGTCCTGAACGGTGGGTCGTTCTTATTATCGGCATGGCGGTTTCGTTTGTCGTGGCTTACGTCGTGGTGGCATGGTTCCTGGGATGGGTGCGTAAGCGCGGCTTCGGCATCTTTGCCATTTACCGCATCGCCCTGGGCGCAGCCTTACTGGTGTGGCTGCACACGCATCCGTAAGCTCCTAAGATTCCAGCGTTGCAGTCACATGCGTGTCACGGCGAGCGTAGTTCCAGGCCCATGCGATCAAAACCAGTTGCAGAGGCAGACGTAAGTAAAGCGCCCACGCTGGAACAGGTGCAAAGCGCTCCGCATTTTGCGCCATGTAGATATGTACATCAAAGTACACCAGCAGCATGGCGATGAGGCCCCAGGCTGAGAAGCGGCGTGTCGCGGGCAACAGCAACCCGGCACCACCCAGTATCTCCGCGGCTCCGCTGATCTGCACCAGGCCAAGTGGATGGTCGTAATGCGGCGGCATGATTGCCGTGTACATCTGGCTATGCCAGAAGTGATTGATACCGCCCGCAATGTAGAACAGGGATTGCATGACCATTCCGGTGATATGGAGCACATTGCGCTTTGCCATAGAATTTCCGCTCCTGCCGAACGACATTAAAAGCTAAAGGCCTCGCTGAGATGCGAGGCCTTTTGCGATTGTGAGGGAGAATGCTACTTGCGGCTGTCGCGCGCAGCCTTCACGTAATCGTGCGAGGTCTGAATATGTGCAGCCTGCGTGCTCAGTAGCTGATGTATCGGCAAAGGCAGTTCATGCTTGAGTGCATCCGCATATGCCTTCTTTGCTGCATCCTCGCCCTGCTCTGCGCTCTCAAGCAGGGTGTGGTCGCTGCCACCTAATTTCGCCTTAAGATCGCCCCAGGTGCGGTGCAAGGCGCCTGCAATAGTGCCGCTCTCTTTATATGCATCGGATACGCCTTCTTTGATAAGCACATCTTCCAATTCGCCCTTGAACTGTGCTCGCTTCAGGCTTTCTGCCAGAAAGTAACGTTTCAGGGTATCATCCTCAAACTTTTCACCAATGTCCTTGAAACCTTCCTGACCATCGATCAGCGACTTGATGACATCACGTACTGCACTCTCAGTTTCTTTCAGGGTCTCTGCCATTGGATTGATCCTTTCGGCGCTCCCGCGCCTCTATTCCGGGAAGTCTCTGCGCATGGCGGCATACATCTGCTCGCTATTTGCTCTTACAGAGGCATAGGAGAGCAAGCCGCGCAAGCGGGTTGCCCACGCGGGTTCCTCTCGAAGATAGGGCATCGGTCGCACGGTATCTGGATAGAAAATTGGCATGATCCCTCTGTGCGCAATGGTGAGACGTGCACCGCGGTACGAGTGTTGAGAGACCAGGAGCTACGGACATGAAGCCGCTTCGCCTTGAGATGACGCCCACCCGCAGCCGGCGGCTGAACGAGGTCCTTGGTCTTGGCCTACTGACCGTCGCGGTCCTGTTGTTGCTTGCACTGGTCAGCTACGCACCCAGCGATCCTTCGTGGAATACAGTGGGCGGGTTTGCCGGCACAGCATTGCTTCGACCGGTACATAATTGGGCTGGCCGGGCAGGTGCCACGGTAAGCGACCTCCTGCTCCAGGCTCTTGGTATTGCGGTTCTTGTGTTTCCCCTGATGATCGGGCGGCTTGGCATCTGCTGGATGCGTTCGCGGCCGCAGGGTTCGCCAGCAGCAAAGATCAGCGGTTTTGTGCTCTGGGTACTGGCGGCGCCAGCCGCATTGGGTCTGTTTCCGCTACACCTTCGGTGGCGTGGAGCTCTGCCGGTAGAAGGCGTCTCGGGTCGCCTGCTGGCGGACGCCGCTGTTACCCAATTAAACTTTCCGGGTGCGTGTCTGGTCATATGCCTAGCACTGCTGCTGAGTGTTTACCTCAGCACCACGTTCACCTTCAACACCGCGCAGGACTGGACCGGGCAGCGGCTTGGCGTGGTCTATCGTATGCGGGAACGTTACATTCAGTGGCGCGGAGGGCGCGCCAACCTGCGTGCCGCGCGTGCCGCAAACAAGCTCGAAACCCGCCGTGAACGCGCGGCGGCAAAGCAGCGCGCCGTAGACGCCAGGACAGCGGCTGCAGTCGAACGCGCCGCACAGGGAACGCTGCTGGGTAGCCTGTTCGCGAAGTGGGGCTTCTGGCGCAAAGGCATCCATGCAGACCATGCGCAGGACGCCGACGCCGTGCCTGCCGGACGTACGGTTTGGTCGCAGATGCCGCGCACTGACGTGGACGCCGGACCTGAGCCGGAATTTGCGCCATTGCCCCCTCATTTGCGGGCCGCCGCAGCCGCACAGCTTGAGCGCAACGATCTGCTGAACGAAAACGTCACGGAGCAGGTGAACTTCGCAGATTGGACAGAACCCGCCGCGGCTGCAGCCAAGCCGTTTGATTGGACCGGGCCACAGGCTCAGGAGCCTGCCCGGCAGCCCAGCCGGATGGCAGAAGTTGTGCCCTTCGCTGTTGCAGCAACGCGGCCGGAAGCTGTTCTGGCGCCGGCAGCCGCTGTGTCACAGCCGGAGCAGAGCATCTCTTTTGGCAAGCGGGCGGATGAAAGCACGAAGACGGTGACACTTACCGCAAAGAGTGTGCATGGCTACAAGCTGCCACCTTCTTCCCTGCTCTACCGCAGCGAAGAACACGCGGCGGTGCGTGAGGAAGAGTTGCGCGACGAGGCCCGCATCCTGGTAGAGAAATGCGGTGAGTTTGGCGTCGACGGCCAGGTGACACAGATCAACCCCGGCCCCGTCGTGACCACCTTCGAGTTCCGCCCGGACGCAGGCGTAAAGTACAGCCGGGTAACTGGATTGGCAGACGACCTGTGCCTCGCCATGGCGGCGGAATCGATCCTGATTGAACGCATGGCGGGGAAAAGCACCGTCGGCATCCAGGTCCCGAACCATGAACGCGAAACCATCTGGCTGCGCGACGTAGTGGAGAGCGAGGGCTTTGCCAACAGCAAGAGCAAGGTTGAGATGGCCATGGGCAAGGACATCAACGGTCGCATTGTCACAGCAAACCTGGCCGCCATGCCGCATGTATTGATTGCAGGGTCGACGGGTTCGGGCAAATCCGTCGCGATCAACGCCATGATCATGAGCGTCCTGTTCAAGGCGACGCCGGAGCAGGTCCGCATGATCCTGGTCGACCCGAAGCGGGTAGAACTCGGCATGTACGAGGGCATTCCGCACCTGTTCACGCCCATCATCACGGAGCCGAAGCTGGCCGCGAACGCGCTCAAGAACGCCGTGCGCGAGATGGAGCGCCGGTTGAAGCTGCTGGCATCGCGCCACGTCCGCAATCTGGACCAGTACAACCGCCTGTTTGACACCGGTCAGCTGTTCGACGAGGATGGCCTGCCGCAGGAGCCGCTGCCCTACATCATGATCATCATCGACGAGCTGGCCGATCTGATGATGCTGGACAAGAGCAACGTGGAAGAGAGCATCACCCGGCTGGCGCAGATGGCTCGCGCGGTCGGCATCCACCTGGTGCTGGCAACGCAGCGGCCCAGCGTGGACGTAATCACAGGCCTCATCAAGGCGAACGTGCCCACACGCATGAGCTTCCGCCTGGCCACTAAAGTGGACTCGCGCACGATCATCGATTCCAATGGCGCGGAGAGTCTGCTGGGACGCGGCGACATGCTTTTCCTGCCGCCGGGAACGTCAAGACTGCAGCGCGTTCATGCGCCGTTCGTCACGGAGAAGGAGATTTCCGACGTGGTCGCCTTCTGGAGGCAGCAGGGCGAAGCCGAGTATGTCGAAGGCTTCCTGGAAGGTCCGAAGGATGAGAAGGGCAACGACCGTGATGCAGACGACGCAGGCAATGAAGATGAGCTTTTCCCGGACGCCGTGCGACTGGTCTTCGAGTTCGGCAAGGCAAGCACTTCCCTGCTGCAGCGCCGTCTGCGCATAGGCTATGGTCGCGCAGCAGCACTCATCGACATGATGGAGCGCGATGGCCTGGTTGGACCTGCGGACGGGTCCAAGCCGCGAGAAATCCTGAAGTCGCCCGACTACTTCCGCGAAGTGGACGAGGCGGTTCGATAACACGCGTCCTGTATGGAGTGCAGTGTTCTGCTGGAACTTTCCTTTCGCGCAGAAAGTTCTTAAGGTTGTATAACGACAGGCTTCTGAAACGTCTCATGGGACTGCTACGCTACTGCGCATGAAGCTTTCCGATGTCGTCGTTGCGACAAGTTTTGCCTTGGTGTCTACGTGCGCACATGCTCAGTTTGGCGGCGAGGGCAAGCCCACCAATGACACCGCCACCATTCACAGCGTGTGCGCGCCCGATGGCACGCAGACTATCCGGGACGACTACTCCGGCTCTGTCTACATTGACCACACCGCCAACAAAAAGTACATGCTGCCGATTGATGGCGCGCGCGCACGTGGCGAGTGGAACGAGGTACTGCGACTGTCAAATATGTCGATCAAAAGCGCGCCAAACTGCTACTACGCCTACTTCTCACGGGCGCAATCCCTGACCTATAGCTGCCAATTGCCAGAGGCGAAGGATGCCATGGCCAAGTTCATCTCGCTGGCTGATAGCAGCGTTCCGTACCAGTCGTTGGTTGTTGTGGCAAAGGTCCTTCTTGATTCACTCAGCAGTGGTGACGCTGCAACACACTGCACGAATTAGCGGCTGCGGAGCAGTAAGACAGCGGTCAACAGAAAGCCCGCGACTGCCACGCAAACAGCCGTGCTAAGCCGTTGCAGGCGTGTTGGCACAAAAGCTCGCGCGGGTTCTGAGCGGTAGTTCGGATTCCGCTGCGCAGGTCCAAGGTGTGCAAGCAAGGGCGTGGACGTGGGCCGATAGTGCGAGGAGTACTCGTAGTGCTTTGGCCGCGCATCGCCGTTGCCGTAGAACAGCATCAGCGGTGCCGATGTGAGTGGCTGGTAGCAGATCGAGCGCTGGTGCATCTCCAGCAGAACACCCGAGTAGTGTCTGCTACCCGGCTGGACTGTAACCAAAACACGCGCGCTCCCCTGCAGGTTTGCTCCGATCGCCGTTCGTTCGACGGGGTGATCTGCATCAAGTCGGTCTTCGATTAGTTCGCCTGCCGTTGGCTGCTGCTGCGCGGTGCGCGCAATGCCATGGAGATTGGGGGTGGCAAGCAGGCGAAAGAAAATCGTGGCCAGGGGCCGGCTCCTGCTAAGAGGCAAGGGGGTGTTCTTGACGGCGTCAGCAGTGAATTCGACACGCTCGACGGGAACGCGTTGCAACAGCACTGCTGCACCCTGTTCGATGGTTTCGCTTGGCGTGCCAGCCGGCTTTGGCGGCGTTACGTTCATTAAAGGAATGCGAAGAACCGTGGTGTACAGCGAACGATCCGTCTGGTTGCTGCCAGCAGGGCCGGCGTGCAGGGCTGGCTCGTCGTAACTTTCCGCCAAAGCATAGGCAATCTCCCGCCCATCCTGCACCAGCCGTACATCGCGCAGACCGGGCGCGGCGGCTGTGTACAAATCTGCGTCCAGCACTGCGCACTGTTCGTTTGCTGGGGCACCGCTGGCTGGCTCAATCACGCGCTGCCACTGCCAGGCTTTGTAGCGCACAGTCGCCTCGGTACCGGGATCCGGCAGCAGCAAGACGGCTAACGTGGGTAGGATCAGGGATCGCATGCGCGCACGCCACAACACGCGCGGGGAGTGGCTCACCACAGTGTAACGATCCAGTAGCTATTCTCGTTCTAAAGGCAGCCGATAGTGTTCTTGAAGTCCATCCGCCAAGAAGTAATCGTCATTTCCGAACGCAGGGCCAGCCCGCAAGGTCTTTAGTTTTGCGTACCTGCACTAACACCAGGCACGAAGAAGCATTCTTGCGGGATACTTCACTCCGGCTCCGCATCCAGCGCGGGGAACTATTCGGCAGGCGAAGAACGGGGAATCCGGCTACTTTGCTCTCCGGCAGGGCATCCAACACAACGAATGTGTTCCCCGCATGTTCACTACTCCCATGCACAATCTACGGGACGAGAGGATTTATGAAATACAAACAAGTTATGTCTGCACGTTTCGGTGCGGCGCTGGTACTTACAGGTGTTCTATCCTATGGCGTCGCACCGGCGCAGGAACTTAACCCAACTGCAGACCCGAGAACCGCGAACGGCGTGCAGAATGGTGGCCGTCCGGTCGGCGAGTTGAATGGTGTTCCGCTGTTCCGGGTAAATGTAGTCCGCCGCGACCTGGATGCCGTGAACTACTTTCATCGCAGTGGTTCGACAAAGATCGCCATGGTGGGCACTCCCCTGCTGCCCCGCGCCAAGGGCGATGCAAAGGTCGGCAGCGATAAGGGACGTATCTCCATCAACGTTCACCTGGAAGACATGCAGCCTGCAAACGGTTTCGGTACGGAGTACCTGACTTATGTTTTGTGGGCTATTACGCCGGACGGGACCCCCTCCAACTTGGGTGAGGTGCTGCCCACAGGCGGCAACAAAGTCGACCTGCAGGTAACTACCGGTCTGCAGTCATTCGGGTTGATTGTGACAGCGGAGCCCTACTTTGCCGTAAAAGTACCCAGCGACATCGTGGTGCTGGAAAACCGTGTCATTGAAGACAAGACGCAGGGTGTCCTCGGCAAGGTCAATGCAAAGTACACCCTGCTGCCAAAAGGTCTGTATGCGGACACAGCCGGATCGAAGACGGTGGTCGATCCCATTACACGCACCGAGCACAGCCCGTTGGAACTGTATGAAGCACACAACGCCTACAACATCGCACGTCTCGCAGGAGCGGAGCGTTACGCGCCGGATATTCTTGCGCAGGTGAGGACAGCCCTTCAGAACGCAGATGACATGGATCAGAACAAGCACCGCGACGTAAAGATGGAGATCACCTACGCGCGCGATGCCGTACAGCGTGCAGAGGACGCGCGCATCTCTTCCCTGCGTAAGCGCGAGGCAGAGCGGCAGCAGGCGCAGATTGATGCACGTCAGGCTGCGGAGGCCCAGGCAGCCCAGTCGCAGCTTGCGGCGCAGCAGGAAGCCCTGAATGCGGAACGCGCACGGGCTGCTGCCGACCGGGCAGCGGCGGAACGTGCACGCGCTGAGGCTCAGGCGGCGACGGCCAACGCTGCTGCGGCAGACTCTGCCGCCAAGGCCGCGGCAGCGCAGCAATCCGTTGTTGCCATTCGGCAGAGGCTGCGCGCGCAGTTGAACTCTGTACTGGCAACCCAGGAAACGGCTCGTGGCCTGGTTGTGACACTTGGCGACGTCCTGTTCGACACCGGCAAGAGCAACCTGAAGCAGACCGCACAGCTTTCGCTTGCGAAGGTTTCTGTCATTCTGCAGCAGTACCCTGATCTGAAACTGCAGATCGAGGGCTACACCGACTCTGTTGGCGGCGATGAATATAACGTAAAGCTGAGTCAGGACCGCGCCAACGCGACCCAGGCCTTTCTCATTAGCAACAACGTCGATCCCGGCAACATCACCTCCACCGGCTACGGCAAGTCGCATCCGGTTGCAGATAACGGCACGGCACAAGGCAAGGCACAGAATCGTCGTGTCGAGATGGTCGTCTCCGGGCCGTCCATCGGCGTCCAGACACAGGCACCGACTGACAACGGTCAGTAGTGCATCTGCTTTAGAAAGAGAAAAGGCTGCCGTCCGGCAGCCTTTTCTCTTTAGGTCTTCCTCTACACAGCTGCTCGGAACGCATCTCACACCTCGAGGATCTATGGGCATCAGCATCCGAGAGAAAATTGCATTGATTACCGGAGCCAGTTCGGGCATCGGCCGTTCCACCGCGCTGGCATTGGCAAAAGAAGGCGTTCGTCTGCTGCTTTGCGCCCGCTCTACAGAGGCGCTGGCCTCTGTGGAGCAAGAGGCGCTGGCGATTGGTGCGCAAGGCGTGCACACCTTTGCGCTTGATGTGCGGAACAGGCTCACAGTCCAGTCCGCCATAGCGCAACTGCCATTGGAGTGGCAGGACATCGGCATTCTTGTGAACAATGCCGGCCTTGCGCGTGGCCTGGAGAAGATCTACCTGGACGACGAAGACCACTGGGACGAGATGATCGACACCAACGTCAAAGGCCTGCTCTACGTCACACGCGCGGTTCTGCCCGGCATGGTGGAGCGTAATGCTGGGCATGTAATCAACATGGGTTCGACGGCTGCATACATGGCCTACGCAGGCGGCTCAGTGTATTGCGCGACTAAAGCCGCCGAGAAGATACTGAGCGAAGGCACGCGCATTGATCTGCTGGGAACTCCCGTGCGTGTGACAAGCATCGACCCCGGCATGGTGGAGACGCGCTTCAGCGAGGTTCGCTTCGGTGGTGACAAGGAACGTGCGGCAAAGGTTTATGCAAACGCCACGCCGTTGACACCGGACGATGTTGCAGACGCGATTGTATGGGCTGTAACCCGTCCCGCCCATGTCAACGTATCAACACTTCTGCTTACTTCCATCAGCCAGGCCAATGCAGTGACCATTCACCGCACCGCGTAGTGGCAGCATCGTTTTACAGTGACACGCGATACCCGCGTCGCCAAAGGCAGCCAGGCGCTCTATGCTGAATGGATGAGTAGGTTTACAGCAAGCGGCGGTAGGTCAAACAAGGGCAAGTTTTTCGTTTGCCGGACTGTTTCCATTGCCGTTGTTACTGCATGTTGCAGCCACATGGCACCTGCACAGGGTGCGAATGCCTCGCTATCTGGCATTGTGCGGGATGGTAGCGGCAGCTCGGTCGCGCACGCCAAAGTAGTCGTCACAGAAGAAAGTCGGTCCGCACAGCGGGCAACCGACTCCAATGACGCAGGTCTCTACTCCCTGTCCCAACTGCCCGCCGGCCTGTACAGCGTCACGGTGGAGGCACCGGGCTTTGCACCGGCCCGGCAAAGCATCCTGCTCACCGTGGGCGAGCGCGCCAGCATCGACGTGGAATTGCGTGTGCAGGCCACCGCGGCAGACGTTACCGTGGAGACACAAGAAGCCATGCTGGAGCGGGAAGATCCATCGCTCTCCGCAGTCACCGGCATCCGCGCCATCGAACAACTACCGTTGAACGGCCGCGACACCACCCAACTTGCGCTGCTGTCACCCGGCGTGGTGCCCTCCCGTCGCATCAATCCGGACTCTCAAGGCCTTGGCCGCCAGATTTCAATCGAGGGACGCCGTCCCAACCAGGTGGCATTTCTACTGGACGGCACCGACGTAAACGACGCCTATAACAACACGCCCGGTGGCGCTTCCGGCGTCATCCCAGGGGTTGACTCCATTGCACAATTTCGCGTTCTGACCAACGGCTACGGCGCGGAATATGGCCGCACCAGCGGCGGCATCATCGATGAGATTACCCGCAGCGGCACCAACCGCCTGCACGGCAGCCTGTTTGAGTTTGTTCGCAACTCCGCCCTGGATGCGAAGAACTATTTCGACGCAAAGCAGTCGCCGATCCCTGCGTTTCAGCGCAACCAGTTTGGTGGCTCGGTCGGCGGACCTGTCGGCCGCACACGCACCTTTTTCTTTGGCAACTACGAGGGGCTACGTCAGAATCTTGGCATCACCACCCAGGCGTTGGTGCCGAACGCCACGTCGCGTGCGACGAGCATTGCCGCGGTACAGCCCTTTCTCGCCATCATTCCGTCGCCCAACAGTACGGTTTTCAGTGACGGAACCGGAATCTATCAAGCCGCAAACACCAGTGTGACCGGTGAAGACTTCTTCGTGGTCCGCTTTGATCACCAGCGTTCTGATCGCACCTCGTACTTCGCGCGTTTCCAGTTCGATAACGCTAATGTCCGCACACCCGATTCGCTGCAGTTATCCGCCAGTCACAATCGATCGCTTGCGCAGTATGCCACCGCGCAGATGACGCACAGTTTTTCACAACGCCTGGTGAACCAGGCCAGGGCCAGTTACAACCGCAGCTATTACACGCTGGAATACAACATTCTCAAAGATCTTAGTCCTTCGCTTTCGTTTGTGCCCGGCAATCCGTTTGGCTCCATTAGCATTACCGGTCTTGCCATGATCGGCCCCATGCGCTTTGGGAATAACGTTAACGTTCTGAACCTGTTTCAGGGCAGTGACGACCTGACCCTCACAGCAGGCCGGCACACCCTTACGTTCGGCGCGGACGAGAAGCAGATCATCTTTCCCCAGCAGGCGGCACAATCGCAGAACGGCTTTTACCAGTTCACCTCGGTAGACAGATTTTTGAAGGCGCTACCTTCCGCGGTTGAGATCGCGCTACCCGGTTCAAACCCGCGCAGGCACTGGCGGCAACACATGGAATCGGCCTACATCACAGACACATACCGTGCCAGCCAGGCACTGAACCTGACGGCGGGTTTACGTTACGAACGTGCCAGTGTACCGGTTGAGATTGACGGACTGCAGGCCACCGTTCGCGACATTCTTCAGGACAGAAGCGACACGGTAGGGCCGATCTACACCAATCCGGCAAACCTGAATTTTGCACCGCGTGTCGGCTTCGCCTACTCGCCAGGCAAGACTTGCAGCACAACAGTGCGAGGCGCTTTCGGCATCTATTTCGACCCGCTGTGGACCGATTTTTACCTGAACGCGGGAAGCCGCCAGCCTCCGTTTTTCACCGTGGGCAGTGTCACAAATCCAACGTTTCCGCGCGTCACCATTACCCCTGCAAACTTTGTGCTGGGCCGCATCGACGTGGTGCAGTACCGGCCGGCAAGCCCCTACGTGATGCAGTGGAATACCAGTGTTCAGCAACAACTTGCGCGTGGCGCGGTGCTTACCCTGGCCTACTCCGCAAATCGCGGCGTGCACGACCAACGCATTACAGATGCGAACCAGGCCACCCCGCAGATCGTGAACGGGCGCAAGTTTTTCCCAGTGAACTCAACTGTGCGCAACACGGCTTTTACAGCTATTCGTTACAAGCAGACGAACGGCCTGTCGAGCTACCATGCCCTGCGTGCCACGCTGGACTACCGCTTCCACAATTTTCTGCAACTACGCTCCAACTACACGTGGAGCAAAGCGCTGGATACCAGCTCGCTGGTCACTGCCCAGGGTACGGAAAACGATGTGCCGCAGGACCCGGACAGTCTTGCCGCGGAAAAGGGTCTCTCCAACTACGATCTGCGGCACTACAGCAGCACGTCTGTTACGACAGAGCTTCCACGCTTCCATGGACCCAAGTGGCTGACGGCCGGTTGGCAGGCCAACGGCATTGCTGTGCTTAGCAGCGGCGCACCCTTCTCCGCACTTGTCAGCTACGACAGCGCACGGGCGCGCTTCGGCACGGGACCTTCGCCTGAGCGGCCAGACCTCGTGCCCGGCCGCAGTTCCAATCCTGTTAAAGGCGGCCCGGTTCAGTACTTCGATCCCACGGCGTTCGCGTTACCAGCACCGGGTTACTACGGCAACCTGGGACGCAACACCCTAATCGGCCCCGGTCTCATCTCCATTGACGGCGCCATCAACAAGAGCTTTCTCTTCGGTGAACGCAGCCGCTTGCAGTTACGTGCTGAAGTGTTCAACATTCCCAACCGGGCGAACTTCGCCATACCCAGCCAACGCAATGTTTTCACCACAACAGGACCCGTGGCAAGTGCCGGCTTGATCACGAACACCTTGACCACTTCGCGCCAGATACAGTTGGGCGCACGCTTCGATTTCTGACAGGCTGCATCGAACACAGCATGGTGAAGAACGCAGCAAAGCAGACAAAGAGGCTTTTTACAAAGCACGCTGTGAAGAAGAGTGCAAAGTCAACGGGAAAGAGCATTACGGCAAAGCAGGCTGCGAAACCAGCAGCGAAGGCTGCGAAAAAGCCGGAAGTGGACTCGTTGACGCACCGGCTGGATTCGCTGCTTCATACCATGCGCTGCATTGCGCAACATGAAGATGAACTTTGCACCCTGTTACACGATGCACGCCGCGCAGGCAGAATCAGTGCGCCGCTTCTGCGCGAGCTGCAGGCGGTGCTGGATGAGCTTCCGGCAGAGGAGTACACCAGCGACCTGCATGCGGTAAAAGACCTGACCGAAACCGCCTGATTTGTTTGCGGCCGAAGAGCAGACGTATCAAGTGCTTACCTGACCCTACACGTCGAAGGTTGAAACAGCGGTTCGGCCACGCGTGTAGCGAGTCATATACAACGCAAACAGCAGCACAGCTACATAACCATACAGCGGCATCTGGTAAGACGCGGCGGTACTATGCGCCTTCTCAGCCACCCAACCCATCAGTGGTGTCATGATGGCACCGCCGATAATCGTCATCACCAGTAGTGAACCGCCAAGGTTTGTGTTCGGCCCAAGATCCTTCAGGCCCATGGCGAAAATGGTGGGGAACATGACCGACATGAAGAAGCTGGTCAGCAGAATGGCCAGCAGACCTCCCCAGCCCGGCATGCAGATACCAAGCAGCAGCAGCAGGATGTTCAGCACTGCGTAGATTGTCATTAATCGGCTGGGCAGTACCAGGCGCATAAGATATGACGACGCGAAACGTCCGATGCCAAACGCGCCAAGTGTGCAGGTCAGCAGTATGCCTGCGGTTCGCTCACTCACGTGTCCGTAATCCTGCGAGTACTGGATGAAGTAGCTCCATGTACCTACCTGCGCACCGATGTACATAAATTGCGTTGGCAGCGCCAGGACGAAATGCTTCTGCTGGAACAACGTTCGCCAGCTGCCGCCGGTCTCTGCGCTGTGCTCGCGCGCGGTGATAAATGCCGGCAGCTTGGTCAGCAGAATCATCACAGCCCACAGCAGAGCCAGCACGCCCAGCGCGAGATATGGCGTCACCACGCGCAAGGTTTCGCTGTGCAGGTACGCGGTGTAGGTTCCCGCGGCCTGCATGGCAGCCTTCTGCGTAGCCGTCAGTTCCAGGCCGGAGAAGATAAACCGGGTACCCACCAGCACGCCAAGAATGGCGCCGATCGGATTGAACGCCTGGGCCAGGTTCAGTCGCGATTCTGACGTGGAGGTGGGCCCAAGCTGGGCGATGAAAGGGTTCGCCGCTGTCTCAAGAAACGCGAGTCCGCTTGCAACAACAAACAACGCAATAAGAAAGAAACCGTATTGCCCGGACTGCGCAGCCGGCCAGAACAGAAAGCAGCCGCAACTGAACAACAGCAGGCCGGTCACAAAGCCGCTCTTGTATCCCTTACGGCGCATCAGCATGCCCGCAGGCAGTGCCAGCACAAAATAGCCAAGGTAAAACGCAGATTGCACCAACCCGGCTTGAAAGCGGCTAAGCGCGAACGACTTCATGAACTGCCGGATCAGAACATCGTTCAGGTTGTTGGGTATGCCCCACAGAAAGAAAAGACCGGTAATCAGTACAAAGACGCGCAAGACGCCCGGCGGCAGCAGCGGAGCACCACTTTCGCGCGGTGAAGAAGCGGACGTAGTTGTGACCAGCATGGGCGTTGCATCTCCAAAGCGTAACTGCGTAACGCTACATGCTGGTGATCTTCCACGCAAACTTTGTCGCGTCTGAACGCATCCTGATCACATCGTAGGCGCTGCACGCTGGCGTCTCCACCACTCAGGTCGTGATGAGCGAAGAAGGCAACTGCAGACTGTACACGCGGAGTGCCGTTTTTGCCAGGATGTCGCTCTGCTCATCCTGTGAGAGCGGCGCGACCCAGTCCGCCACTGTCTGCCACCATCGGCGGTAGGTGCAGTGCGCTGTCAGCACCGGCCAGTCCGAACCAACCATCAGCCGCCCTGGCGTAAACGCCTCCACGGCAACGTCGAAGTAAGGCTTAAGATCGGCGGAAGTCCAAGTTCGACCGGCCTCGGTCACCATACCGGAGAGCTTGCAAGTGACATTCGGCCGCAGGGCGAGCTCTTGCAGGTTGCTCTGCCACGGCTCCATTTTTCGCGTCGCGATGCAGGGCTTTGCGAGATGGTCGAGGACAAACGACTGCCCTGGGTGACGGTCAACAAAGGCAATCACCTCCCGCATCTGCCGTTCAAGGATCAGGATGTCATACACGAGGCCGGTTCCAGCCAGGCGGCGAATACCACGTTCGAAGCCGGCACCACTCAGGAAGCCATCCGGCTCCGCCTGCACGATGTGCCGCAGACCTTTCAGCAGCGGTTCGCCCGCAAACCGCTCCAGGCGTGCGGAGAAGTCGTCTGCGCTGAGCGGTAGCCAGCCTACAACACCTAGGACTTCTTCACGCGCCGCAGCTAGCTCCAGCAACCATGCGGTCTCAGCCTCTGTCTGCCTCGCCTGCACTGCGACCGTCCCTGAGACGTTCGCGCATGACATTTCGAACGCGAGATCCTCAATGCGGTAATCGCCCCGCAGGCACTCAAGGTCTCCTTGAAGCCAGGGGAACTCCTCCGGTTTGTAGTGCCAAAAGTGCTGATGAGCATCAATGCGTAGCGCAGGTGCTGTTGTGTCGGACCGGTTGCGATCTCGCCTTGCGCTCAAATACCTAATCGGCTGCTTCAGAGCCATACCTCACGACTGCTACTCGACGCACCTTCAACGTATACTCGGCTTGCGAAAAATGACAACGCGAGTCGGTGACGTCCATTGCTATCGGGCACGTCGCGTATGATCTGGCGGGAAAGGTCTGAAGTCATGCGCCGTCTTTGCCTGATGCTGGACCTTAGGCCCGACCCATCTCTCATCGATGAGTACATTGCGCATCACAGGGCTGTATGGCCTGAGATACAGCAAAGCATTCACGCCGCTGGCGTGCTGGACATGCAGATCTACAACGCGGGAAACCGCCTGTTCATGATCCTCGACACAGAGGACGATTTTACCTTGGAGAAGAAAGCCGCAATGGATGCCGCCAATCCGAAGGTGCTGGAGTGGGAAGCGCTGATGGGCCGCTTTCAACAGGTGGATGAGCAGGCGAATCCAACCACCCGCTGGGTAGAAATGACCAGGGTTTTCCAACTCACGTGAACCCTCCAGAACTCAAAGCAGATTGATCATGGATCTAGGCCTTAAGAACAGGGTAATCGTCGTATCCGGCGGCGGCTCGGGCATCGGCGAAGCGATCAGCCGCGGCGCACTGCAGGAAGGTGCAAGGGTCGCCATCATCACGCGCATGACCGATGCTGCCGTGCAGTTTCAGGCATGGGCTGCACAGCAGCATGCGGAGTGCCTGATCATACCGGCGGAACTGGCAGACGTGGAACAGTGCCGTCTTGCCGTCCAGCGTGTCGAGCAGCACTTTGGACGTATCGACGCGGTAGTCAACAATGCCGGCTTTAACGACGGCGTCGGACTTGAAGCAGGCTCGCCCGGGGCGTTTGCCGCAAGCCTTCAACAGAACCTTGTGCATTGCTATGCACTGGCCCATTTTGCGCTGCCCTGGCTGAAGCGCGTTGCCGGTTCCATCGTAAACATCAGTTCCAAGGTCGCGCTCACAGGCCAGGGAGGAACTTCTGCGTACGCCGCCGCCAAAGGTGCGCAGCTTGCGCTGACAAGGGAGTGGGCGGTAGAACTGCTGCCGTATCGCATCCGTGTGAATGCTGTAATACCGGCCGAAGTGATGACGCCGCAGTACCGCACCTGGATTGGAAGGCAGGCCGATCCGGAAATGTCGCTTCGCGGGGTCGCGCAGCGCGTTCCACTGGAACAGCGATTGACCACCCCACAGGAGATCGCAGCCGCCGTATTGTTTCTACTGTCCCCGTCTCAATCAGCGCATACTACGGGCCAGCATGTAGTCGTTGACGGCGGTTACATCCACCTGGACCGTGTACTTACCAGCAGAACTGATACGGAGTGATTGGAGATCGCATGAAGTTTGTGTCTTTCGTTTTAGATGGGGATCAGGTACGCCCCGGCATCCTGAAGGATGGGCGCATTTACAACGTACCGGCAGCTGCGGGTTACAAGTCGCTCCTGGACCTGATCGCAGGCGGGCAGCATGCACTGGATCAATGCGCCGCGGCTACAGAAGACGAAGGCTTGTCTGTGGAGACAGTGCGGCTGGTTGCTCCGCTGCAAAAGCCACCGCGCATCTTTGCCGTTGGCCTCAACTATGCGGATCACGCGGCAGAGTCGAAGATGAAGGTGCAACTGGTTCCTACGGTATTTATGAAGTTATCGTCGTCGGTATGTGGTCCCGGTGACGACATAATCTTACCTAAAAACAGCAGCGAGCCGGATTATGAAGTCGAGTTAGCTGTTGTCATCGGCAAACCCGGCTATCGCATCCCGGCAGATAAGTGGCAGGAACACGTTTTCGGTTACACGATCGTCAATGATGTAAGTGCGCGTGACATTCAGCTAGCCACATCACAGTGGACACTCGGCAAAAGCTTTCCCACGTTTACCCCGATGGGACCATGCATTGTGACCGCCGATGAGATTGCAGATCCTCATGCCTTGGACATCAGCCTTGCCATTGACGGCGAGATGCTGCAGAAGTCAAACACGGCAAATCTGATCTTCAAGGTCCCCCAAATCATCGAACACATCTCAAGCCTTACACCGCTTGAAGCGGGCGACATCATCAGCACGGGAACGCCGGAGGGCGTGGGCCTGGGTCGCGATCCGAAGCGCTGGCTCAAATCTGGCGAAGAGATGGTCCTCACCATCCAGGGTATCGGTGAATTGCGCAACCGCGTACGGCAGGAAATGTAAAACATGGATCAACTTCAAAGCGCCTTCAGCCTGCAGAATAAAGTCGCGCTAGTCACCGGCGGCGGCAGCGGTATCGGCGCAGCAACCTGCCGTGAACTTTCCCGCGCAGGCGCTCGCGTACTGGTCGCCGACTTGAACCTCGATGCCGCGCAGCTGGTTGCGTCAGAGCTGGAAGCCGCGCAAGCCGTCCACATGGATGTCACTGACATCTCTTCTATCCAGCAGGTTGCAAAGTGTCAGGCGCGGCTCGACATCCTGATCAACAACGCCGGCATTGGCCATGTTGGCAGTGTAATGGACGTGCAGCCGGACGACTTTGACCGGCTGATGAAGGTCAACGTTTACTCCATCTTTTATGTCACGCAGGCATTCCTGCCATTGCTGCTTACCGCGCGTGGCTCCATTGTGAACATCGGTTCGGTTGCAGGGATGGTCGGCATCAAAGGCCGGTTCGCGTACTGCGCCACCAAGGGCGCGGTGCTGGCTATGACTAGGCAACTGGCGGTGGAGTACCCCCGCGAACTGCGGGTAAATGCGGTGGCTCCAGGCACTGTGCAGACGCCCTTTGTCGAAGGCTATTTGGAGAAGTACCATGCGCACGAAAAAGAGAAGGTTCGGGAGCAGTTGGTAGCCAGGCAGCCTGTTGGACGGCTAGGAACACCTGAGGACATCGCCAGCATGGTTCGCTACCTTTGCTCGGATGAGGCGTCCTTCATCAACGGCGCGGTGTTTCCAATTGATGGTGGCTGGACGGCTGCCTGAACCGCAAGGCTACAGAATCCGTCAATTACCGGAGTCAAATTGGGCGAGTTGTCCTGCATGTCCGACGTAAATGTGAGCACTCATAGTGGTAGAGCTATTTTTAGTTCGAGCAGGTACGAGCACCGTGTAAGAAGCGGCTATAGGTGTAGACACTACTTTGCATCTCTGTGTAGCTGGGCACGCAACGCATCCATCTGAGCCTTACTTGCGCCTTTTGTTTTCCACTCGATTTCGCCAGCAGGATTGCAAAGAACCACGTACGCGGCTCTGTCATCTGTCACATCGAGCAAGTCTCTCCACTGCTTGCCGTTCTCTGTGAGCAACAGCATGTGCGGCTGGTAGGCCGCGGGCACAGATGCGCGCATCGCGCGAGTAATAATGCCGTGCGTGAAGCGCGGAGCGCCGGAAAGCATTGCTATCTGGAAGAAGTTGAAGTTATTCCGCTCACGCTGCATTTCGATAAGGCCCTTGCCCCAGGCTTCACCTTCCCCTTTTGCAGAGCGAGTGAAGCCGAAGACAAGCACAATCACCTGACCGCTCGCGGTACCTGGCAGCCTGACTGCTTCCCCACTGAGTGTCTTTGCGTTAATCACAGGCATCGGCTTGGCTTCTGCGAAACAGAAAGATGGCGACGCCAGCAAAAGCGTACCAAGGACAGCCGTCCTGACACCCATGCTCCATGACGTACCTGCCCCAAACATCTGCATGGTCGGTGTTCTCCTTATTAAGGATAGAGGACGAGCCATGCTGCACCGACCCTATTTCACGCCAAGGGTTCTCAAGGTTGCGCGCATAGTCCATGTCAATAAGTATGAGCGCTGCGCTTTGGAGTACAGCCCCCGTGTCCAAGCGGGCTGGAAAGTGGTGGCCCGGGCAGGAGTCCAACCTGCGACCTTCGCGTTAGGAGTGCGCCGCTCTATGCATCTGAGCTACCGGGCCACATGGGCTTAGTGTATCGCTTGTTTGGTAAACTTACCGGGAGGTTCTCATGCCCGAGATCGTTCGTCGCAAAGCCGTCTCCGTGAAGATTGGGAGCGTTCGCGTCGGCTCCGATGCCCCGGTCGTCGTGCAGTCGATGACCAACACCGACACCGCAGACATAGAAAGCTCCATTCAACAGATCTCCGCGCTGGCACGCGCCGGTTCTGAGATGGTGCGCGTCACGGTGAACAACGACGCAGCCGCGCAGGCTCTTCCTTACATCGTGGAAGGTATCGCGAAAAAAGGCTGGAACACACCCATCATCGGCGACTTTCACTACAACGGCCACCAGTTGCTGACGAAGTATCCTGACTGTGCC